>JAGBLH010000067.1 GCA_017635515.1 Selenomonas sp.
GATATCCAGCTCCGTGCCGATATCCCAATGCGCTTTGGGTTCAAAATCAAACTTCCTCGGCTCGCCCCACTTGCGCACCTCGGGGTTCTCCGTGTCATCCTTGCCGATGGGCACATCTTCCTTGGGCATATTGGGGATATGGAGCATGATGTCCCTGAGCTTCTCCTCCACATCCTTGAGGTCTGCATCAAGAGCAGAAATCTTGGCGCCCACCTCGCGCATCTCATTCATGACCTCGGTGGCATCCTCGCCGTTCTTCTTCATCTGGCCCACCTGCTTGGAAACAGTATTGCGGCGAGCCTTCAAAGCCTCCGTCTCCTGCAAGAGTTCCCGGCGCTTCTGCTCCAGCCCCTCGAACTCAGACAGGTCAAGGCCGTTGCAGCGGTTCTTCAGCATGGTTTTCACATCATCTAAGTGCTCACGCACAAATTTAATATCCAGCACGATACTCACACTCCATATTTTAATGAATCCCTACCCAGGGACAGATAATCACATAGCTTACATTATACCAAGTTTTCCCTCGAAAGTCCAAAAAAATAGCCTTGGCTATCACTCCAGAGTTATCAGATTGACTGGTCTTTCCCTTTTAGAGAGGCTTCTTGCTCCGTTCCTTGCCGTGGGAGAGTGCCATTGGGAAAACATCAGGAAACAGTAATTGCCAGAAACAAATTCCTCTCTCCAATACCTTTCACGAACCTTCTTATCTCAATTTGCCCTTGTTTTCTACTTCACCAATTCTATGAACAGTCCCCTTCACATAATCAGCAAGGGTATCATCCCCTCTAGCCCTTATCTTGTATGTATCAAGATACCGCATAGTATCTCCCCCACTCCTCTTCCTGCATTTTATGAAAAAAGAGGGATTCTATCCCCCCATAACTAAATCTTCAAATTCTTCTTTGCCGAAAACGAAGCCGCATTTTACCAACCTGTCCTTGCGTTTTTCATAAATGTCGTCAATCATCAGACGGCGTTCTTCCTTTATCCCTAAGTGAATCTTCCTATGGCAGATGGGGCAAAGGGAAATGAGATTGGCGTAGACATCAAGACTGCTGGAAAATCGTTCCTGCAGCTTCAAAGGGATTATGTGGTGCGCTTCCATGTACTGGTGCCCAGTGCTGGCGGCGGTGAAGGTGGCATGACCGTGGTCTATGTCACAAGCGTAGTTTGCCAAAACGACGGTCTGAGTTCTCATTATGCCAGAGCGCTTCCAAATTTTATACTCTACTTTGACAGGCTTCTCCAATTTCATGGGCGCATCCAAGGTTTTCACATCAATGGAGCTGTATTCATGGAACATGTCACCCGTGGCAAATTTGCGGTAGCAATTGAAACCTGAGCTATACATTCTGTGCCCGTTTCTGTCCATGGCTGAAAAATCGGAATCTGACTTCAATTTTTGCCAGGCAGCATCAAGCCCTTCTATGGTGCCTATTTCGTAGATGGATTCTTCCACCAGCCCCATTTCCTTCATGCACTGAGAAACTTTTTTCAGCCCTCGTTTATAGTTGTACTCCGAGCCAGATGATAGCTTTTTGACTTCCAGTATATAGCGGCTGAAATATTCTTTTATATTTGCCGGAGAAGATATTGCCAGTGGGATTTGGTTCATTTCCTGCATTTTGCTCCTCCTGTTAATTTGGAACCACTAAAAACAATATTACCCACCTAAAAATGTCAGTTTACTGACCTCCTTATTTCCTCCTACTCTCCCTCTCCATCACTTGCAAGAACTCCGTAAGCCTTGCGTTTTCGCCCAAAAGCCTATCCATATTATTCTGAAAGCTGATAAGCACGCTTCCACAACTGTCCGCAATACTTCTTAAATCTCACAGGTCTTTAGAGAACGCTTCCTCCCACTCCTGCCTTACCAGTTTGCTTCCACGTACTTATTAGCCGCTTTGTCATCAAGGCCAAAAACCTCTGCCAGTTTGATGGCAATGGCTTTTTTGTCAAGATTAAGGCTTTTCAGCGCGACTATCGTACCTCTGATACCTTTCTCTTCACCTCTTTTTTCGGCGTAATTCAACTGTGCCGCCTGATCCCTGCGGAATTTCTCGGCCTTTTCATAAGACCTCTTGGCCACTTCGTCTTTGGTGAACACGTCTTCCACCTCCATCGCTTCCCGGATAGCTTCTTCACCGGCGGCGATTTCCTCCAGTTCCTCATCGGTAGTGCCGGGGGAGAAATAGGCCGCCCATTTTTCCATGCGGTTCATGTCCTTAACACTCTTGCTCTTGAACTTCGGCAGTTCAAGGAAGTGTATCTCCAGTTTGTCCGTCAACTGGCACTTGGTCTTGAGGTCGTAGATGCCGAAGCAGCTGTGCATATCAGGGTACTGCTTTTCGCTAAACAGGTTGAAGCCCAGGATATTGATAGCGATGGTGCGCTTTAGCTGGTCGTATTCCTCGCCGCGCTTCAGATTGGCGTAGTTCCGCGCCCAGTAGAACAGGGAGCGCTCCCCCATGGCGGCCAGGGCATTGACCTGCATTTCGATATTGACTTTCGTGCCGGAAACCGTGCGACCCAATATGTCAAGGCGCGACTCCTTGCCCTCATACTCGTCAGAGTCAATCTCCCGGTCGATGAACTCAATGTCCACCAGCTGCTCCGTGCCCTGGAACTCAAGGAAAGCGTTGATAAGGGCCAGGGTAATCTTTGGGTACTTGGCGAAAATTGCTTTGAATACCGCATCATTGGTGCGGTTGATGCGAAAAGCTGCCATGGTCATTCCTCCTGTTTCGTTAACTTTATTTTATGACTTTGCTTATGAAAAGGCAAGGGAAAAGGCGGGCTCCTCCCCCATGACAGCACAAGCCCCAAAACAAAAAAATAGCCCCGGTCATTACCCCGAGGCTGCTGCCAGATTGGCGGCTAATAGAACTGAATGAAATGTATGAGCAACTTTCTCCCCGCAGGGCTTCCTGCAGGGAAAAACCTTCCGACATAAAGAGTGACACCACAAAGCCCTTCTTCAGCGGGGAAGAAGGGCTTTGTCAAAAACATTCAGTCCTATCAGCTGCCGGGTATGTCCCGGCTATCTCTAGCGAATGCACAAAGTCCCCATCCCCATCGCTCGCAGGTCTAGCGGTGACTGTTGATTGGGCAGTTCTCCTGGCTCCAGTTCATAGCGATTTCGCGCCTTCCCAAAGTTTCCCCCAGTGACGTACTTGCGAATCGCTCCCTGTTACAGTGGCGGGACCGCGCCGGCCTCTAACCGGCTTCCCTATTAAGTCATTGACACCCAATCCAAGGATATTCTGTTTTCATTTGCTTTGCTTATCATATCATTCACAGAAAACATTGTCAATCCATGCGAAGAAGATTTTCCCGCGGCAAAGCTTGGACAATGATGTTATAATGTATAATAACATGACCAATAAAAATCGGCTTGCGAGCCTGAAAGGACTTTCTAAATGCATAAATACTTTGCCAGGAAAAAAATAACGGGACTGCTGGCGCTCTCCCTGCTCTTCTCCTCCGTGCCCGCCTGGGCCGCAGAGGACAGCACAGCCACCGCCGCCGAAACAGCTGTTCCCTCCTTCTATGACCTTAATTTCGATGCCAACAACTTCACCCCCAAAACGCTTTATCTGAAAGGGCAGCCCATAGCTTTCCGCGCTTTTGACGGCTGCCACTACACAGCCCGCCCTGTGGCGACCTATAAGGAACAGTTGAGCATCTACATTCCCGAAGCCTACTTTCAGAAAAAACATGTCAACGGCTTCAATGCAAAAACCGCTCCTATCTTCGTCCCCCTTGCCGCAGGCAATGCCACGGAAGGAACCATCATGGCTCCCGACTTTGATGAAAACGGCCAGCCCAACCTTGCCCTGCTGGCTCTCTCCCATGGCTATGTAGTGGCAGTCCCCGCCGCCCAGAGCCTTACGCCCCCTGCCCCTGAGCGCCTGGGCAAGGCTCCCCAGGCCATCCTTTCCTACAAGGCCGCCATTCGCTACCTGCGCCGCAATCAGCGCAGCTTGCCGGCAGGAAATACGAACCGCATCGTAGTCACAGGCGAAGGCACCAGCGGCAGCCTGGCCCTGCAGCTGGCGGCCTCTGCCAATCAGCCTCTTTACCAGACCTACCTGTACGCTCTTGGGGCTGCAGGAAGCTCTGACCAGATCTTTGCCGCTCAGGCCTACGCCCCCGTGACCGGCCTGGCCAAGGATTACACCCACTTCGGCTGGATTCTGCCAGACGGGCGTCCCGACCCCAATGCTTTCCCCTACTACGCTCCCCTGCTGGACACTGAAGCCGCCCTAGCTCTAAGCACCAATCCTCAACGGGAAGCCACCGAAGCCGCAGAGGAAAAAGCTGTCATAGAAGAGGCCGCCAGAGATTCCTCCAAAACTTCCCTGAAAGCTGCAAGTCGGGACACCAAGGCTGCAACCGACAAAGTTTCAGGCAAGACCACCCAAAAACAGCCTGCCCCCATCATCTATGATACCAAAGAGTACCGTGACTTTCTGGCCAGGCAGGCTGAATATGAAAAGGTCTCAGCCGAAACCAAGGAATTCCTCGAAACCTACACCCCTAACGGTCACACTGCCCGCTACTTGCGCCTCTGTGCTCCCGAGGCCAACGACCCGGAACTTCAGAACCTGAAGAAAGCCTTTGCAGAAGGTGACACTATCGTGACCAGCCTCGATGAAAACATCGAACCCATGCAGGATGCCGAGGGACTCTTTGCCTGGATTGATGCTGCCAATGCCGAGCGCAATGAGATAGACCAGCGGCTGTGGAAGCTCTGGCAGAAACAGAGCGCCAAGCTTGCCAGAGCCAAACTGCTGGCTGACCGCGCCGCGGTCAAAGCCAAAAAAACTCAAGCTAAGATTGAGCGTCAGGCCAGCCAGAACGGCGGCCAGGTTCCCTACGCCATAGTTACAACAGATAAACAGTAAAGCACACATGCCAAAAAGCTGCAGCAGCACGGTTCCCACAGCCGTGCAGTTGCAGCTTTTTACTTTTTTAATCAACACGCCCTAAATCCGCACCTCAAAGCGCTGGCGCTCCTCTTCCTGTGTCGTTTTACTGGGGCCGGCCTTGGTCTTGGGCGGCTTCTTGGGCGCAGCCTTGGCCTTTGGCTTAGGCTTCTGGCTATAAGACTGGTTGATTTTAGCCTTGGCCACCTGTGTCCTTGCGGCTTCGACCTTGGCAGGCACCTCCTGCGCTTCCAGCCTGGCCAGCACCTCGTCCGGGGTCAGGCCGCGGAGCTCACGGCTTTCCACCGCCCCCAAGGCATCCGCTTCTATATCGGCCTTGGTGAGCTCTCCCTTGCGGCCCTGACGATGCAGGAACTTTTTCACCAGCAGGGCAGCGGCTGCAAAGGCCACCAACAGCATGGGCAGCCAGTACGTGAGGCCATGATAATCAAACTTCGGCGGCAGGTCAGCCTGCAAAGTCGCCGCCTCCTGCCCCGGCACCGCCTTGCCGCTGCTGGTGTCCTGCGGCACAGCTCCCGCACTCCCCAGATTGGCAGCCTGGGCCGCCTGGCTTCTGCCTGTATCAATAGTAGCTTGAGCCTGGCTTTGCCCGCTTTGCTGCGCCTCCTTGGCTGCCGCCTTGGCGGCCTTGGCCTCTGCGGCGGGATTCTTCTGGGTGGTGCGGGACAGTCCCCCGCTGCCACTTGCCACCGCCTCCCTGGCCTGCTCCTCCATCTGCTTCTCGTTGTCCGTAGATTTGCTGGTGGTGCCATTTGCCGGAGGCGCATTGGACTGGGTCACGGAACCTCCCTCAGAAAGCGTCACCCCCGGCACCGTGGGAGGCGTAGGGGGCGTGGGAGGACTTGGTGCTTTTACCGCCATAACTTTATCTCCACAAAAGGCAGGCCCTCCCGAAGAAAGCCTGCCTCATAAATCAATAGCTGGGGTGTGCCTTCACGTAGTCTACCGGCCTGGACCAGTCAACGTGTACCTTGGTCTTGTTCCAGAGGCGGGTGAGGGCCAGCTTGAAGCTCTCCTCATCGGCCTGAGGGTCAACGGTCTTCGGGGCGAAGTCCATGAGCGTTTCGTGCGGCACGTTGATCTCGTGAGTCTGGCTCAGGTATTCCTCTACCAGCTTGCGGCCTTCCTCATTGGCCAGGTTCACGGTGGCCTGCTTGGCCTCTGCGTCGTAATCTATCCAGCCCAGATCCTTGCCGTAGCTGATGGCTACGCTGTAGGTAACTGCCATGTTGATTTCTCCTTTATTAAGTAAAATGGAATTTCTCTTTTTGTTTATTATAACGCAACCGCTCAAGTTTTGCCATAGGCAAAACATTCCTATCAGCGTTTCAACGAGCTTCTGATTATAAGGCCATTGTTCCAGTTTTGCCGAAGGCAAAACTTCCTCTTGGCCTTTCAACGAGGCGGGAGATATTAACTCACCGCCTGTTAGTAAGTTACCGCCCCCACTTATAGAAGTGGGGGACATCCTGTACTCGTTATAACCTGAATATGCTCTTTTGCCCTGAATCAATCTCTGAATCGTAAAAATCAGATAAAAATTTATATTTTTCTTTCTAATACCGCCTTTCCGCCCCTGTCAAGTCTTGCAAGGCATGTTTTTTTATGCTATCATACCTATAAAGAAGGACAAGCCTGGAATGTGCGCGGGCTTTAACAATGTCTAACCTACATATTTCATAGGGAATCCGATTTGATCCTGGTGGAAGTTCGCCACGGCGAGATGCTGAAGCCAGGCTTAGGGCACCCACCTGCTATCCGCAGGTTTTAGACATTTAAAGCGAACGGCATTTTGGACCCCTGCTTTGAAGAGGGATTGCTGCATGCGGCAGTCCCTCTTCGCGTATCTGAAAACAAAGATGAGGCAGACGCGCCGCCTTTTCGGCGGAGGTCTGCCTCATCTTTATTTGTTTACTTCTCAGGCACCACCGGCACCTGCAGGTAACTTTCGTACCTGCCCCCCAGATGGAGGATATGCCTGCCCTTGTTGCGGGTCTTGGGCGGGGTTACGGCTTTCTTGACATAATCCTTGCCATCAAGGCCGCCTACGGTCTTCATTTCCGTCTTGGTGCCCGGCTCATAGGTGTAGCCTTCCTTGGGCACGGTTATCTTGGAAGAACCGAAGGCAGGCACCGTGTAGGGAGAAGGCGGATTGTAAGCCCTGACGGTCAGGCGAAGCTTCTCACCTGCATGGTACTTCATGCCCATGGGCCAGATGGGAATATCCACGGGCACAATCTCGCCCTTCTTCAGCAGGTCTTCACGGCTATGCTTCAGCACCGGCTCGATATCCGTGGACTTGCTCTCATCAAGCGCCCTCTGGGACACCCGCAGATAACCCTCGGCCACAATGGGCTGGCGGGTCATCTTGTCCAGGATAGGCTTGCCCTGCTCGTCCAGCTTCTCCACCTGCACCTGAAGTTCCATATCATCAGAGCCGTCTGCTTCAACGTAGGCATGCAGCTTCATATAGCCGGTAAGCTCCGTATCCTTGTCAAAGGTCATGGTGAAAGTGGCAGCTGCTTCCTTTGCAGCGGCATCATAGGAGGCAGTATCCTCCTGCGGCTGGGACGTGACGGAAAGCCCCTGCCCCCCCGTGAGGTAGAGCTTCCTGTACTCGGTTCTCGCCAGCGGGAATTCCTGCTCCACCCGGTTCACCACATCTTCATGGCCGGGATCCAGCACGGACAATCTGACCCTTGGCGTTTCCTCCCAGCCATTGTCTGCCCCCAGCAGATAGTGGTCGAAGAACTTCCGCAGGTCTTCCACATTGCCCGGTGTGTAGTAGTCGAACCACTCCTGGGTATTATGCACGCGCAGCCATTTGTCCTTGGAGGGGATTTCACGGAAGCCCGCGAAGGTGCCGTGGGTGTGGACGGAGTTGGTGTAGCTGGCCACCACATAGGCGGGAATCCTGATGTTTTCCAGCTTGGCAATCTTGTCCCGCCAGTAGGCATCCATCAGGGTATGGGTCACCACCATGCGGGGCTGGTCCTCGATGTAGTTCTGGCTGGTGAAGGTTTCAAAGATGGCCTCAGGGAACACGGGATTGGGAATGCCGCCACGGTTGGCTGTCTCGCGGAAGTGATCCACAAAGCCCTCCCACGGGGCAATGGCTTGGAGGTGAGGCGGCTGCTCACCGGCAATGAACCATTGCGAGACTGTGAGCCAGGAGTTGCCGCTCATGCCTATCTTGCCGTTGCTCCAGGGCTGGGCCGCCGCCCATTCGATGGTGTCATAACCATCCTGGGCGTTCTGGGTGCCCCAATAGTTCAGGTTGCCCTCCGAATAGTAAGCGCCCCTGCTGTCCGGGTTGATGATGGCATAGCCATGGGCCACCCAGTAAGCCGGGTCGGGGCCTTCGAATTTCTCCAGCCCGGAGGTGGCGGCTACGGGAATGCCTGCCCGCATGGGCACATCGTCCAGCATCTGGCCGCCGATTTCCTTGCCATAAGGGCTCCAGGCCAGCAGGGCAGGATGTTTTTTCTGGTCATCCTGGCGGAAGATATCTGTGTAGATCACCTTGCCATCGCGCAGGGTGATGGGGACGTCCTTCTCCATCACGATATCGCAGGGCAAGGGCATGGCTCCTTCCCTGCGGATAGTTCCCTTCTTCAAAAGCAGGGTTTCCCGCTTATGCTCGGCGCTGCGGACTCTGGGGGCAGTCAGGGGATTGCCTTTGCGGTAGTAGACTTCCACGGTCTCACCGCTGCCCATTTTTTGCGGAAGGGTGATTGATACCGGGCCAGCGGCTTCTGCTGCCCCGCCTATGCCAGTTGCCACTGAGAACATCAGGCTTGCACATAATGCGAGTTTCAGGGATTTTCTCATAGATGTTAAGCCTCTTTTCTTTTTTACTTTACGGCTGTTCATTTTCTTTGGTGCAAAGAAAACGAACCAAAAGAAACAGCGACTGAAAATCGCATCACGCGATTTACAGTCGCGGCGTCCGTCCTTGGACGCCTGGAGTTCGAGGTTCGTATATTTTGCGATATTGGAGTTGTTTCATTATATCAGTTTCTACTAGTTTCTTCATTTTCCTGCTGAATAAAAAAACTGCTGGGAAGGTTGTACTTCTCAGCAGTTTCTTTATGCTAACTTACACCGCACTGGGCTTGGGGTCGCTGGGCGGTTCTTCCATGGAGGACTTCTGGGAGAGCTTGGTCTTCTGCTCAGTGATAACCGCCTGCATCATGATGAAGACGCAGAGCAGCGCGCCTACCACGATCTTCGTCCACCAGGCGGACAGGGTGCCCTGGAAGGAGATGAAGGTCAGGATGACGCCCTGGATCAGCACGCCGAAGAGGGCGCCGGGAATGAAAGCCACGCCACCGGAGAGCAGGGTGCCGCCGATGACGGAGGAGGCGATGGCATCCATTTCCATGCCCAGGCCATGGAGGTTGTAGCCCGTCAGCATAATCAGAGCATAGGCCACGCCGCCCAGAGCGGAGCAGAAGCCGCTGATGGTGTAGACGATGACCTTGGTGCGGAAGACAGGCAGGCCCATGAGGGCTGCGGAGCTCTCGCTGCCACCGATGGCGAAGACGGCCCGGCCAAACTTAGTGAAGCCCAGGACAAGGGCGGCAATGGCCAGCACCACCAGGGCAAGCACCGCCCCCACGGAGATAAAGCCCACGCCCAAATCAATGCGGTAGCTGGCGATAGCCACGAAAGTTTCATTGGTGATCTGGATGGTATCACGGGAAATCACAGCCGTCATGCCACGGCAGAAGAACATGCCTGCCAGAGTGATGATGAAGGGCTGCAGGTCAAATTTCGTGATGATATACCCCTGCGCCGCACCGAAGACTGTGCCCATCAGGAGCACAACCAGCACAGCCAGTCCCACGGGAATGGAAGTGTTGGCCAGGAGCCACGCCAGCACCATGCAGGACAGGGCCAGCACCGCACCTACGGAAAGGTCGATGCCCACGATGATCAGGGTAAAAGTGATGCCCACCGTCACGATGATCAGGGCGGCGTTATCAATGAAGAGATTGAGGAAAACCTGGGGCCTTGAGAACCCCTTGTAGGCCATGATGCCTGCCCCGTAGAGGATGGCAAAGAGCGCCACCGTCACGAAAAACGAGAAATAGGGAGAGGCAATCAAATCATTCAGCTTGCGTTTCATGCTTCCTTCACCATCCTTTCAACCAGCTTACGAGGGTCCTGGGTTGCCGCCTTGTTGTTCTGATTGCGCTTTTCCTTCCAGGCAGCGAACATTTCCTGAGCCTTCTTGGACTGGATGAGGCAGATGATGATGACGGCTACGGCCTTCACCACAGGCAGCTGGTCGGAAGAAACCCCCAGTGCGTACATGGTGGTGGTCAGGGTCTGAATGGTGATGGCACCCACCACGGAGCCGCCGATGTAGAACTTGCCGCCGGAAAGGAGAGTGCCGCCCAGGGCCACGGCCAGGATGGCATCCATTTCCATATTGAGACCGGCGTTGTTGGCATCAGCCGCCCGGATCAGGGAACTTTCAATCAAACCTGAAACACCAGCGCAGAGGCCCGAGAAAGCGTACACCAGGAAGATGACCATGGTGACGTTGATGCCTGCATAGCGGGCAGCGGTGGGATTGATGCCCACGGACTGGATGAAAAGGCCGATGCTGGTCTTCTTCATCAGGAAAGCCACCAGCAGGACCATAGCCAGGGCGATGAAGATATTGGTCGGCAGGATGTTGCCGGGAATGACGCCGGAGATATACTCGAAGGGCTTGTAGTACACGGTGATGATCTGGCCGCCTGTCATGAGCTGGGCCACGCCGCGGCCTGCGGTCATGAGGATCAGGGTTGCCACCATAGCCTGAATCTTGAACTTGGCCACCAAAAGGCCGTTCCAGATGCCGCAGAACACGCCCACGCCGATGGCAGCCAGGATGGCCAGGAACATGGGAGTCTCAGCCACGCCGTCCCCGCGCCCGCCAATGAGGCTGCAGACTACGGCAGCGGAGATGGCCACCACAGCACCCACGGAGATATCAATGCCTGCCGTGGCAATGACGAAGGTCATGCCCAGGGACAGGATGACCAGCGAGCAGCTGCGGTTCAGAATATCTATCAGACGGCCGTACAGCCTGCCGTCCTCGGTAAGCTGTATGGTCATGAACCCATCTACAAACAGGGCATTGAAGGTCAGGAGCACTGCCAGTGCCACCACCGGCAGGAACAGCGAGCTGTCGCTGAAAGCCTTTAATTTCTCCTTCATGCCGTTTCACCTCCTGCTATGGCACGCATGACATTGTCGGAACTTACCTGGTCGCCCGTGAGTTCCGCCACCTTGCGGCGGTCCTTCATGACGATGAGCTTCGTGCAGGTACGCACCATTTCGTCCATCTCCCCCGAGATGAAGACCACGGACATGCCCCGCTCCTTCGCCAGGCGGATAGCCAGCTTCTCGATTTCCGTCTTGGTGCCCACGTCGATGCCACGGGTTGGCTCGTCCAGGATCAAGAGCTCCGGCTGGGTAGCCAGCCAGCGGGCAATGATGACCTTCTGCTGGTTGCCGCCGGAAAGGTTCTTGATGAGCTGCTCCCGGTCAGACACCTTGATCTTCAGCAAATCAATGTACTTATCGGCAATCTTGCACTGTTCCTTATAGGGAATATGCTTCATCATGCCGTCCTTCGCCTGCATGGCAAGAATAATGTTCTCGCGCACAGAAAGGTCGCCAATAATGCCTGAGGTCTTGCGGTCTTCTGGACAGAAGGCAATGCGCTCCTTCATGGCGCTCATGGGGCTGCCGAACTTCACGGGCTGGCCCTTGACCTTCAGCTGGCCCCTGGTGATGCTCTCCACGCCAAAGAGCAGTTCTGCTGTCTCCGTGCGGCCGGAGCCCAAAAGCCCTGCGAAGCCTACCACCTCGCCCTTGTGGATCTGGAGGTCAACATCAGCCAGCTTGCCTATCTGGCTCACATGATTGGCCTCGATGAACATCTCTTCCTGCGGCTTGCTCTTGTCGTTGGCATCGTCCATATGCGCCACTTCGGAGAGATCCTTGCCCACCATCTTGGCAATGAGTTCCAGCCGGGGGAGCCTCGCCACCTCGTAGGCCCCTACCAGCTCGCCATTGCGGAGCACCGTGATATGGTCGCACAGGTCGTAAATCTGCTCAAGGAAATGAGATATGAAGATAATGCCCATGCCCCGCTTCTGCAGCTGGCGGATGATTCTGAAAAGGCGCTCCGTCTCCTTCTCGTCCAGGGAGGAGGTCGGCTCGTCCAGGATGAGTATCTTGGCCTCGATATCCACGGCCCGCGCGATGGCTATCATCTGCTGCACAGCCACAGAATAGTGGTCAAGTGTCTTGGTCACGTCGATATTCACACCCAGGCCATTCAAAAGTTCCTCAGAACGCCGGTTGATGGTCTTCCAGTCGATGAAGCCGTACTTGCGCGGCTCCCTGCCGATGTAGATATTCTCTGCCACTGTCAGATTCTTGCAAAGATTGACCTCCTGGTACACCGTGGAAATGCCGCATTCCTGAGCTTCCTTCGGCGTGCGGGGGGAAATCCGCTTCCCCTGCAAGGTGATGGTGCCGCCATCCCTCTGATACACGCCGGTCAAGACCTTGACCAAAGTGGATTTTCCTGCGCCGTTCTCCCCCATCAGGGAATGAATCTCGCCTGCGTGGAGGGTGAAGTCCACATTGGAGAGCGCCCTGACGCCTGGAAAAACTTTGTCGATATTCCGCATTTCCAGCAAAGCTTTTTCTGCCATAAATCCCACCCCATAACTTTCAAAAACAATGCACACGTATCTAAAGTTTCCGCATTTGCCCTGTTTCAAGGCATAGAAAGGGCCGCGCTGCCTTAGGAGGCTTTTGGTTCTCCCTGGCGGGCGCGGCCTTTCCTGCTTGCTGTGTCTAGGTTTGGATCAGTTTAATCTTAGTATTTGCGCTCCGGCAGGGTCTTCTCAGCCACATCAGCGGGGAAGATGCCTTCGTCAACGTATACGAGCTTCTCAACCTTCTCGCCCTTGAGGATCTTCTTGGCAGTCTCCATGAGCAGCGGTCCCTGCAGCGGGTTGCACTCCACGGTGCAGTTTGCCTTGCCATCGATCATGGCCTGGAAGATGCCCTTCACACCATCGATGGAAACGATGGTGATGTCCTTGCCGGGCTGGAGGCCTGCAGCCTCGATAGCCTGGATGGCGCCGAGAGCCATATCGTCATTGTGAGCGAAGAGCACATCAATCTTGTCGCGGTCGGACTTGAGGAAGGACTCCATGACCTCCTGGCCCTTCTGGCGGGTGAACTCACCAGTCTGGGAAGCGAGGATGTTGAACTTCTTGCCATCAGCGGACTCAGCCATGGCATTCTTGAAACCTTCCTGACGGCGGATTGCCACGGAGGAACCAACGGTGCCCTCAAGGACAACTACCTGGAACTGGTCGCCGCCGGCGCGTGGGGTCTTGTTGTTCTTCTTCATGTACTCATCGAGCCATTTGAAGACGTTCTGGCCTTCCTTCACGGAGTCGGTGCCAATCTTGGCCACATAGAGGCTGTCATCAGCGAGCTTCACATCGCGGTCAACCACGATGACGGGGATCTTGGCATCCTTGGCTTCCTTCAGCACGGTGTCCCAGCCAGTCTCAACGATAGGCACGAAGGCGATGATGTCAACGCCCTGGGCGATGAAGGAACGGATGGCCTTGATCTGGTTCTCCTGCTTCTGCTGAGCATCAGAGAACTGGAGCTCAATGCCTGCGTCCTTGGCAGCCTGCTTGACAGACTCGGTATTGGCAGTTCTCCACTCGGATTCCGCTCCGATCTGGGAGAATCCCATGGTAATCTTCTTTTCTCCGCCAGCAGCTGAACCAGAGCCGGAGGACTTCTCATTTCCGCCGCCGCAGCCTGCAGCGACAACCATCATCATGATGGCCATTACAAGTGCAAGAATCTTTTTCATTTCTTCGTCTCCTTTGGGATTACCAGAACCTAGACTGAAACTTGAACCTCAGATTTCCCTGTCTGTATTCTCCTATCCCTCCTCAAAACATCCCTTTCGAGCTAGTTTGCTCGAACACAAATTCAATCTACTTATAAGATACACATTTATCAGACAGTTGTCAAGTTCTTTCTTGAAATTTATTTATAACAATCGGTTCAGCCGCAATCCCTCCCGTTCTCTGCATGCAAAAGGCCCCGCCCCCCACCGGGAGACAGGGCCGCTGTATGTCATTTCACTGTCACAGCTTGAACTTCTGCATCTCCATCTGCAGGTCGCTGGCCAGCTTGGCCAGGCTGCGGCTGGCGTCGGAGATTTCGTGCATGGAAGCGCTCTGCTCCTCGCCTGCTGCCGAGACGGACTGGGCCTCATCAGAGTTCTTGCCGCTGGTATCGGCAATCTTGACGCTGGCCTGGAGCATGGTGACATTTTCCTGGGCCATGGTGTCAATGCCGCCGGCAATGCGCTGGATCTGCTCAGTCAGGTCATCTATGACCTTGACAATGTCCTGGAAGACCACATCGGCAGAGGTGACGGTATCAATGCCCGTCTGCACACTATGGGCACCGCTGCTGCTGGCATCCACTGCCACCTTCATATCCTGCATATTGGACTGCACCAGCTGGGCAATCTGCTGGGAGCTCTGGTTGGAGCTTTCGGCCAGCTTCCGTACCTCGTCTGCCACCACCGCAAAGCCGCGGCCTGCCTCACCTGCCCTGGCTGCCTCAATAGCGGCGTTGAGGGCCAGCAGGTTGGTCTGCTCGGCAATGCCCGTGATCATCTGCACGATATCTGCTATCTGCTTGGAGCTTTCGTCCAGCTTGCCGATGGATTCCTGGATGCTGTCGGTGCTGGCCGTGATGTTGTTCATCTGCTGCACAGCTTCCTGGATGGACTGGCGTCCATCGTTGATCTTATCCTTGGCAGCTACGGCATTCTTCAGCACGGACTTGGTATCCGTCACGATGCGCTGGGCGTGATTGGTCACATTCTCCGCGGTGGCCTGGATATTGCCCGCCTCGATGGCCTGCTCGCTGGCCCCTTCGGCGATGCTCACCACGCTTTCCGCCACCATGTGGCTGGCCTGGGCAGACTGCTCGGCACTGGCAGTGAGTTCCTCGCTGGCAGCTGCCACCTGCTCAGACATATCATTGACATGGCCTATGACATTGCGCAGGTTCTTGATCATGTGGTTGAGAGATTCACCCAGGGCACCCATTTCATCCTTGGTAGCCATCTCCACATGCCCAGTCAGGTCGCCATCGGCAATCCTGCCTGCCTCGTTCATCAGCATCTCGATGGGCGTGCCGATGCGGCGGTTGAAGACCGTGATGAGCACCACGCAGAGCACCAGCATGACTACTGCCGCCATGATAATGCTGAGTATCTTGGAACTGGTTATGGGACCCGTATAGTCGGACTTGGGAGCCACCAGCACCAGCTTGAGATTGTCGATGCAGAGGGGCGCCATCATCACATAGCTGTCCTCGCCAAAGGCCGCAGTTTCCTCGAGCGTCAGCTCCGAGAGGGCCACTGCCTTCTGTCCCAGCTTGGCGATCTCAGGATTGCTGTCCTCGGTGATCTTGGCCTTCATGTTCTTGCTTTCATCCTTGGTGGCAAGGTAGGAGCCGTCTTTGGCCACCAAAAAGGCATAGCCGTTCTCCCCCACCTTGATGCCCTGGACATATTTTTCCAGCGCATCGATGCCTACATCCACGGTGATGACGCCAGCGGGCTGCCCGTTACGGGTGAAACCGGTGCTGCTGGTCATCATATTGGTCTTGGAAGTATCATCATGGTAGGGACCATCCCAGTTCACCTTGCCGGGATTCTGCAGGCCCTCCTTGTACCAATCAAAGCTGAAGTAATTGTACTCGGAATTGCTGTACTCCATGGTGAGCTTGATGGAGCCGCCGTCCCGCATCTGGTAGGGGCCGTAATACTCTACCCCTGCCTGATAGGCGTTGGGGGCGAACCAGTAGCCGCTGCCCAGCACCAGGGGGTCAGACTCGATGAACCGCTTGCCCGCGCCCAGCAGCACATCCTCCGAGTAAGAGGACAAGCTGGAAGTGTACATGGAGATGCCGCTGGTCTTCTGGGCAATCTGCAGGATGCGCTGGTCCAGCTTGCCTGCGATAGCCTCCGCCTGATGCTCCAGCGTGGTTTGCACCTGGGACTCCATGCTGCCCTGGAACTGATTTACATTGATGACCGTCTGTACTGTCAATAGCACGCCTGTAATGATGACTATGCACGCTATGAACAGCGTCTTGATACTCCCTTCCAATTGTTTCATCGTGAAACCTCCTTTTGCACGCCGTAAGATTACTTAAATGGAAATTTCGCGTTCCAAAGGCATTTTCCTGCTTCCCTGCAAAATTTTGGAAGTCTCCTCCTGCCCTACCGCTGGAAAAGAGCCTTGATCTCCTCGTCCGTGAGCTTGGAGAGGAAATTCTCCCCGGGCTGTATCATCTGGTCAATCAGGTGCTTTTTCTTCTGCTGCAGTTCGTAGATTTTCTCCTCCACCGTGTCCTTCATGATGAGGCGCACCACCTGCACGTTGTTCTTCTGGCCCAGGCGATAGGCGCGGTCGGTGGCCTGATCCTCCACGGCAGGGTTCCACCAGGGGTCAACATGGAGCACCATATCCGCCCCCGTCAGGTTCAGCCCC
This sequence comes from Selenomonas sp., assembly GCA_017635515.1. Classification (GTDB taxonomy): domain Bacteria; phylum Bacillota; class Negativicutes; order Selenomonadales; family Selenomonadaceae; genus Selenomonas_B. The sequence goes on from JAGBLH010000067.1 coordinate 16,574, forward strand.
GTGCCGCCAGCCTTGAGAGAAATGAGGAACACAGGACGATCCCCCGCATTGAAGGACTTCACCAGCTTCATCCGTTCAAGGGCCGGCGTGCTGCCGTCAAGGTAGTGGTACTTGAGGCCCATTTTCTTGAGCCGTTCCCCGATATGCCCCAAGAGGGTGGTGAACTGGGAGAAAATCAGCAGCCTATGGCCGGACTCCACCGCATCCCCCACAATTTCCTCCAGCGCATCCAGCTTGCCGGAGCCGCCGTTATAGTCTTCGAGGAACAGGGAAGGGTCGCAGGCAATCTGCCGCAGGCGGGTGAGGATAGCCAGGATCTTGATCCTGCTCTCCCCCATATTCCTTTCCTTCAGCGCCTCGTTGAATTCCTTCTGGCTCTTGAGGAACCAGGCCTTGTAAACCTTCTCCTGCTTGGGTGTCATCTCGCAGGTCTGGCGGCGCTCCACCTTGTCCGGCAATTCCGTCAGCACATCCTGCTTGAGCCGACGCAGGATGAAGGGCATGATGTGCCGCCTGAGGTCCGTGGCCGCCTGCTCATCCTGCTCCTTGACAATGGGACTTTCATACCTCTGCTTGAACTTGGCCTGGGAAAGGAGATATCCTGGCATCAGATAGTCAAACAGGGACCAAAGCTCTGTCAGCGTATTCTCTATGGGGGTGCCGGTGAGGGCAAAGAACCCCTCTGCCTGCAGCTGCTTCACGCACTGGGCATTCTGGGTGCCAGGGTTCTTGATGTGCTGGGCCTCGTCCAGAATGGCATAGCGGAAATGGCAGGGAGCATACAGTTCCATATCCCGCTTCAGCATATTGTAAGTGGTGATGAGGATATCTGCCTCCCCAGGCGCCCCTTCAGCAGGCAGAGCCTTCTTCAGCAGCTCCTCCCTCTCACCCTTGGCTCCTGCCACAGCCACAGCCTGCAGATGAGGCGTAAAGCGGTGAACCTCCTCCAGCCAGTTGTAGACCAGCGAGGTGGGCGCCACCACCAGAGAGGGGGGTGAAACTTTTCCTGCCTTCTCATCTGCTTCCTTTTGGGCCAAAAGGAAGGTGAGCACCTGCAAGGTCTTGCCCAGGCCCATATCATCGGCCAGGATTCCCCCCAGATGGCATTCCGCCAGGCCAGAGAGCCAGTTGAAGCCCGTCACCTGATAGTCGCGCAGGGTATCCGACAGGCTCGCCGGCACCTCGTAGTCCGAATCCTGGGGACTTTTGATGCGGCGCACCACCTGACGGAAAGCCTGGCTGCGCTTCAGGGTGATATCCCCCGCCGTCTCCTTGGCCAGCGTGTCAATATACATCGCCTGGGCCAAGGGCAGCACCGCCTTGTCCCCGTCCTTGTATTTCTTCTTCCCCAGCCCCGTATTTTCCACGAAATCCGCCAGGGCAGCGAGCTGCTGCTCACCCAGGGTCACAAAACTCCTGTCCTTCAGCCTGTGGTAGCGGCGCTTCTTGCGGTAGGAGGCCAGGATGTCCATCATTTCCTGGAAGTCCAGATCCTCGGCCTTGAAGGAAACCTCCAAAAGGTTCTCATCATTGACGCTGACCCCTGCCGTCACCTTGGGCATCTGCCGCAAGGGCTTCAGCTGGAAGGCATCCTCGTAGAATACCTCCACCCATTCCGGCAGGGCAGGCAGTTCGTCATAGAGAAAGTCGTAGCTTTTCTCCTCATCCCGCTGCACATAGCGGCTGCCTTCCGGCTGGAAGCCGTAATGGGAAAGCCGCAGCTCTATTTCCTTCTCCCCGCTCTCATTGCGTACCAATTGGTGTCCCCGGGGCAGCTTGGGCATCTTATCCACCAGCGGATTGAACTTGTTGTCTCCATAGGCGTAGACAGGCCGCACGGAAATGCCCTCACCTTCGTAGTCAAGATAAAGCTCGCAGGTCAGCGGCTCGAAGATGAACTTATCCTCAAAGCCCTCTGCCACTTTCACCTCTACCACCCGGCGCAGCCGGGGCAAGACCAGCGAGAAGAAGCGGGTCATGTCCTGAGGGGAGAGGCTGATGCCCTGTGGATTATTCCTGCCCACATACATCAGGGGCAGCACATCTTTATCAAAAGCCTCATCGGTGTGATAGATTTTGCCATCCACATAGAGATACCTGTTTTCATCGTCCAGGAAGAAAGAGGTATCTCCCACCGCATAATCAATCAGGCCTCCCCCATCATCCTCCCGCTCCACCGTCAGCAGGAAAGGAGGATTCCCGGGCGCCGTCGCCACGGTCTCTGTCTGGGAATTATTCATATTGAACTCAAAGGGCGTCCCTGCCATGATTTCCAGAAATCTGGCAAAGTTCTCATCGCCCAGTTTGAACTTCTTGGCCTCAAAGGTCAGGCTGCGGCCATAGTAGCCATAGCCGTAATAGCCGTAATCTGAGCAGGCGAGCAGATCCCTTTCCCGCTGCCTGGCATCATCTATCAACTGGAACAGCTTCTCCGAAGTCTCATCTGCCCAGGCGAAATTGCTGGTATCAATAGAATTTTTGGTGCCCAGCGGCCAGGTCTGGCCTTCCTTGACACACTGGCGGAAGGAAAGCGGGTCTTTCAGCACATAAAGCTTGTCCTCCCCTACCTTGAATTCCAGCCACCGCTCATAGCCACCGCGCATTTCCAAGACCATCAGCTTCGGCAAGAGCTGTATTCTCTGCTTGCGCCTGCTTTCCCCCAGGGAATCCAGCTGGGGAGCATAGAACTCAAACAGTTCCTTGCTTACTTTTGCATCCCGCTTCTTCTTTTGTTCGTTTGCCAGGGTCCTGCCGGTCTTGAGATCATTTTTGAACTCCCCATAGGTTTCCATCAAAGCTGCCAAGATCTGTGCAGGCGTAGCATTGGTTTTCTCTATATGCCGGGCAATTTGCTCGAAGCCGTCTTCCCTTTTCTGCGCCTCACGGATGGCAAACATAACTGCCACTGCATGCTTGCAGGCATCCCCGCCCTCTCCAATAGGGCAGCTGCAGTGCCAATCATCCACTTCGCTGCCATCCTGGGAAAGCTCTACCGACACACGGTATTTCCTGGTCCCCTTGACTACTGCCGAATACGCCTCTCCTCCTTCCTCTTCCAGCCCGGAAACCCGGCCCTGCTTAAAGTAGCTCTTCCCTCTGGACAAGTAAGTTCTATTGGTAGTCTCTTCTATAGCTTCAATATCCAGCAAGACAGCCCTCTCCCCTCATATATGCAAAGCGCCTTGAACCCGCCACGGCGTTATGTTAAACTTTATCTATCGTAATATTCTATCATAATCACAAGCATTCTGGAAAGGTCTGAACACCTTATGAATAAAGCCACCTGGCTTCCCCCCCGCCCCCGTATCCTCCTGATACGGCTCTCCGCCATCGGGGATGTGCTCCATGCCACCTCCGTGGCGCACAATCTGAAACTCTTCCTGCCGGATGCGCATCTTGCCTGGCTCTGCAGCCCTCCCGCCGATGACCTCCTGCGGGGCAATCCCGATGTGGACGAAATCCTCAGCTGGGACAGGCGGGAATTTGACGAAGCTGTCGCAGCGCACAAGTTTGGCAGGGCTTTCAAATCCCTCAGAGCAGCCCGCAGACTCTTCAAAGAGCACGGCCCCTTTGATGCAGTCCTCGACATACAGGGCCTCTTCCTCACGGGCATCCTCTCCCTGCTCACCGGCTGCCAGCGTCGCATCGGCATCCACGAGCGCCACGAGGGCAACCCCTTCTTCATGACGGAAATGGCCCCGGACATAGCCGACCCTCACAAGATCCGCCGCTACCTAACCGCCCTCATGCCTCTGGGCTGGCAGCAGGAAGACTTCGTGCCCGGCACAGTGCTGGTTCTCGATCAGGGCTGGGAACGCTATGCCCACACTTTCTGGCAAAACCATGGCCTTGACCCGCAAAAGCCCCTGCTCATGGTCAATATCCGCACCACCTGGCCGGACAAGCACCTGACCCCCAAGGCTTTCGGGCAGCTACTGGCATACGCCCATATCCCGGAAGACTTCCAGCTCATCTTCCCCGGTGCCCCCAATGACAAGCCCTATATAGAGGAAACCTTCAACTACCTAAAAGAAGAAGCCCCGGAGAAATTCTCCAAGGCCATCTGCATTGCAGGAGAAACCACACTCAGGGAACTGGCGGCCCTCATCAAATCCGCCACCCTCTTCCTGACCTGCGACACCGGCCCCCTCTACGTAGCCGAAGCCGTAGGCACCCCCACCTTCTCCCTCTGGGGCCCGACCCTGCCCACCATCTACGGCCCCCTCACCCCCGGCCACCACTTCTACCTCAGCCCCCACGAGTGCAAGGCCTGCTGCAAGACCAAATGCCCCAAGGGGAACGCCTGCATGGAGGCTATCGAGCCGAAGGAGGTGGCGAAGGAGTTAGAGAGAGTATTGAAATCTTTCCTTTGCTAGAAAAAACACGTTTGAAGCAGAAAAAATAGGGAGCAAGCCCGATGAGCCTGCTCCCCAATTACATTTTAGTTGCCCCTGAGTTTTCTCAAAACTTCCTGGCGGTCAACTTCCTTCTTATCACGATATCCCCTGCCAGGCCTCGTGGCTTTTTCTTCGTTTTTGCCAAGAGGCTTCTCCCTTCATTGCAGCAACGACAGAACGCTGCTGCTGTTCTGATTGGCCTGTGCCAGCATGGACTGTGAGGTCTGGGAGAGTATATTTGCCTTGACAAAGCCGACCATTTCCTTGGCCATATCCGCATCGCGGATAGTGCTTTCCGATGCCTGGACATTGGTGCGCTGCGCAACGATATTATTAGCGGCTATGCCCATGCGCATGGTCTGTGAGCCGATAATGATATTCGCATCCGTCAGGTAATCCAGTCCCTTGTCCAGAATGCCGCGTGGTGAAGGATGCTTGCCCAGCAAACGCGTGCGCATTTCTGCATCGGTCACTTTATAATCGTAGACGCTCTCATCCTCGGGGATGAAGCCGAAGACCTGATCCATGGTCGTGCGCGGTATCAGTATATGAATATTCATGCTGGCCTTATCCGTATGATGGATGATCAGGTCATCGCACAATATCTTGCGTCTTTTCAATTGCACATTGTCTATGATGCCATCAGCTATCTTGGCGCCTTCCTCCTGATAGTCATAATACATATTGTTCACGTTGTAGTGACGCCAGTCATAGAGGGTGAGGACACCATCGCCGGCCGGCAGGAAGCGCATGTAGTGGTTGTAATTCTCGAAACCTTCCACCCGCCCTTCCATGTACGGTTCTGCCTGCTGGTATATGGCCTGTGCCAGTGACTCCGCATCATTCACACCGGCAACATTGATGACAATGCTCTTGATAACATCACCTTCGGTGCCGCTGACAGGACGTTCCTCGTCTATCTCACCATCGACGAACATAATATTCCACCACTCATGGCTGTCCGTGGCGCAATAAAAACGAAAGCCCTTGCCGTCAAGGGATGCTCCCCGATTGTTCTCATACCATGTCTTGAAATCAATATCATAATGACGCAAGGAACCCTTCCGGACAGACAGAGTATTATAGTTGCCGGAGGGTCCTGCATAGGGTACCGTAATCGTGATGCCGCTGTCATCGGCTGTCACGCATTTCTCAGTTGATGTAGGATACGTATGCGTGTCCGCATCCCATTCGCCATATTTCGTATAGGTGCGGCTGTCAGCGCTCAGCATCAGGCTCTTAAAGGCATCCTTCAGGGATGTGCCGCTTGCCACCGCCGCACGCAGCGGGTTCAGGTCAATCGACTGTCCCGTGGAAGCCATGGGCTCAGCATAAATGCCGCCAGCCGAATCAATGAATTCGTACTGGCCATCGAAATAAGTGATGGATTTGCTGCGCAAGTCCTTGATGAAGTCTTCCACATCCGTGCCATCAGCCGGATATGGTATCGTCAGCGAAGCATGCTTGCCAGGAGAGCCGCCCTGGGTGATGCTGATTCCGTTCTCACTGGCTTTGTCAGGCTCACTGTCAAACACTGACACACCGCTGTACTCAGTGGTGACATTTGTGCCCGGATCCTCCGGGATTGCCGGTGTAGCCGGGGTTGCGGGAATGACTTTGTCTGGCTGGGCCGGAATGGAAATGCCATCCGAGACATAATAGCTGTTGCCGGAAGAGCCTTCGGACGGAGCTGTCAGCGTCAGCACACCATTAGAAATGGACAGGTCAAGCCCGCCCAATGTGCCAGACACAGATGCACCGGTCCCTACTGTATAGACACCATCCGGTCCCTTGGTCAAGCCTGTCGTACCGCTTATGAACTTCAGATATGCGGTGCCGGTGCCATGTATAGTGATGCCCGACTCCTCGGGTACCCCGGAGACGGTGCGGGAGAGCGAAGCCTTGCTGCCGGGCACATAAGGATAGGGATTTTTCCAGTCATGATCCCCCGGCGGCGCAGACACATTATTACCGCTGGAGTTTGTGCCTCCGCTAAGGCTGTCATGGCTGCTGAATACACCTGTTCCGGCTATATCCACCGCCGGTGTCCCCGGAATGGTGGTGGCCGGCTTCGCCGGCTGCGCCGGTACAGCCGGTTTATATCCCACAGTAACTGTCTCTTCAAAACCTGCCTGTCCCACGCCCGCTATATTGACATGGGCAGAGGTCACTCCCTTGGCTTCAGTCGTATAGATTACATTCTCTGCATTATCCGGGTCAATACTGGCCGTGACCGTACCGCTGCTGCTGTTGACTGCACTGACTATCTGCGTTGCCACATCCTCATAACTGCTGCAGCCGCTGATATCAATTACGTGCGGTGTCACGCCA
>JAGBLH010000068.1 GCA_017635515.1 Selenomonas sp.
AATCAAGGAATTAAAAGAGTGTTTTAATAATATAAAAAAATATGTAAATGAATTAAATAATATTTATAATAAGGAACAAGGCAAAAATAAATGTAAATGTATTTCTTATTATGCTTTTAAGCAAATGTTTGATGGATTTATAAATCCAAATTTATTAAAAGAAAAAGAAAAAAAATATATTCCAAAAAAAAAAGAAATTGATGAAAATCAAAGAAGGCAAATTCAGTATAACACATATAAAACAATATGCGAACTAAATCAGGAGAATAAAATTAAGATTAATCTATTATTCAGTAAATTAAGTACGATAAATTTAGAACTATTGGAAGAAAACCAAAAAAATAAATTAATTGAAATAAGTATTAAAATTTATGATAATTTGTCAGAAAATCAAAGAAAAATAATAAAGAATAAATTTTACGGATTAATCAAAGATAAGGAAATCGCAGATATTTTATTTTTAGATACGAATAAAATTTTTCAAGAAACAAATAAAAGTAATTTGAAAAATGAAATTATTTATGAAAATATAGTAGAATATTTATCGTTGCTTATAGAAGGTAACTCTAAAGAAATATATAATAATTTATATGATATTTATGGTGATAAAAGTCCACCAGTTCCACTACAATCTTGTCTATTTCAGAAATCGAACTGAGGGCATCTTCCACAGCCTTGGTCTCAGAACCGGTAACCATGAGGATGTCAAAGCTGTGCTCGAATTTTTCCTGCTCCAGTTCCTCGGCAGGAGGCACAGTCTTGATGACCTCGCCCAGCTCGTCCAGAGCATTCATGACCATATAGGAGCGAGCCGATTTCAAGAGGCAGGTATCGGAAAGAGTGACCTGGATATGCACCCCCTGCATGCCACCATCCTTGGCCTGACGGATCATGCTCTTGTCTGTGTCGTTGAGCTGCAGAGCCGCCTCGGCTGCGGACGGCGCAGCTGCTGCGGCAGGAGCAGGGGCAGCTGCACTTGCGGCAGGAGCTGCGGGTGCCTCTGCGGCAGGTGCCGGTGCTCCGCCGCCCTTGGAGATGGAGGAGAGCTTGGCCACCAAGTCGGAGACATCAATGAGATCCTCAGGATCACCATTGCCCACATTGTCAACCATCTGCTCCAGGGAGTCCAGGCATTTGAACAAAGTATCGACTATGTCTTCCGTAAGTTTGATCTGCTCCTTGCGGATAAGGTCCAGCACATCCTCCATCTCATGAGTCAGCTCAGCAATCTTGTTGAAGCCCATGGTGGCGGACATGCCCTTCAGGGTATGAGCATTGCGGAAGATCTCATTAACAACGGAAATGTCTTCGGAGTTCTCCTCCAGCACCAGCAGGCCGTCATTAAGAGACTGCAAATGCTCATGGGATTCGTCCAAGAACATATCCATGTACTGATTCGTTTCCATTTGTATTCCCCCTATTAAATCTTATCTTTTCACAGCCTCTACAATGGCCTGAGCTATATTCTGCACCGGCTTTATCTCGTCTGCCAGGCCCGCGTCCACCACGGCCTTGGGCATGCCGTAGACCACGCAGGTGGGTTCATCCTGGGCTATGCTGTAGCCGCCGGCCTCCTTTATCTCCCTCATGCCTTCACAGCCATCACAGCCCATGCCGGTCATGATGACTGCCACAAGTTTCCGGCCTAAGGAAGCTACAGAGGAAAACATCACATTCACGGCCGGGCGGTGATTGCCCACAGGCGGATCCTGTCCCAAGACTATCTGGGTGCCGTTCCTGATGCGCAGATGATAATTTCCCGGCGCTATGTAAACCTGTCCTGGCCTTATGCTATCCCCATCCTCTGCCTCTTTGACGGCAATCTCGGAAATAGTATTCAGCCTATCCGCCAGGGCCTTGGTAAAGCCTGCAGGCATATGCTGGACTATCACTACGCCGCAGGGAAGATTTCCCGGCAGCCTCGTGATCACGTTCTGCAAGGCCTGGGGCCCGCCTGTGGAGGTGCCGATGACCACCAGCTTCTCCGCTCCCCTGCCCATATCTGTCATAGGCAGAGCCGAAGGCCTGTTGGGCGGAGCTGGAGGATTTGCATTGCGCTTCAAAAGGGGATTGTTGCGCTTCGCAAAAGTATGGGCAGGTGCCGCCGGTTCCGGCGGCCTGGCGCTTTCCTGCGGCTTGTAGCCCTGCCGCAGAGGAAGCTGTATGCGTTTCATCACTGGTGGCCCGGCAGAAGCAGGCTTCGGCGGCGGTGCCAGGGTTGTCTTCCTGGCGTGCGCCTTGGCGGCTGCCCGGCATTTTTCCAGTATTTCGCCGGTAATGCCATCAATGCTCGAAATGGAGCCTCCTGCCTTGCTGATGAAATCCACTGCCCCCAGGGCCAGGGCTTTCACTGTCTGCTCCGTGCCCTTCTGGGTCAGGCTGGAGAGCATCACCACGGGTATGGGGTGCTCCTTCATGATGATGTCCAGAGCCTCCAGCCCGTCCATGACCGGCATATTCACATCCAAGGTCACCAGGTCCGGGGAAAGTTCCCTGACTCTTTCTACAGTTTCCTGGCCATTGCGGGCTGTGCCAGCCACTTCAAAGTCCGGCTGTGATGCAAACATGTCCGATAAGACCTTTCGCATGAACGCCGAATCATCGGCGATCAACACACGGATCATCTGGCTCACCTCACCTATCATCTCACAAGCCTCTCGGCTTCCAAAAAAATATGAATGATTCCTTATTGCTTCAGCCAGCTGGCACGATTGATGCGCTCCCGCTGGACAGTGAAAAGATAACGCACGATCCTGTTGACATCAGCCCTGGGCAGATGCCCGAAACTCACTCCCACGTGATACTTGGGGTAGACAGCCTTGGGATTCACCACCTTGCACTGGCGCACCTTGCCCAGCACTGTCAGCGTCCCCACTTCGGGAATGCTGTTGATCTCCATAGCCACCTGCAACCCTGCTTCCACAGACTCACCTGTCTCAAAGCTCAGGCCGCTGCCACTCAGATCCAGCATGCGCACGCGCTTCTGGGGGCTGATGGAGCCCTCACTGCTGATGAGACGCACCTCCAGAGGAAGTTCCACGCTCACCCGCACGAAGTCGCGATTCTGGGAATGTTCCACCTTTTCAGGCAGGGAAGTATACCACAGGGACTTCCTGCCAAAAGGTTCCTGTCTCTGGAAGGTCACCTCAAACTGGTACTCACTGTTTTTCACCCGCACCAGCCCCTTGAAGGTCACCTGGGGCACCAGGGCCAGAGGCACGCCGGAGGAGTCTACTGGTGTAGCCACCTGCAGTCCCTTTTCCGACACGGAGATGATGTAACTCTGATACCTGTCCCCTTCCTCTTCCAGATAGAATTCCACCTTCTGCCCTGCTCTCAAAACATCCCCTGTTCTTAATAATTCGCCCGCCATAAAAAAGTTCCTCCATAGTTAGTGCGAAAAATTAAAAATTTGCTGTAAAAATCCTCTCCAGCCCTTCTTCACACTCATCTTGCTGCCGTAAAGGACACTGGAGGCCAGTCCCTTGATGCATCTGGCAGCCGTGCCGGAGGGGCTTGTCACCATGAAAGGTTTCTGGCTGCGCACTGCCTTCATGACGCCTGGGTCTTCAAAGATGTAGCCCAGGCACTCCAGAGGCAGGTGCAGGAAGCGCTCGGAGGTCTGCTGGAGCTTGGCCACCACCTCGCGGCTTTCTGCCTCATCATAGACCCTGTTCACCACCAGCTTCAGGCTGGGGGCCGAAGCGTACATGCTATAAGCCTTCATCACCGCATAGGCATCGGTGAGCGCCGTGGGCTCCGGAGTGGTGACGAGGAGCACCTCGTCTGCAGCCAGGATAAAGTCCATGACATTCTTCCCGAGACCCGCCCCGGTGTCCACCAGGATGATGTCAGCTACCTGGCCGCAGCCCGTAAGTTTCTGCATCAGGCGCTGGCGCTCCTCGAAGGTGAAGTCCGCCGCCTTCTCGATGCCGGAGCCGCCGGAGATGTAATCAACCCCATAAGGACCATGCACCAGCACATCCTCAAGCTCCACGCCCTCTTCCAGCAGGTTCAGCAGGTGGGTGCGGGAAAGGCTGCCCAGCACCACATCCACATTGGCCATGCCCAGATCTGCATCTATGAGCAGCACCCGCAGGCCTGCCTCCTTCAGGGCAATGGCAAGGTTCACGGAGAGGTTGGTCTTGCCCACGCCTCCCTTGCCGCTGGTGATGGCAATGACCCGGACGTTGTCTGAGTTTTGAGTTTTTCTGTTTGGGGAAGAGAGCCTCTCCTCCCTGATGTCTTCCGGCAGCGGGCTTCCTCCCACCAGCTGCCTTAATCTTGTCGCCTGATCTGCCATATCAAACCCTCAACAATAACCGGGCCAATTCAGCTGGAGTGGCAGGGATGATATCATCCGGCACGCTCTGCCCATTGGTCAAAAAGGAAATCGCAATCTCTCTCTTGCTCAGCAGGTTCAGGATCAGCCCTACGCTGCCAGTTTCATCAGTCTTGGTGAAGATCACCCGATCCGGCCTGCAGACGGAGAACTTTTCCAGGATATCCTCCGCATCCCGCTCCTTGGTGGTGGCGCTCATGACCAGATGCTTCTCGATGCGGCCATCCACAGCCAAAAAGTCCTGCAGTTCCTTCATCTGATAGTCATTATGCTGGCTGCGGCCTGCCGTATCTATAAGGACTAAATCCTTATCCTTGTGCTTGTGGATGGCCACCTTGAGCTCATCGGGAGAATAGACTATCTCCAAAGGCAGGCCGATGATGTCCGAGTAGGTCTTCAGTTGCTCCACCGCAGAAATGCGATAGGTATCAGCAGTGATAAGGGCCGCCTTGACCCCTTTCTCCAGCACGAAGCGGGCCGCAATCTTAGCCAGGGTCGTGGTCTTGCCCACACCAGTAGCACCTATGAGAGAGACGATGCGCACCCCGTGGCGGTTCAGCTGGATGCCCTCGGAGAAGTTCACTACCTTGTCGAGATAATCTGCCAGGATATCCTTGGCCTTGGGGTCAAGGCTGTCCACCAAAGTGTCTCCGGCGGCAGACTTGGCAGCCATATCGCGGAGGATTTCCTCCTCTACCTCCTGGTTCCTCAGGGCATCCTGCAGGGAAACCTCATCCTGGGGCTGATCCTTGCTCATGACCTGGGCCAGCAAGGTCTTCATCTGGGAAAGCTCTGCTTCTAATTTCTGTATCTTTTCTGTATCTTCCTGCTTTGACTGCTGCATAGGTACTTCTGCCGCCTTCTCCTCCTGCTCTCTGGTCTTTATTTCCTCCTCGGCCTTAGGCTCAGGCGCCGGCTCAGGGGAAGGTTCCATGGGCGGCGGCGCTGCCTCCGGGGCCGGGACATTTTCTCTCCTGGCCTCCATTTCCTGATAGGCAGGACGAGGCTCGAAGCTGGGCATCTCCAGGGGAGGTGACACCATATCTACGCCTGCCTGAGTGCCGTTGGTCTTGTACTGATTGAGGATATTGGCCGGGAATACAGGCATGGGGCGCTCCCCTGCCCGAGGCTTGGGCGGAGCGTCCTCCACTGTCTCCACTGCCTTTGGGGCGCGCTTTCCCTGTCCCCTCTCCGGTGCATCTTCTATGGCTGCCGTCACTTCCACCACATCCTTGCTATGGTAGCCCAAAAAGCCTCCCTCACGATATTTCTTCGTGTGCAGGATGACTGCGTCACGGCCTAATTCGCTTTTTACTTCTTCCATGGCTTCCTTCATGGAAGGAGCCTTCACAACTTTTATCTGCACCTTAGATCTTCACCACCCCTAAAATCTGTATCTCAACGCTTTGCTCTATTTCTGCATGGGAAAGGACGATAAGCCCAGGCACAGAACGCTCCACCAGTTTGCGGAAGTAAAGCCTTACAGCAGGGCTGGTGAGGACGATGGGCTGATAGCCCATGTTGGTGAGCTTCTGCAGTTCCGTGTCGAGAGACTGCAAGAGCCTCTGCATGGAATCGGGATCCAGGCTCACATAAGAACCGTGATCCGTGCGCTGCACGCCGCCTGCAATCCTGTTCTCCAAGGCTGGATCCAAAGTCACGCAAGGCAGGATGCCATTCTGCACATTGGCCTGGGTGAGGGAACGTGCCATGGCGTGGCGCACATACTCCGTGAGGATTTCCGTGTCCTTGGTGGCGTGGCCATAGTCTGCCAGCACCTCCATGATGGTAGCCATATCCCTGATGGAAATGCGCTCCCGCAGGAGGTTGGCCAGCACCTTCTGGATATCGCCCACGCTGAGCAGATCCGGCACCACCTCGTCCACCAGGGACTGGTTGGACTTCTTGAGGTTGTCGATGAGGTTCTGGGTTTCCTGACGGCCCAAAATCTCGTCGGCGTGCTGCTTGATGACCTCTGTGAGGTGGGTGGCCAGCACGGACACGGCATCCACCACTGTGTAGCCATTGAGCTCTGCCTGCTCGCGCTCGCTCTCAGGAATCCAGAGGGCTGGCAGCCCGAAGGCCGGCTCCACTGTCTCGATGCCCGGCACTTCCTCAAAGACCGTGCCGGAGTTCATGGCCAGATAATGGTCCAGCATCAGCTCGCCCTTGGCTATCTCAATGCCCTTGAGCTTGATGATGTAAGCATTGGGCTTGATCTGGATGTTGTCGCGGATGCGGATGGTGGGCACCACCAGACCAAGTTCCAAGGCGCACTGGCGGCGGATCATGACAATGCGGTCCAAAAGGTCGCCGCCCTGTCCCGTATCCACCAAGGGAATCAGGCTGTAGCCGATTTCCAGTTCCATGGGGTCAACCTGCAGGAGGGAAACAATATTCTCCGGCGTGGTGGCTTCTTTCTTCGCCTGAGCCTTCTTCTCCACCTTCTTGGTCTCCACCTTCACCTCATGGCTCTTCTTGAGGTTGTAGCCGATGAAAGCGCAGAGCAGGGACAAGGCCATAAAGGGCACGCCGGGCAAGCCCGGCACCAAAGCCAGGAACACCAGCACGCCGCAGAGGATGAAGAAGATGCGCTCATTGCGGAACATCTGGTTCACCAGGTCGCTGCCCAGATTGCCCTCAGCAGCAGAGCGGGTGACGATGAGGCCCGTAGCCGTGGAAATGAGCAGGGCCGGTATCTGGCTCACCAGGCCTTCACCGACGGTGAGCAGTGTATAGGTCTGAAGTGCCTGAGCGGCATCCAGCCCCCTCTGCAGCATGCCGATGACAAAGCCGCCAGAGATATTGATGAACATGATGATGATGGCAGCGATGGCATCGCCCTTGACGAACTTGGAAGCACCGTCCATAGCGCCGAAGAAGTCGGATTCACGCTGAATCTTCTCGCGGCGGATCTTGGCCTCGGCATCGGTGATGGCACCCTGATTCAGGTCTGCATCAATGGACATCTGCTTGCCAGGCATAGCATCCAAAGTGAAGCGGGCGGAAACCTCTGCCACACGTTCAGAACCCTTGGTGATGACGATGAAGTTGATGACCACCAGGATGATGAAGACAATGAAACCGACTACGGCATTACCACCAACCACGAAGTTGCCGAAAGCGGTGATGACTTCCCCCGCATAGCCGTCCAAAAGGATGAGACGGGTGGAGGAAATGTTCAGCGCCAGGCGGAACAGGGTGGTGATAAGGAGTAGTGACGGGAAAATAGATAAGTCCAGCGCCTCTACATTGTAGATGGCGGACATGACCACCAAAAGCGCAATGGTGATATTGAGGCACAGCAATAAATCCAGCAGCAGGGTGGGCAACGGGATGATCATCATGATGACGATGGTCACGATGGCTACCGCTATGAGGACATCACTGTATTTCTGCACTATGGAAGTACCCTTCAAGGGGTCTGCCGCAGCACTTGGTGCAGCCATGTTCTCACCTCCCTAAAACTTTCAAAAACCTGCTATGCTCTCTTGCGGTGCTTGAGTCTATAGACATAAGCCAGCACTTCGGCCACCGCCTGATAAAGCTCCTGGGGCACCGAGTCCCCAACTTCCGTACTGGCAAAGAGAGCCCTTGCCAGCGGCTTGTTCTCAACTATAGCTACTCCGGCTTCCCGGGCTATTTCCTTGATGCGCTGGGCCACCAGATCCTGGCCCTTGGCCAGCACCATGGGTGCCACCATGCCCTTGTGATACTCAAGAGCCACCGCAAAGTGGGTCGGGTTGGTGACAATCACATCTGCCTTGGGCACTTCCTGCATCATGCGGGCCATGGCCATCTGGCGCTGCTTCTGCTTGATCTTGCCCTTGATCTGAGGATCACCTTCAGACTGCTTGAACTCGTCCTTGACCTCCTGCTTGGTCATCTTGAGGTCCTGAGTGGTCTGCCATTTCTGATAAGCCAGATCCAGCACGCCCAGCACCAGAATTAGCCCGCAAATCTTGAAGGCCATATTGAAGATGATGTCAGCAATCTGCCCCAGGCTGGTTTCCAGTCCAAAGAAAATGAACTGGGGACTGGACAGCACATGGTCAGCCAGCACCAAATACAGAGCAGCACCAATGACTATGATCTTGAAGATGGACTTCACCATCTCCACCAGGGCACGCTTGGAAAAAATCCTGCCAAAGCCATTGATGGGATTCAGTTTATCCAGCTTTGGCTCCATGGCCTCAGTATTGAAGTGAAGGCCTACTTGATAGAAATTGATGCTCAGGCCTATGAACATGATGGCCAGCATGATGGGAAAAGAGGTCTTGGCCAGAAGCTCCACAATTCCCATGAAAAGCTGGACTACTGTCTCCGTGTCCACCGTCTGGGCGGGATGGGACAGGATGTACTTAGTGTAGTCCGCGATGTTCAGGTAGATGCTATCCCAAAGGAGCTTCAACATGAAAAAGCCCATCAACAGGACAAAAGCCGTGTTGAGTTCCTGGCTCTTGCCCACCTGGCCTTTCTTGCGAGCATCTGCCCTTTTCTTGGCCGTAGGCTCCTCGGTCTTGTCCCCGTCAGCAAAGAGCTGCAAATCAAAGAGCCAGGCCCTTTCCTCTGCTGGCGCAGGGATTTCCCTATTGCAAGGCTCGCAGGACAATACCGATATTGCCGTACATTTCATTGAACACCTCATCCAAAAAAAGCACATAAAAAGGTATCAGCATCATCAGCATGGAAAGGCCTATCATGATATGCATGGGCAGGCCCACCACGAAGATATTGAGCTGGGGCATGGTGCGGGCAAGAATGCCCAGCCCCGTATTGGTCAAGAGTATGGAAAAAGTCACGGGCATGGCAATCTTCATGCCCGTGAGGAAAATGCCAGTTGTAAAGTCTACAATGATCATGGGCAGGGACATGCTCGGATCCATAGTCAGCAGCGGCACCCGATGAAAGCTTTCCACCAGGGACGCAATGATCATATGATGGCCGTTAGTAACCAGAAAGATGATTACGCTCAAATTATAAAGAAAACTTCCGATAAGCGGAATCTGCTGACCGGAAGTTGGATCCATAACATTTACTATAGCAAACCCCACCTGCATATCCATGATCTTGCCGCCCATGTTGATGGCCGAGAAACTGATATAGGCCACAAAGCCTATGAGCCAGCCCACAAACATCTCTCCCAGCACCGCCAGGGCGTACATGGCCACGGTAGCAGGAGGTTCCACAATGCCCAGCTTGTCAACTACGGGAAAAAGCACCATGGCGAAAGCCAGGGAAGTGCCAGCCCTGAAGTAGATGGGCACGTTCATGCTGCCAAAGAAAGGGGAAATCATGAAGATTCCCGTAATCCTCGTGAGCAGCAAAAGAAAAATAGCCGCATGGTCATGGTAAAGCTCATAAAAATCCATCTATCCTTGCCCCTCTCGCGGCCTCAGCCGATATAGAATGGCAGGTTGACAAAAATATTGGTGACAAACTCCACCATGATGCGAAGCATCCAGGGACCAAAGATCAGGATAGCCACAAACACCGCCACAATCTTGGGGATAAAGGCCAATGTCTGCTCCTGAATGGAAGTGGTCGCCTGAAAAACACTGACCATCAGGCCTACAATAAGGCCCAAGCCCAACATAGGCGCCGACACGATAAGCACTATCATCAGGGATTGCTGGGCAAGCTGTATAACAAGATCCCCGGACATTTCACTCCCCCCTACTTAAAACTCATGATAAGGGACTGAATCAGGAGATGCCAGCCGTCCACCATGACAAAGAGCAAAATCTTGAAGGGCAGCGAGATCATCACCGGCGGCAGCATCATCATGCCCATGGACATGAGGGTACTGGCCACAATCATGTCAATGACAATGAAGGGAATGTAAATCATGAAGCCCATCTGGAACGCTGTCTTCAGCTCGCTGATGATAAAGGCAGGAATCAGGGTGAAGGTGGATACATCATCCTGGGAATCAGGCCTTGGCGCATCAGAAAGGTTCACAAAGAGGGCCAGATCTGCTTCCCTGGTCTGCTTGAACATGAAGACCCGCATAGGCTCCACCACATTCCGCAAGGCCTCCTCCTGGGAAATCTGCCCCGCCAGATACGGCTGCAAGCCCTGTTCATTTGCCTCGCCCCAGTAGGGCGCCATGATATAAAATGTCAAAAATAACGATAAAGCAATAACCACCTGATTGGGAGGCACGTTCTGGGTAGACAGGGCATTCCTGAGGAAACCTATGATCACTACTATCCTCACAAAGGAAGTGGTCATCATGAGGATGCCCGGTGCCAGAGAAACGATGGTCAGCACCGCCATGACCTGCAAGGTGACAGACACATCCTGCGGATTGTCAGAAGCCCCCAGACCTATATTTACGTTGGGCAAGGGAGCAGCCACAGCCTCCCCGGAAAAGCCCAGGACCAGGGCCAGGCTCAGCAGCCCCAACCCCATCAGATGTCTCAAATCTCCCACCCCCAGCCTTGCCTCATATCCTTGTGCGTCATTTGCGAAGAAAGGGCGGTATTTTTTGTGCCAGCCCCGACAGGGAACCCAATTGCTGGGAGAACATGTCACCGGAAAAGGTAATGTCCGAATCCATCCGGCGCAGCCTTTCCATTTCTTCCAAATCCGTAATTTCCCTGAGGAGGGTTATCTTGTGCTCCGTAACCCCCAGCATCAGGAAATGGCCTGACATTTCCACGATGCAAACCGACTTTCCCGGGCCCAGCGGCAAATTGGTCACAATGCGCCCGGCTGTTGTCTTCATGGGCCTCGCAAAATGTCCACCCAAAAATCTTGCCGCCAGATATGCCATTCCCACCACAAAGGCAAAAATAACAAAGAGGCTGACCAAGTAAGCAGCGGTAGACCACCAAGACATTGCTGCCGGCTGCGGGACATTGGTTTCATAGCCAGACAGATACCCTCCCTGGGCAGCCTCCTCGGCTGCCAGGGCGGGCTCTGCCATGGCGATGAACAATAGCCCCGCCAAACACGCCAGCATATAATATCTCTTGCCCATCAGCCCACTGCTTTGCGGACAGCCTCCAAAACGCGATCAGCCTGGAACGGCTTGACGATGAAGTCACGCGCACCGGCCTGAATGGCCTCGATAACCATGGCCTGCTGGCCCATAGCACTGCACATGACAATCTTCGCGTTGGGGTCAACCTTTTTGATTTCCTTGACAGCGCTGATGCCATCCATCTCAGGCATCGTGATGTCCATGGTAACAAGATCCGGCTTGAGTTCCTGGTATTTCTCCAAAGCCTTCATGCCGTTCTCGGCTTCGCCGACGACCTCATAGCCATTTTTGGACAAAATGTCCTTGACCATCATTCTCATGAATGCTGCGTCATCAACGACCAATACTCTTACTGCCATGTTTCATCTCTCCTCACCTTAAAAGAAACTCAGATGTACTACAAAGCTGATTTAATTATATAGGAAAGTCCGCCATTAGACAAGTATCTGCCCAAACTGACAAGCTTGACCCAAGGGCCTCACTGCAGTTTAGCGGCCCTCTCTGCCGGACTTGCTATCTCTGTGATGCGAACACCGAAATTCTCATCGATGACCACAACTTCGCCTTTGGCCAGGAACTTGCCGTTGACCTGGATGTCTACGGGCTCGCCTGCCAGCTTGTCAAGCTCCACGATGGAGCCATTGGTAAGCTCCAGAACCTCCTTGATGGACTTGTGGGTGCGCCCCAGCTCCACCGTGACTTTGAGGGGCACGTCCAGGATGAGGCCGATATTGGCATCGTTCACCTGCACAGGCTCCATGCTGAGGGGCACGAAAGCGGCTGGCTGCACCGGCACATTGGCCGCCATCTGCTGCTGGGACATCATGGGAGCCCCGTAGCCACCGTAGCCATAACCTCCTCCAGGGGGC
>JAGBLH010000069.1 GCA_017635515.1 Selenomonas sp.
CCACCTGTTCCCATTCCGAACACAGTAGTTAAGCATTCAGAGGCCGAAAGTACTTGCCTGGAGACGGGCTGGGAGGATAGGAAGTTGCCGGTAAAGCAAGCGCCCTGCGGGGCGCTTTTTCTTTGTCTTGATTGAATGGCAAAAAAAAAGCCGCTGCGGCGGCTTTTTTTATTTTCCCTGGTTCAGCAGGTAATAAGTAGGGTCAATTTTCAGCTCATGTATGAAGTGTCGCAGTTCATTATCAAGGATAACCAACTGGATGGCATCATTCTTTTCCTCGGTATTGCTGAGATTGATGGTCAGAGGCCTTTTCATGACTTTGCCTTCAAGGGTGGCAAAGACAATGACTGTTGGGGTGGAGGTATGGCCGAACTGTATGTCGGAGACAATGGCATAGCCGTAGATGGTCTTGAGGATGGTGCCTACGGGGTAGAGGGCTACGTTGTCGAAGAAGGTGTTCAGCGCCTCAGGTTCGAACTGGCCCCGGTTGAGCCTGACCATGATATTGTGGGCCACGCTGGGGGGATAGGCTTTCTTATACGGCCTCACGCTGGTGAGGGCATCGTAGACATCTGCTATCGCCACCAGCTTGGCATAGCGGTGAATCTGGCCTCCCCGGAGGCCTCTGGGATAGCCCTTGCCGTTCACATGCTCGTGATGTTCTGCGGCCACCGAGGCCAGGGTGCTGGCCCAGGGCAACTTGTCCTGCATTTCCATGATGCGCAGGGCACCGTTGCCGGGGTGCTGCTTGATGGTGTCGAACTCTACATCTGTCAGCCGCCCGGGTTTGTTCAGCAATTCAAGAGGGGTATCAATCTTGCCCACATCATGGAGCATGGCAGCCATGGTCAGGAGCTGCAGGTCTTTCTGGCTGTAGCCCTGGAGCACTCCCAGCATGGCGGAGAGGATGGCTACATTGACGCTATGGGCGAAGGTGTAGGTATCATGAAGCCTGATGTCAGTAAGCTGCACCAGATTCTGCTTGCGCTCGATGATATCCAGCACCAGATTGTCCGTGATGGATTGCATGGCACCCACGTCCAGAGTGCCTTCTTTTTCTATGGACTGAAAGGCGTTGAAAACCGTTTCAATAGCAGTGATGCGGGTTTTTTCCTGCACGATGTCCTCGGGAGGCGGCAACGAAAAATTGGGATCTGAGGAAGTCACCGTTACGGCGGGCATCTGCAGCTTGTCCAGCCTGGCTATATATTCAGCAGTCAGCGGGCGTCCTTTTACCAGGTAGCTTGCGCCGCGCCTGTTGTAGATGCTTTGGGCGATAATCATGCCGGGTTTCAGTTTTTTTACGGGCAGGCGTATCATCCTATCACTACCTTTCTCTCTAAAGTATTATGATTCAATCTTACATTATTTTATCCTGCTTGAACAGTACTAATTTTCGATTGTTCCCTACTCATTGCGGCTTGTCCTTATATTTGATATACTAGGCTTCGTGAACCCATATATTTATGTAAGGAGCAGAGCTCAATGCGAAAGAAACGCCAGGTTAAGCGTGATTATACCAGGGTGAAGTGGCTGGGAGCCACTCTCCTGCTGGTGATTTTGGTATTCGTGGCCTTCCTGCGGGGCGGCACAAAGGACGGGGACAGCCCCGGGGAGCATGCCCGTGCCGATGAGGTCAAGTACGTGATGATCATGGGGGTTGACCGGCGGGCTGATGATGTGGGCCGCAGCGACACCCTTATGGTGGCAGCCTTGGATGTGGATAAATCCAAGGCTGCCCTGCTGTCCATTCCCCGTGACACCCGGGTGGCTATTGAGGGCAACGGGTTTGACAAGATCAACCATGCCTACGCCTTTGGCGGCCACAGCCTGACCCAGAAGACGGTGGAAAATCTTTTGGGCGTGAAGATGGATCACTATATCCTCATTGACACCAGGTCCTTTGAACGCATCATTGATGCCATCGGCGGCGTGGATCTCAATGTGGAGAAGCGCATGTACTACGAAGACCCCTGGGACGACAATGGGGGCCTGGTCATTGACCTCTATCCCGGCGAACAGCATCTGGACGGGGATAGGGCTATCCAGTATGTGCGCTACCGTGACGGCGAGGGCGATATCGGCCGGGTGGGCCGTCAGCAGAAGTTTGTCAAGGCGGTGCTGGCCAAGATCATTTCCCCGGATATGCTGCCCCGCCTGCCCAAACTGGCAGAGGAAATCCGCAAGGCGGTGGAAACGGATATGAGCGTCACTGACCTGCTGGAATTTGCAGGGCTTATGGAAGAGGTGCACAAGAACGGACTGCAGGCCCAGATGGTGCCGGGACAGCCTGCTTTCTTGCAGGATATCAGCTACTGGATTCCTGATATCACAGATGTGCGCGCCATCTTGCCCCAGGCCTTGGGGCTGGAACTGCGTCCGGAGGTGCAAAAGGCTGATCAGGAGGTTGAGGACAAGTATTTGGCGCAGCTCCCCAAGGGCATCAAGCTGGGCGAGAAGCAGGATGGCCAGTCCGCTGATAGTGCCGCGGAGAAGCCGGAGCCACAGGAACCCATGAAGCCTTCGGAAATCAAGGTGCTGGTCATCAACGACAGCGGCATCAACGGAGCCGGGGCGGAAGCGGCGGAAATCCTGCAGCGCAAGGGCTTCGTGATTTCCAGCGTGGAGACGGGCAGGACCAGCTCCAGGGAGCAGACCAGCATCACCACTTCTGCCCGCAATACGGATGTGTTCTACGGCATGCCCTTCCCCTGCATCATCATGGACGGGGGCAGCAGCAACCAGGCGGTGCTGCGCATAGGGCTTGACTATAAAAAGCAGTAAAAGAACAGGTGAAATAAAATTGAGCATGCTCAAGGTACAGGGCCTCAAGAAGGCCTTTGGCATAGATGAACTATTCAGCGATGTGAATTTCGAGATTTCCCGAGGGGACAAGGTGGGCTTCGTGGGGCCTAACGGCGCAGGCAAGACAACCCTCATGCGCTGCCTGATGGGGCTGGAAGAAAGCGACGGGGGTACCGTCGCTTTTGATACCAATGCTACCATCGGCTATGTGGAGCAGCAGGCAGACTTCGGCGATGGCACCCTCTTCGAGGAATTCAAGCGGGCCTTTGAGGACATCATCGAGCTGGGTGAGCGCAAGAAAGCGCTGGAGAAGGCCATTGCGGAAAAGCACGATGAGGAGACTATGGCTGCCTATGGCCGCGTGGTGGAGCGTTTCGAACTCTTGGGTGGCTACGACTATGAGAGCCGCATCCGCCGCATTGCCTACGGCCTGGGCTTCACAGAGGATGAGTTCAAGAAAAATGTCCAGCACTTCTCCGGGGGGCAGAAGACCCGCATCTGCCTGGCCAAGGCCTTGCTGCGGGAGCCGGATTTCCTCTTTCTGGATGAGCCTACCAACCACCTTGACATCAAGATGATCGAGTGGCTGGAAGGCTTCCTGAAGAATTACAGCGGCGGGGTGCTGATCATCTCCCATGACCGCTATTTCCTTGACCGCATTGCCACCCATATCTTTGAACTGGAGGGCAAGACTGTCACCAGCTATCATGGCAACTACACCTACTACATGAAGGTGAAGACGGCGCGCAGGGCGGCTTTGCAGTCTGCTTACGAAAAGCAGCAGGAGCATATCAAAAAGACTGAGGAGTATATCAGAAGGTACAAGGCAGGCATCAAGTCCAAGCAGGCCCGTGGCCGCCAGAGCCAGCTGAACCGGCTGGAGCGCATCGTGCTGCCGCCAGAGACGGCCACTTTCAACTATTTTGCCCTGAACGCTCCCCCAGAATGCGCCCAGCGGGTGGCAGAGCTGGAGAAGGTTTCCTTTGCTTTTGGCAATAATGAAGTATTCAAGGATATCAGTCTCCTGATCCGCAATGGTGACGGCGTGGCACTGGTGGGCCGCAATGGGGCGGGCAAGACCACCCTGCTCAGGATTCTGGTGGGGGAACTGGCACCCAAGGGCGGCGAGGTAAAAATCGGCAGCCGGGTGAAAATCGGCTATTTCTCCCAGCAGCATGAGGGACTGAATCCCGAAAACACCGTGCTGGATGAAATCCTTTACGAGTACGGCATGGACGAGGAACAGGCGCGGAAATACCTGGGGGCCTTTCTCTTTCACGGGGACGAGGTTCTGCGCCGCATTGGCGACCTGTCCGGCGGCGAGCAGTCAAGGGTGGCTTTCCTCAAGCTGATGCTCACAGGGGCCAACTTCCTGATTCTGGACGAGCCTACCAACCATCTGGACATTCCCGCCCGCGAAGCGGTGGAGGAAGCCCTGATGGCCTATCCTGGCACCTTCCTGGCGGTGTCCCATGACCGCTACTTCCTGGACAAGGTGGCCAACTGCACGTTGGAACTCGCTGATGGTACGCTTACTGAGTATACGGGCGGCTATAGCTATTACCTTATGAAGAAGGAAGCCGAAGCTGAGGCTGAGGCCGAGGAAAGGGCCGAGCGGGAAGCAGAAGAGCGCAGGCAGAAGGAGAAGCAGAAGCAGGAACAGTCCGGGAAAGCCAGGGAGGAACGTGCTGCCCAGAAGCAGGAACAGCAGAAGGCGGAGCTGGGCCGCATCCAGAGCATGAGCGATGCCAAGCGGACGGAAATGATCCAACGGGCGGAGGCTGAAATCGCCATGGCAGAGGCGGAGCTGAAGGGGCTGGAGTTCGAGATGAACCAGCCTGAGGTGCAGGCCGACCCCGAAAGGAGCCAGCAGATAGCCGAGGCTTATGCTGCCAAGGAAAAGGAAATCGAGGAGCGCTATGAGAAATGGGAACGGCTGACGGAGGCGTAGGCGATGACGAGAAAAGCTGCGGAAAGCATGCAGACTGCCCTGCCGGGGCTGGAAGCACCTGTGCAGCCTGAGGAACTGGAGGGGGTAGTGGATGGCGTGATCTTTGCCTCGGAAGATGGCAGATTCTCCGTCATCCGCCTGCAGCCTGTCCGCACCAAGGGACGGGTGACTGTCACCTTGGGCTGTGAGCCGCCTTTGGTGGGGCAGCAGATACATCTGAAGGGCAGCTGGGTCACCCACCCCCGCTTTGGGCAGCAGTTCAAGGCAGATTCCCTGGTCCTGTCCTCGCCCACCAGCGTGGAGGGCATAGAGCGCTTCCTGTCCTCCGGGGTTATTGAGGGCTGCGGCCCGGTGAATGCCAGACGGCTGGTGCAGCATTTTGGCAAGGATACCTTGGATATCATTGAGAACCATCCGGGGCGGCTGAAGGATGTGCCGGGCATAGGCAAGAAGACGGCGGCCAGGATTGCCGAGTCCTACAGGGCCCAGTCGGAGCTGCGTGAAATCATGCTGTGGCTGGAGAGCCACGGCGTTTCCGGCACCTATGCCGCCCGTATCTTCAAGGTTTACGGTTCCTTTGGCCTGCAGGTGCTGGAAAAGACCCCTTATCGTCTGGCCAGGGAGGTAGAGGGCATTGGCTTTGCCACGGCAGATGCCATTGCCTCTTCTCTGGGGCTGGAGAAAGATGACCCGGGGAGGGTAGCGGCAGGGATTGACTATGCCCTGCAGCAGATAGCCCTGTCCGGTCATTGCTGTGTGCCGGAGGACTATCTGGCAGGCAAGGCTGCCAAGCTGCTGCAGGTGGACAGCCTGCAGGTGCATGAAGTGATGAAGGGGCAGCTGCAGCGTCAGGCTTTGGCAGTAGAGTATGTGGGAAGTGAGACCCTCATCTACCCGCCCTACCTCTACCAGGCAGAGGTGAAGGCTGCCAGAAAGCTCCTTTACATTCAGAAGTATGCAGATGAGTATGAAAGCGCCAGTATCGAGCGGCGCATAGCGAAATGGGAGAAGCGCACGGGGGTGAACCTGGCAGAGGGGCAGAGAGAGGCCTTGCGGGCGGCTCTGACCCACGGGGTCATGGTGCTCACCGGCGGCCCCGGCACAGGCAAGACCACGGTGGTGCGGGGCATCATCGATCTCCTGGAGGCCCAGGGCCTCACGGTGCAGCTGGGTGCTCCCACGGGGCGGGCTGCCAAACGCCTTTCCGAGGCCACGGACAGGAAGGCCATGACCGTCCATCGCATGCTGGAGGCTCAGGGGGGCAGCGGCGGCATGTCCTTCGCCAAAGATGAGGAGGAGCAGCTGGAGGCAGATGCCATCATCTTGGACGAGGTTTCCATGATGGACATCGTGCTCATGGAGCATTTCCTGCTGGCGGTGCCTGATGGCTGCCATCTGGTGCTGGTGGGGGATGTGGATCAGCTTCCCGCCGTGGGTCCCGGCTCGGTGCTGAAGGATATCCTGCGCTCAGGAGTCATTCCCAAGGTCTGCCTGACGGAAGTCTTTCGACAGGGAGAGGGCAGCGGCATCGTCATGAACGCCCATGCCATCAACGCCGGGCGTCTGCCGGCCTGCACTCCTCTGGGGCAGGGGGACTTCCAGTTCATTGCCCTGCCAGACGGCACTGCCACGGCGGAAATGGTAGTGCGGCTCTGCCGGGAGATTTTGCCCCTGGAGGGCTGGTCTCCCCTGCAGGATGTGCAGGTCTTGTCCCCCATGCATCGCAATGAATGCGGCACGGAAAACCTCAACAAGCTCTTGCAGGAAGCCTTGAACCCCAAGAGCCCCCAAAAGCCGGAATTCAAGAATTCCGTCCAGACCTTCCGCCTGGGGGACAAGGTCATGCAGACCAAGAACAACTACCAGAAGCATGTCTTCAACGGGGATATCGGCTTCATTGTGCAGATGGAGCCGGAGAAAGCCAGCGTGAAGTTTGCGGATGATTTCATCGTGGACTATGAGAAAAACGAGCTTACAGAGTTGCAGCTGGCCTATGCCATGAGCGTCCACAAGAGCCAGGGCAGCGAATATCCCATCATCATCCTGCCCCTGACGGAAAGCCACTATATCATGCTGCAGAGGAATCTCCTCTACACGGCGGTGACCCGGGCCAAACAGCGGGTAATCCTCCTGGGCAGCCAGGCGGCCCTCAATACGGCGGTGGGAAATGACCGCACCAAGCGGCGCTACACCCTGCTGGCAGAGAGGCTGGCAGGCCAGGTAGATGCGTGAGCAAATGAAAAAGCCCGCAAGGAATGAGTCTTGCGGGCTTTTTAGATTGGCTCACGCTTTCAGTTTAGATATATGCAGAGAGAAAAGCAAGTGGGAAGAAGGTTCCATTTTGGAACCTTCTGCTTATGTAAAGCAGGGAACAACACGATAATATTGTATAGGGAGATTATGACGTAGTATAATAAAATTGCTTGAGAATTGCTTGAGTTCTTATAGATTGTACACTAAGTTGCCATAGATGGGAGAAGCATATATGAGAATATCCAATCCTCTTTGCCTGGCCCTGCTTCTGGGGTTGCTGGCGGGAGAGCATACGGCTTTGGCTGCAGTCACCGAAGGGGGCATGGATGCCGGGGCCCAGATGGAAAGAGACCGCAGAGACATGGAGCGGGAACGGGTGATGGAGCAGATCGCAGAGGACGAGGCTGCCCGGCAGAGCAAGGTAGAGCAGGGGGAAAAGGCTTCTGCTGAGGAAGCTGGAATAGAAACCAGTTTCGAGCTGAAGCAGGTGAACTGCGGTTCTTCGGAAATTTTGTCCCAGGAGGAGATAGCTGCTGTCACCAGTGCCTATATTGGCCGTCAGGTCACGGTAAAAGACCTGCAGGAGATGGCAGGGAAAATCACGGATCTCTATCGGGAGAAGGGATACATGACCTGCGGGGCAGTGCTGCCCCCCAGCGCATCCACGAAGGCGTGGTGGAGATTCGCCTTATCGAGGGCAAG
>JAGBLH010000070.1 GCA_017635515.1 Selenomonas sp.
GGTGGAGGTGGATGTGGCAGGTAAGCCTGTCCGCCGCTTGGGCAGGAAGGAGCCTCTCCCCGGCGATGACCTCTACCTGACCATCGACAAGCACATCCAGGAAGCGGCGGAAAGGGCCGTGGATGAGCGTCTCAAGATGATTCACGCCAATGCGGCGGCAGCGGTGGTGATGAATCCCCAGACCGGCGAGGTGCTGGCCATGGTCAGCCGCCCGGCCTTCAATCCCAACCTTTTTGCCAGGGGGATTTCTGTCAAGGATTGGAACAAGCTCAACGAAAATCCTTACCATCCCATGGACAACAAGACCATCACCGGCGAATACCCGCCGGGGTCTACCTTCAAGATTGTCACAGGCACGGCGGCCCTGACCGAGGGTGTGGTCTCGCCCGAGGAGCAGATTTTCGACTCGGGCCATCACTGGATCATTCCCAAGGGCAACGCTGATGGCGAGGCCTTGGGCTGGCTGAATTTCCGCTCCGCCATGGCCCACTCGGACAACGTGTATTTCTACGAGATGGGCAACCGTCTGGGGATTGACAGGCTGGAGCGCTATGCCCGCATGTTCGGGCTGGGGGCCATCACGGGCATTGACCTGCCCTATGAGTCTGACGGGCTGGTGGCCAACCGCAGGTATAAGGAGAAGAACTTCGAGGACGGGGACTGGTACCTGTCCGAGACCTTCGATGCTGCCATTGGCCAGGGCTTCAATCTGGTGACTCCCCTGCAGGCCGCTATGGTCATGGGGGAGATCGCGGCAGACGGCAAGAGGTTCAAGCCCCATCTGGTGAACCGCATCGTGGGGCCTGATGGCAAGATTGTAAAGGAGTTCAAGCCGGAACTGCTCTCCACCCTGGATGTCAGGCCGGAGGTCATCCAGCTGGTGCAGGAGGGCCTCCATGAGGTGTCCACCTATGGTACCGCCGCCAGCATCTTCCGGGGCTTCCCCGTGCAGATTGCGGGCAAGACAGGTACGGCAGAGAACCCTCACGGCAGGGACCACGGCTGGTTCGTGGCCTACGGCCCCTTCGAGAACCCCACGGTGGTTGTGGCCGTGGTGGTGGAGCAGGGCGGCTACGGCGCCCAGTCTGCCGTGCCTATCGGCAGGGAAATACTGGAAGCAGCCTTTGGCATTGAAAAGCCCAAGGAAGATAATAAAGATAAAGCTAGGCAGTAAATAATGGTCATATCTTGAAATGAGGATAACTATGAGTGAAGAGATGGTGAAAATCAAGGGCGGCAGGTCGGGCCTTTCCCTGACTTTTGCCCCAGAGGCAAGTTTTGAGGACATCCTGCACCACTTGCAGGGCAAACTGGAGTCAGGCTCCGGCTTCTTCCTGAGGGGAACCATGGTGTTCCTGCCCCGGGATGTGCTGACGGATGCTCAGAGGGAAAAGCTCCAGAAGCTCTTCCATGAGCATGGCCTGATCTGCAGGGTGCAGCCTCTGGAGGGGGAGAATCATCCGGAGAAGTCCCAGGCAGCTTCTGCCACTGCTGCTGAGAGCCAGCCCCAGGCAGCCCCTGCAGCGTCCCAGAATCCTGATGTGCAGGAGATGCTGGTGGTGAACAAGACTGTGCGGGGGGGACAGGAAATCCGCACCAAGAGTTCCGTGCTGGTGTGCGGCAATGTGAATCCCGGTGCCCAGATCATCGCGGGGGGCAGCATTGATGTGCGGGGCATCTGCCGGGGCATGGTCCATGCCGGGGCCTTTGGCGACACTTCCGCCATCGTGGTGGCAGACCATCTCATGCCCACCCAGATCCGCATAGCCAGTTTCATAGCCAGGTCACCGGATCATATGGATATGACAGAAAAAGCCGAGCGGGCGTCCATCAAAGATGGGCAGATCGTAATCGAACCAATAGAAAGGTAGGAATTTGCAAATGAGCGAAATCTATGTAATCACCTCTGGCAAAGGCGGCGTTGGCAAGACCACGACTACTGCTAATCTGGGCATGGGCCTTGCCATGCGGGGCAAGAAGGTAGTGCTGGTGGATACGGATACGGGCCTGCGCAACCTGGATCTCTTGCTGGGCCTGGAGAACCGCATCATGTACGATCTGATTGATGTCACCGAGGGCCGCGTGCCCTACAAGAAGGCTCTGGTGCGCCACAAGAAGTATGAGAACCTCTTCCTCCTGCCCACCTCCCAGGTGAAGGACAAGACGGCCGTCAATCCCGAGCAGGTGGTGAAGCTCTGCGAAGAGCTCCGCCAGGAATTCGACTATATCCTCATCGACTGCCCCGCAGGCATCGAGCAAGGCTTCAAGACTGCCATTGCCGCCGCTGATGTGGCCATCGTGGTGACCATGCCGGAGATTTCCGCCGTGCGCGACGCAGACAAGATCATCGGCGAGCTGGGACGGGCTGACAAGGAGAACATCAAGCTCATCGTCAACCGCATCCGTCCCCAGATGGTGCAGAGCGGCGATATGCTGGACATGGATGATATCAATGACATCCTCTCCCTGGAGTGCATCGGCCAGGTGCCGGATGATGAGATGGTAGTCACCAGCACCAACCGCGGCGAGCCCTGCGTGGCCCTCAATAGCTCTCAGGCCGGTCAGGCTTACAGGAACATTGTGGGCCGTATCCTGGGCGAGCCCATCCCCTTCATGACTTTCCAAAAAGAAGGCATCCTGGCAAGGATCAAGCGCATCTTTAGTCTTTAAGGGGAGGTGGTTTACTTATGATGGAAGCATTGATGAAGATTTTCGGCAAAAAGGAGCCATCCGGCAAGGTGGCCCGCAATCGCCTGAAGGTGGTACTTGTGCATGACAGAATAAACATTTCCCCAGAAATCATGGAGAACATGAGAAATGACATCGTGAAGGTCATTTCCAAATATGTGGACATCGACATGAACGCCATGGAGATGTCCCTGGCCAATGATGATGATTCCGTGGCTCTGGTGGCCAACATCCCCGTGAGCCGCATGAAGCATGATAAGGGCGGACTGAAGTGAAAAAGGGAATGCTGCGGCGCATGGATTTCACCCTGCTGATGGCAGCTCTGGGCATCATCATCATGAGCCTGGTCATCATCGGCAGCGCCACCCATATCAATACTCCCGGCGAGGAGCGCTATTATTTTGTCCAGCGGCAGGGCATCTTCACCATCCTGAACATTGCCGCCGCCGCTTTTTTCATGAACTTTGACTACAAGATGCTGCAGGGCTATGGCAAGAAGCTCTACATCTTCAATCTGGTGATGCTGCTGGCGGTCATGCTGGTGGGGCAGTCGGCGCTCGGCGCCCAGCGCTGGATTTCCATCGGCCCCATCAGCATCCAGCCTTCGGAGTTCTCCAAGCTCATCATGATTGTCTGCCTGGCCTCCGTGCTGGAGGAAAGAGTGGGCAAGCTCAACACCCTGGATGACCTCCTGCCGGTGGCGGCCTACATGGGGGTGCCCTTCCTGCTGGTGCTGAAGCAGCCTGACCTGGGCACGTCCCTGGTCTTCATGGCTATCTTCTTCGGCATGGCTTTCGTGTCGGGCATCAGGCTGAAGCTGCTCTTTGGCATCTTTGGAGCGGGCATTGCCGCCATGCCCATACTATGGCATTTTTTGAAGGACTATCAGAAAATGCGCATCATGGTCTTCATGGACCCCAATGTTGACCCCCTGGGGTCTGGCTATCACATCATCCAGTCCAAGATAGCCATTGGCTCGGGCATGCTCTTTGGCAAGGGGCTCTTCGAGGGCACCCAGAGCCAGCTGAACTTCCTGCCTGAGAACCACACGGACTTCATCTTCGCCGTGGTGGGTGAGGAACTGGGCTTTATCGGCTGTGTCTGCCTGCTCCTGCTGTACCTGGTGGTGCTCTGGCGGGGCGTGCAGATTGCCAAGGATGCAGGTGATGTGTTCGGCAGGCTGCTGGCAGTGGGCATCACCTCCATGTTTGCCTTCCACATTCTGGTGAACGTGGGCATGACTATGGGCATCATGCCTGTCACAGGCATTCCTTTGCCCCTTATGAGCTACGGGGTAAGTTCCTTGACTACCAATATCATGGCCATAGCTATATTGATGAATATTCAGCTGCGAAAGCAGAAATTGTTATTTTAGTATTTGTGGGGAGATCCCGGTGCTTGTTACGGGGTCTTCCTTTGTCGTTTAGTTGCGGAGCTTGCTTTTCCTTTGGCGCAAAGAAAAAGCAACAAAAAGAAAACAGCGGGCCATGTTTGCTTCACGCAAACATGGCCCGCAGGCCCCCATCCTTGGGGGCCATAATTACCTTATTTGTGTTATGGAGGCTTAGGAAAGTATGTCAAAAGCAGGAACGGTACAGGTGCCTCACGAGGTGTTGCAGTCTGTCCTGAAACCTTCCCGCTATACCGGCGGTGAGTGGAATGCGGTGCATAAGGATTGGGATTCGGTGGCTTGCCGCTGGGCTCTGGCCCTGCCGGATGTCTATGAAGTGGGCATGAGCAATCTGGGACTGGCCATATTATATGAAATTCTCAATAGCGAGGAAAAGATAGCAGCAGAAAGGGTTTACGCTCCTTGGACAGATATGGAAGCGGAAATGAGGAGCCGCAAGATGCCGCTCTTTTCCCTGGAATCCAAGCATGAAATCGCTGCCTTTGATTTCCTGGGCTTCTCCCTCCAGTACGAGATGATCTACTCCAATGTGCTGAATATGCTGGATTTGGCTGGCATTCCCCTCTGGTCGAAAGACCGCAGCGAAGATATGCCCTTCATCGTGGGGGGCGGCCCCTGCGTCTACAATGTGGAGCCGCTGGCAGACTTCTTCGACTTCTTCATCATCGGCGAGGGCGAAGATGCCGTCAGGGATGTGTCCAACGCGCTGATGGACTGGAAGGAGGAGGGCCGCTCTGGCGGGCGCCGTGGCTTCCTGGAGTCTTTGCTGGAGATTCCCGGCCTCTATGTGCCCTCCTTCTATCAGCCGGAATACACCGGCGAGGGGGAGCAGGGGGATTTCCAGGCGTTGAAGCCTCTTAGCCTCAAGGCCAAGCCTATCATCTACAAGCGGGTCATCAAGGACATGAACACGGCGAAGTCCGTGGAGCATCCGTTGGTGCCCTTTATGGATATTGTCCACAACCGCATCATGCTGGAGCTTTTCCGCGGCTGCTCCCGTGGCTGCCGCTTCTGCCAGGCGGGCATCTGCTACCGCCCTGCCCGCGAGCGCCGGGAGGAGAAACTCAGGAAGATGGCCAGGAAACTGGTGGATTCCTCAGGCTATGACGAGATGAGCCTCACCTCCCTGTCCTCGGCAGATTATTCCTGCCTGGGCCGTCTGGTGGACGATTTGCTGGCGGACTTCAAGGAGGAGAAGGTCAGCTTCTCCCTGCCCTCCCTGCGCATTGACAGCTTCTCCATCGACCTGGCTCACAAGATGCAGCAGGTCAGGAAGTCCGGCCTGACCTTTGCCCCCGAGGCTGGCACCCAGCGTCTGCGTGACGTCATCAACAAGGGCGTGACGGAGGAGAACCTCCTGACTGCCTGCGGCGCGGCCTTCCGCCAGGGCTGGAAGCAGGTGAAGCTCTACTTCATGATGGGCCTGCCCACGGAGACAGACGAGGACATCATCGGCATTGCCGACCTGGCCAAGAAGGTGGTGGACCTCTATACGGAGATCAAGGGACGCCGTGGTGTCAAGGTCACCATTTCCGTGTCCTGCTTCGTGCCCAAGCCCTTCACCCCCTTCCAGTGGTTCGGCCAGCTGCCCATCGAGGAATTCCAGCGCAGGCAGAAGCTGCTGAAGGAGCATATCCGCGACCGGGCCATCACCTTCAACTACCATGATGCCCGCCTTTCCGTCATTGAGGGGGTGCTGGCCCGTGGCGATCGCCGCCTTGCCAAGGTCATCTATCAGGCCTGGGCTGACGGAGCCAAGTTCGATGGCTGGACTGACCTTTATAAAGATGAGATCTGGCATGAGGCCTTCGAGAAGTGCGGCATAGACCTTAGCTATTACAACGCCCGCCACCGCGACTTTGCGGAGCCTCTGCCCTGGGCACACACCTCTCCGGGGGTCAACGCGGAATTCCTGCGCCGCGAGTGGGAAAAGGCCATGCAAGGCGCCCTCACCGAGGACTGCCGCCGGGGCCGCTGCTCTGCCTGTGGCATCTGTACCAATCTAAGGGTCAATGTGGTGGACTTTGCCAAAGAAGAGGAGCTGATCAAGGCGGAAGAAGCCTTTGCCGCCAGCGTCAGGGGCGAAGGGGAAACCGTCAAGGAAGCTCTGGGCAGCGGTGCTGCCGATGGGGAGGGAACCTTCAAGCCGGCGAAAAAGGAAAAGGCCCTCAAGGGCTCGCCCCAGCATCCCGGCACCCAGAGGAAGCTCTATAAGTATCGGGCGGAAATCACCAAGGGCGAGGAAGTGCGCTATGTGTCCCATCTGGACTATGCCAATATCTTCCTTCGGGCCTTTGACCGCTCCAAGCTGCCCATGGCTTACTCCGAGGGCTTCAACCCCCATATGAAGGTGGCCTTTGCCTCTGCCCTGTCCTTGGGTGTCACCAGCCGGGCCGAGTATATGGACTTCGAGCTGACGAAGGAAGTGGCCCAGCCTGAGGTCTGGGATAAGCTGAAAGCCCAGCTGCCCCCCGGTGTCGAGGTCAGGGAGCTGAAGCTGCTGCATGAGAAGGCACCTGCCCTCATGGCCCAGACTGATGAAGCGCGCTACAGCCTGCTGGTGCCCTATGCAGGTACGGAGGAAGAAGCCAAAGCTGCGGTGAGTGCCTACAATAAAGCACCCCAGGCCGTCTACCACCGTGTAACCCCCAAGAAGAAGCGGGAGATAGAGACCAAGCAGTATATGCTGAAGCCTGTAGCAGCGGAACTGGTTGAGGAAGATTTGCGCTTGGACTTCGATATCTCTGTCACCCCTGAGGGCAGCGTGAAGCCCTTGGAGGTCTTCACGGTCATCGTGGAGAAATTCAATCTCCAAGCCCAGCCCAATCAGGCCCGCATTGAGCGCACCGGCCTTTTGGGCAAGGGGCGCAGGTTGATAGATCTGGTAAATTAAAAACACTTTTGGAGGGAAATATGAAGACCATCCTAGCCAATGTGGTGCCGGAGGAAACCCGGCTGGCCATGGTGAACGACACCGATGGCGAACTGGAGATGGTGGAGTTTGAGCGGGCCAGCACTGCCCATCTGGTGGGCAATATCTACCGGGGCCAGGTGCAGAATGTCCTGCCGGGGATGCAGGCGGCCTTTGTGGATATCGGCGGGGAGAAGAACGCCTTCCTCTACATAGGCGATGGCCTGCCCTATGGGGAGGGAGAGGCGCGGCAACTGCCCCACCAGAAAATCCATATCGGCCAGATCCTGCCCGTGCAGGTCGTGAAGGATGCCGTGGGCACCAAGGGGCCCCGCGCCACCATGCACATTTCCCTGCCCGGCAGGCTCCTGGTGCTGATGCCCACGGCTGCCTATATCGGCCTTTCCCGCCGTATCACAGGCGAGGAAGAAAGGGCGAGGCTTCATGGGATTGCAGAGCGCATCTGCCCTGAGGGCATGGGCCTTATCATCCGCACGGTAGCGGAAGGGGCTTCGGAAGAAATCCTGAAGGCCGATGTGGAGGCACAGCTGCGCATATGGAATTCTATCCTGGCTCGCTTCAAGCTTAAGGGCCAGCGCAAGGGAGCGCTGCTTTACCGTGATGCAGATCTCCTCATCCGCTGTGTAAGGGATCAGCTGACGGAGGAGGTATCAGCCCTGGTAGTGGATGATTACCGGTCTTACCTCAGGGTCAAGGAGCTAGCAGAAGCCCTGACTCCGGACCTGGCCCAGCGGGTGCAATACTATGACGGTAAAAAGCCCCTGTTCCGTGAGTACCAGGTGGAAAATGAACTGGAAAAGTTGGGAGACCGGCAAGTGGAGCTGAAAAGCGGCGGTTTCCTGGTCATAGACAAGACGGAAGCCCTCACGGTCATTGATGTCAATACCGGCAGCTTTGTGGGGCGTTCCCGCTTGTCTGACACTGTTTTCCAGCTGAATCTGGAGGCAGCGGCGGAAATCATGAAGCAGATCCGCCTCAGGGATATTGGCGGCATCATTGTAGTTGACTTCATCGACATGGAAACCGAGGAGCAGAAGGAAAGTCTTCTGCAGAAACTGCGTGAGCTTACTGTGAAGGATCGCACCAAGATGACTATCGTGGACATCACCAGTCTGGGGCTGGTGGAAATCACCCGTAAGAAGTCCCGCACCAATCTGGAGACCCTCATCTACACCGAGTGCCCCGTCTGCCACGGCAGGGGGCGGGTAGAATCCCCTGAGACAGTCAGCATCCGCATCAGCCGCGATATAAGAAGGCTGGAGAAAAAGTGCCACGCGGTGGACGGCTACGATATCGAAGTACACGACAGCGTGGCTGATGAACTGGGAGCCAATCAGCTCCTGATGGATCTGGCGGCGGAGTTCGCCTTCGACCTCAAGGTCATAGCCAGGCCTGACTTTCATCCGGAAAGCTATACCATCGTGCAGACGGATGCCGGCAAAGATTGAAATAATAAGACAGGGAGGCTGCCCTTAGCGGGCCAGCCTCCCTGTCTTATTGCCTTTATTCGCTTTTTCCCTGCACAATAGTCCTGATGGGGAAGGGAATCTCTATGCCTTCTTCCCGGTATCTTTTGGTCAGGGCCTTGATGAATTCGTGCTTCAAGAGGAACTGATGGTCAAAGTTGCTGCTGTGCATGATGACGTTGAAGTCGATGGAGGATTCTCCGAAGGTGTGGAATCTGACCGTGGGGGGGATATCAAGCTCCCTGTCCACTTCCTCCATGACCTTGGTAGCTACATCCAGCGTGACCCGCTCTACCTTGTCCAGGTCGCTGCCATAGGCCACGCCGATGGGAATCTTGATGATGATATCCTTGCGGGGCAGGCTGTAGTTGGTGATGATGGCAGAAGCTATCTTCTGGTTGGGAATGACCACCATATTGCCGTCACCTACGGGAGCGATGGTGGTGAAGCGCCAGGTGATGTCCGTGACGCGCCCCTCTTCGTTGGTGCTGAGCTTGATATAATCCCCCAGGCGCAGCTGCTTGGAGATGATGAGGTGCAGGCCCGAGAAGATATTGGCCAGCGTCTCCTGCAGGGCGAGAGCCACGGCCATACCGCCGACGCCCAGGGCGGTGAGGATGGGGGCGATGGAAATGCCGTAGTACTGGAGTATCACCAGCACGCCCATGGCGTAGATGATGACATTGACGATGGCGTTCAGCAGGGTGGTCTTGGGCAAATCCTTGGACTTGGTTACCTGCATATCCACGAAGCCGGACACCGTGCGGGCGATGACCCGGGTGATGGAAAGCACGATAACCGTGAAGAGAATATAGGAGAACAGCTTCACGAAAGACTGGATGAAGTCAATGAGGCTGATGCTCCAGTAAAGCCCGATGATGAGGCAGAGGGAAATGGGGACGCCCCTGAGGGCGTTGAGGAACAGATATGTCCAGGTGCCTTCTTCGCCTTGCAGATGCTGGTTGAGGCGGCGGTTCAGGAGCTTGTTGATGGCTATGCCGACAGCAAGGGCTGCCAGCATTACCAGAGTCGGGGGCAAGAGGGGCATCATCACACGGCCGGCGAATCCGTCCCAGCCGGTGATACCCAAGAGTTCTAGCATGATAAATCCTCCTTAGTTGCAATAGAATAACGCTACTATTATACTATATGCAGATATTGATTACATTAAATAAATTTTAGATGAGGGTGAATAGTTTTGGAAACATTGACATACAGCTTCCCAGAGGAAAAGATACAGGGCATGCTGGCAGAGGGGCCGCGCCTGAGGCTTAGGAGGGCGGATGAGGGGGATCTGCCCTA
Organism: Selenomonas sp.; assembly: GCA_017635515.1. GTDB lineage: Bacteria > Bacillota > Negativicutes > Selenomonadales > Selenomonadaceae > Selenomonas_B. Next base: position 9,800 of record JAGBLH010000070.1, read on the forward strand.
CATCATGGCGCTGGAGTTTGAGCCGGAGAATTTGAAGTTCATCGTGCCCTTCGAGGAGGAGTTCCATCATAAAATCATCACCGGGGGCAAGGCTTCCATGGATATCATCGTGGAGAAACATGATGGTACGCCTGTGGGCTATATACTGATGGGCGGGCTTCTGACCGAGGCCAGGGAAGCGGAGTGGACGCATTTCATCATAGGGGAGAAGGGACAGGGCTACGGCCATGAGGCCATGAAGCTCATCAAGGCCTTTACCTTCGAGGAACTGAACTTTCACAGGGCCTGGCTGGACTGCAAGGACTATAACGCCAGAGCCCTGCACCTTTACGAGAGCGAGGGAATGCTGAGGGAAGGGCTGATAAGGGAAACCATCATCACCAATGGTATCTACGAGAATCTGGTGATACTGGGCATGCTGGACAGGGAATATCGGGAGAGGAAAAGGAATAATTTAGAACTTTGAGATAATTTTGTGAAAATAAATAAATGATACATTTTGGACACATTCAGACATGTGTCCTTTTTATATGGGAGAAAAAAAGATACAATAAGACCAACAACGAAACAAGGCGCATTTTTAAGGAGGCCCCAA
>JAGBLH010000071.1 GCA_017635515.1 Selenomonas sp.
AATCGATGTTTTATTTCAAACCATAAGGTTTGACTAACATCTGGCTTGAATCATGTTGCATGATTCATTCTGCATTGTTTAGTTTTCAAGGAACAACTTGTTTTTTCAACCGCCGCCTCATCGAAGCGACTTGTTTATTTTATCTTGTCTCTTTCGGTCTGTCAAGCACTTTTTTAACTTTATTTCATTCAACTTTTTCTCTGCCAGTCAAGGCTCATCAAATTGAAGTTTTCAAGTCTTGTGCCTGCCGTTTCCGTTAGCGACTTGTATTATGATACATGCATAGGCAAGGTTTGTCAACAACTTTTTTGAAAAAGTTTTGGAGAAGTGAAGCGAGCACCAAAAAAGAGCCTTGCGGCTCTTTTTTGAGACTAAGTATAAATGTTACGAGAGGTACGGCTTCACAGCCTCAGCCATCTTGGCCTTGGCGTCCTCTGCCTCCTTGAGGTCTTTGCCCTTGGTGGTATAGTAAGCCTTGATCTTCGGCTCGGTGCCGGAAGGCCTGATAATCACGCTGGACCCATCCTCGAACTCATAGGTCAGCACATTGGACTTGGGCAGGCCCGTGGCGGCGGTATCGAGATAGTCAATCACCTTCACGACCTTCTTGCCAGCCAGTTCCTTGATGGGATTCTTGCGCAGATTCTCCATCATGCCCTTCATCTTGTCCATGCCGGAGAGCCCCGGGAACTCGAAGCTGTCCACCTTATTGAGATAGCGGCCATACTGGCTGTAGATTTCCTCCAAGCGGGCCTTGATGGAAGAGCCCTTGCTGCGGTAGTAAGCAGCCATCTCGCAGATCAGCATGGAAGCCACCACAGCGTCCTTGTCGCGGACATAGGGGCCGGCCAGATAGCCGTAGCTTTCCTCGAAACCAAAGATGAAGCGGTTCTCCTCGCCCTTGCCTTCCAGCTGCAGGATCTGGTCGCCGATCCACTTGAAGCCCGTGAGTGTGTGCCGCAGTTCCACGCCGTAGTGCTTGGCTACCGCATCAGCCAGCGGGGTGGAAACGATGGACTTCACAGCCACGGGGTCTTTGGGCATGGTGCCCTTTTCCTGACGGCCTGCGCAGATGTAGTCCAGGAGCAGCACGCCCATCTCGTTGCCGGACACCAGCTCATAGGAGCCGTCCGGGCACTTCATGGCAATGCCCACCCGGTCTGCATCCGGGTCGGTGGCCAGCATCAGGTCAGCACCCTCTTTCTTGGCCAGCTCCACGCCCTTTTCCATGGCAGCCAGGATTTCCGGGTTCGGATAGGAGCAGGTAGTGAAGTAGCCGTTGGGGTACGCCTGCTCCGGCACGATGGTCACATCGTCAACGCCGATATCACGGAGCACACGGGTCACCGGCACCAGGCCCGTGCCGTTCAGCGGGCTGTAGACCAGCTTCAGCCCGGCAGTCTTGCAAAGGCCGGGGCGCACCTGGCAGGCTTCGATGTTCTCATAGAGGCCTTCCTTGCAGTCCTCGCCCACGAACTTGATGAGGCCCTTCTCCACGCCCTCGGCAAAGGACATGTACTTGGCACCAGTGAGCACATCCGTCTTCTGGATGGCATTGTAAACCACATCGGCGGCATCGTCCGTCATCTGGCAGCCATCCGGGCCGTAAGCCTTGTAGCCGTTGTACTTGGCTGGGTTATGGCTGGCGGTGACCATGATGCCCGCATTGGCCTTGTAGAAACGAGTGGCAAAGGAAAGTGCAGGTACCGGCATGGGCTCATCGTAGATGCGGACATTGATGCCGTTGGCAGCCAGCACACCTGCCGCTTCCTTGGCAAAAGTCCAGCCCTTGAGGCGGGTATCATAGCTGATGGCCACCGTCTGGGTGCCGCCCTCGCCTTTGACCCAGTCAGCCACCCCCTGGGTAGCCTGGCGCACCACCCAGATGTTCATGCGGTTGGTGCCTGCCCCCAACGTGCCACGCAGTCCTGCGGTACCGAACTGCAGAGAAGCTGCGAAGCGCTCCTTGATGGCGTCATCGTCCCCCTGGATGTCCCTGAGCTCTTTCCCCAGGTCGCAGTCAATGAGATCTGCCTCAAGCCAGCGCTTGTATTCATCCTGATACATAAAACCCATCCTTCCCGTAAAATCAATAGATTTTGCCTTGCTACATACTACCTTGCTATATACGACAAGGCAGGGAGGAATTCCTCCCTGCCTTGTATATTTTAAGACAATTCTTTCCTGCCATTCCTGACAAAAGCCTTTCTCGTGTAGTAGTAGGCAATCATCAGCGGCACTGCCGAGCCTATCCAGGCCAGGGGACTGGCCCAGCAGGCACCGAGATAGCCCCAGGCCTCGCAGAGAATTATGGCAGCCCCTGCGCGCATGACCAGTTCCATGATGCCGGCAAAGGTGGGCACCGCGCTCTTGCCCAGTCCCTGCAGTACGCTGCGGAAGATGAAGAGCAGGGCCAGCACCCAGTAGCAGGACCCCTGTATCAGCAGGTACATGCTGCCGTACTCCACCACCTGCTCCGCTTCCTCGGTGACGAACATGCCCACCAGCCAGGGGCCGCAAATGGCGTTGAAGATACCTACCACGATGGAGAAGCCCACGGACATATAGACGCACTTCTTCACGCCCTCGCTGATGCGGTGGAACTTCCGCGCCCCGAAATTCTGGGCAGTGTAGGCCGCCATGGCCATGCCGAAGGACATCATGGGCATCAACGCCAGAGAATCCACCTTCTGGGAGGCGGCATAGGACGCCACCGCCACAGGGCCAAGGTTGTTCAGCGCCACCTGCAGGATGACTGCGCCAATGGCGATGATGGAAGCCTGGAACCCCATAGGCAGGCCGATGCGTGCATGCTCCCAGAGGAAAGCCCTGTCAAAATGCCAGTCTTCCCGCCGGATGTGCAGGGCAGGCACTTTTTTATAGATGTAAAGGACGGAAGCCGCCACGCCGATGCTCTGGGCCACCACCACTGCCCAGGCCGCCCCCGGCACGCCCCAGTCGAAGACCATGATGAAGAGTGGCTCCAGAATGATGTTGCAAGTCAGGGCAAAGGCCAGGATCACCGTAGGCATGCGGCTGTCCCCCAGAGCCCTCACCATATTGGTGAGCATGAGCAGGAAGAAGGGCACCACCAGCAGGCCGAAGATGATGCTGATAAAGGCATAGGCATCGTCAATGATCTCCTGCGGGGTCTGCATCCACAGCAGGAAATAATGGCACATGCCAAAGGCGAATACCGTCATCACCGCCGCGATGATCAGGGTCGTGAGCAGGCAGGCCGCCGCGCTCTGGCGCACGCCCTTGGCATCCTGTGCCCCGAACCGCTGCCCCGTGACGATAGCCAGGCCAGAGGTGGTGCCCATGGCAAAGCCCATGATGAGGAACAGCAGTGGTCCCGTGCAGCCCACCGCCGCCAGCGCCTCCACTCCCAGGATGCGCCCTACGATGAGGGTATCTACAAAGCCGTAGAGCTGCTGGAAGATATTGCCCGCAATCAGCGGAAGAGTAAAAAAGAGAATGAGCCGCCAAGGCTCACCCTCTGTAAGATTCTTGGTACTTGCGCTCATTCAAAATACCTCGTCACCAAAGTCCTGAGTGTCTCCTGCAAGACCACCGCGTTGTCGTACATGGCATCCACGGAAGGCCGCAGCTTCACATAGTGGAAAACATGCTTCTTCCCCGTGCGGTAGTCCGAGGGGAAGGGCACAGGCTGGTAGCCATTCTTCTCGAAGTTCAGCATAGCCCGCTTCATGTGGAAGGCAGAGGTCACCAGCACAGGGTGCTTCAGCCCCTTCTCCTGCATGATCTTGGCAGAATACTTGGCATTCTGTGTCGTGTTGAGGCTCTTGTCTTCCACCAGGATCTTGTCCTCAGGCACCCCCAAGTCCATCAGGATGCGCTTGGCAATCTTGGCCTCGGCTCCCGTGTCCTCGTAGACCTGCCCGCCGGACAGCAGGATGGGCACATCCAGCTGGCGCTGCAAGCGCACCGCCGTCAAAAGACGGGCAGAAGGCGCAGCGCAGAGGGTGCCCATGCCGCTGACATCAGGGGTGTCCGCATAGGCGCCGCCCCCCAGCATGATAACCACATCACCGGTGACCTGCTTGGGCGGCTGGTATTCCCCTTCCAGCCAGCCCATGGCCTTTTCCGCCATCCACGGCGTGCAGAACAGGTAAAAGATCCAGGTAAAGACCATCAGCATGGCAGCCACCTTCTTTCTGAGCGTAGGCCTCTGCCAGCCGTAAATGCCACCGCCGCTGGCGGAATGGTTCCAGAGATGAATGCTGTACCAGAAGAGAAAGACTATGAAGATACCCGGCGGCAGGATGAAACTGGCGCCGAATTTTAATAAATAGATCATCTTGAATATATACCTCCAACCGGATACATGGTGAACTGCCGGGACAACTGCCGTCATCCACACACCCTTGCACAAAATCTAAACGCTATGGGCTTGATTCACTAAGATTTAGTAGTACAATTAAATAAGATACACCTCATTGTACCAAACTACTGCGCAAAAGAAAAGGAGAGTTTGCTATGGCATTTATTGAAACGAAACCTGTGCAGGCCACGGAAAAAGCTGGCGGCAAGGGCACCATCACCATCTGTCATCTGCTTGGTCAGGAGGAACTGGACGGCAAGTGCGCCATGTTCTCCAAGGTCATCATCCCGCCCCTCTGCTCCATCGGCGTCCATGAGCATCACGGCAACACGGAGACCTACCACATCCTGTCCGGCAAGGCCGTCTACAACGACAACGGCACAGAGAAGGAAATCGGCGCAGGCACCACCACCTTCTGCCCCGACGGGGAGAAGCATGGCATTGCCAATCCCTCTGCTACGGAAGACCTTGTCTTCACGGCGCTGATTATCAACAAATAAAAATAACGGCTTGCATTCCAAATCCATAGGAATGCAAGCCGTTTTAATTTCTCTTACTTGTTCGGCACCATATCCTCAGCCGTCAGGCTGCCGTCTTTGGCTTTCTGGCTAAGCTCTGCGGTGGCGGTGAACAGCACGTCGGAGGAACTGTTGAGGGCCGTCTCGCAGGAGTCCTGCAGGACGCCGATGATGAAACCTACTGCCACAACCTGCATGGCGATGTCGTTGCCGATGCCGAAGGAGGAGCAGGCCACGGGAATCAGCAACAGGGAGCCGCCGGCCACGCCGGAAGCGCCGCAAGCGCCAACTGTGGACACGATGCACAAGAGCAGAGCCGTGGGCAGGTCTACGGCTATCCCCATGGTGTGGGCGGCTGCCAGGGACAGCACCGCGATGGTGATGGCCGCGCCGCTCATGTTGATGGTGGCACCCAGGGGGATGGAAATAGAATAGGTATCGGAATTCAGCCCCAGACGCTCACAGAGAGAAAGGTTCACGGGAATATTGGCGGCGGAGCTTCTGGTGAAGAAGGCATAGACGCCGCTTTCCTTCAAAGTTGTCCAGACCAGCGGGTACGGATTGCGATGGAGGTGCAGGTACACAATCAGGGGATTCATCACCAGGGCTACCGTGAAGAAGGCACCCAAGAGCACCGCCAGGATCTGCAGGTAGCTTACCATGGAGGAAAGCCCGCTCTCACCGATGGCATTGGCTACCAGGCCCATAATGCCGAAGGGAGCGAAGCGGATGACCCACTGCACGATCTTGGTGACGGTCTTGGCCAGATCCGACAGCATTTCCTTGGTGCCCTCAGAGGCACCATGCAGGGCAATGCCAGCCAGCACGCCCCAGGCCAGGATGCCGATGTAGTTGGCGCTTGAAAGGGCATGGATGGGATTGTCCACCACGCTCAAGATCAGATTGTGCAGCACCTCGATGATGCCGGAGGGAGGTGCTACCTGCGCATCATTCACAGCCAACTGCAAGGCCGTGGGAAAAGCGAAAGAATAGAGCACTGCCACCAGAGAAGCACAAAAAGTGGCGCACACATAGAGCCGCACAATGGGCTTCATGGCCGCACTGGCATCGGCGCTTTTCTGGGCCATGGCGTTCATGACCAGCACGAACACCAGAATGGGCGCCACGCCCTTCAAGGCCTTGACGAACAGATCGCCGAACACGGAAACAACCGGCACCGTTGCCGGAGCAAAGAGCGCCAGCAGGATACCCAGCACCAAGCCCAGGGCAATGAGCTTGATCAGGGCGGTTTCTTGATATTTCTTACTTACCGTCTTTAACATCTTAGACATCCCTTCTAAACACAATCCTTCCATATTGTATATTAGTCCATCAGTATTACTACTTGTGTAAGTATAGCAGAAGCATTACACATTAACAAGAGATTTTTGCCATTTTTGTGCGTCTGCGGCGGATTTTCTTTTCCCTGTAGTAAAAAAAGAGTACACTCATAGTAAGTGTACTCTCACAATAGACATCAATGGTTGTGCAATTCTATCAGATACCTGCCCACCGCATCCTGCCATCTGGGCAGGCGGGCAAAGCCTGCCTGGTCAAGGGCCTCTTTGCTCAGGCGGGAATTGTGGGGACGGGTGGCCTTGGTGGGGAACTTGTCGGAAGTGACCCTTTCCACCTCCACCTTGACCCCGGCCTGCCGGAAAGTCTCGATAGCCAGGTCTGCCCAGGAGCAGAAGCCCTCATTGGTGGCATGGTAGGTGCCGTACTTGTCGGACTTCACCATCGCCGCCAGGAGCACCGCCAGGTCCCGGGTGTAGGTGGGGGAGCCCACCTGGTCATCCACCACCGTGAGCTTGTCGTGGCTCTCGGCAAGTTTCAGCATGGTACGGATGAAGTTCTTGCCGTTGTAGCCAAAGACCCAGGAAATGCGCACGATGAAGTATTTCGTCATGAGTTCCCTTACTGCTTCCTCCCCCTCCAGCTTGGAAGCGCCGTAGACATTCACTGGTGAGGTGGGCGCGTCCTCGGCGTAGGCCTCCTCCCCCGTGCCTGGGAATACATAGTCGGTGCTGATGTAGATGAGCTTGGCATCCATCTCCCGGCAGAGCCGAGCCAGATTCCTGGTGCCCTCGGCGTTCACCGCCCGGCAGGCCTCCGGCTCGTCCTCCGCCTTGTCCACCGCCGTATAGGCCGCGCAGTGAATCACTGCCTCGGGCTTGAACTTCTTCAGATAAGCCTCCATCTTCACCGGCTCCGTGAGAGGAAAGTCCTTGCTGGACACTCCCCGCACGTCCTGCCCCTCTCTTTCCAGCTGCTTCACGCAGTCATAGCCAAGCTGGCCCGTAACGCCAGTAACCAATATCTTCACGTCTGACCGACTCCTTCTGTTGTCAAGAAATATATTCGTTTACTGACTGTAAATTCTACCATCTTAGTGCATAATCCTGCAAAAACAGTCAAAATAAAAAACCTTCCCTTCAAAGGGAAGGCATAAAAATCAGTTACTCGTATCTGAGCGCTTCTATGGGGTCGAGCTTGGCGGCTTTCCGGGCGGGATAGATGCCGAAGAACAGGCCAATGCCCACGGAGAAGAAGAAGGACACCAGTATGGGCAGGAGGGTGATCACCGTGGTGAAATTCCCCAGCTTGCCGATGAGCTGGGAGGCGCCGCTGCCCAGCACGATGCCGATGATGCCGCCCACGATGCCTATGACCATGGATTCGATCATGAACTGCAGCATGATATTGTCATAGGTGGCCCCCAGGGCCTTGCGGATGCCGATTTCCCGCGTGCGTTCCGTCACCGACACCATCATGATATTCATGATGCCTATGCCGCCCACCACCAGGGAAATCCCGGCGATGCAGCCCAGGAGGATAGTCAGCATGGCGGTGCTTTCGCTCATGGCCTCCATAAGGCTGGTAAGGTTCCTGACATTGAAATCGTCATCTTTCCCCGCCAAGATATGATGCCGCTGCCGCAGAAGGGTTTCTATCTCCGCCTGCACCCTGTCCATATCTTCCTGATCCGTCACCTGCACATTGATGGACTGGACATAGGTGATGCCCAGCATGCGCTCCTGGGCGGTAGTAATGGGAACATAGATCATATCGTCCTGATCCTGCCCCATGGAGGACTGGCCCTTGCTCTCCAGGAGGCCAATGACCTTGAAGGGCTGGTTGTTGATGCGGATATTCTTGCCCACGGGGTTGTCCGCGCCAAAGAGATTGGCTGCCACCGTAGTGCCGATGACCGCCACGCGCTGGCGCTTATTCATGTCGCTCTGGGTGATGAAGGAGCCATAACCCACAGTCAGGGAGCGGATAGCCATCAGCTCCGGGGTCACCCCCTGCACGGAGGTATTCCAGTTCATATTGCCATTGACCACCTGATAGGAGCCGCTGACGGTGGGGGAAACATAGTCAATGCCCTTGATTTTTTCCTTGATGGCCTCCGCATCATCGTACTTCAGGGTCTGCATGGAGCCAGCCGCCCCCCGGACGCCGCCCCGGTTGGACGAACCGGGGGAGACAATCAGCATATTGGAGCCCAGGCTGGAAATAGAATTGGTCACATTGCTCTTGACCCCCATGCCCACGGACACCAGGGCAATCACCGCCCCCACGCCGATGATGATGCCCAGCATGGTGAGGAAAGTCCTCATCTTGTTGGCCTTGAGGGCAATAATCGCCATGATGAAGCACTGCTTGGCATCATTGAGCCAGAACTTGTGGGCCTTGGCGGTGAAAGGAGGTAGCTTGAAGGATTCTGCCTCTTTAGATGACATCCATCACCACTCCCTTCCCTGCATCCCGGGTGATCTTGCCGTCCCGCACCAGCAGCTGACGGCTGGCGCAGGCGGCAATCTCCGGCTCATGGGTCACCAGGATGATGGTGCGGCCAATCTCGTGCATGGCCTCGAAAATCTCCATGATATCCTTGGTAGACTTGGTATCCAGATTGCCTGTAGGCTCATCCGCCATGATGATGTGCGGGTCATTCACCAGCGCCCTGGCGATGGCCACCCTCTGGCGCTGGCCGCCGGAAAGCTCATTGGGCTGATGGTCGGCCCTGTCAGAAAGGCCCACCGCCTGCAGGCACTGCCTGGCCCGCTCCAGCCTGTCCTTCTTGCTGACCCCCGCATAGACCAGGGGCAAAGCCACATTATCCAGGGCGGAGATTCTGGACAGCAGGTTGAAGTTCTGGAAGACAAAGCCGATTTTCTTGTTGCGGGTGATGGCCAGCTTGTCATCGGACAGGCCCGCCACTTCCTCCCCGTCCAGCATGTAAGAGCCGCTGCTGGGACGGTCAAGGCAGCCCAAAATATTCATCAGCGTTGATTTGCCCGAACCGGAGGGCCCCATCAGAGCGGCAAACTCTCCCTGATGGATGGAGAGGTCGATGCCGTCCAGAGCCGCCAGTTCCTCCCCGCCTATCTTGTATACCTTGCGTATGCCTGTGAGCCTGATGGTCACATGGCGCGTGTCTTTTTCTGCCATTAAACAACTACCTCAAACTTCGCGTCACATGGGAGGCGGCCCGCCCATACCCTTTTTTTTTGAGCTGTCGGAAGAAGCGCTCTTGCTGGCAGTGGCGGTATAGGTGGCAACTATCTCCTCGCCCTCGCTGAGCCCATCCAGTATCTCCACATACTCATCGCTGTAGATGCCTGTCTCCACATAGCGGTTCTCCTGGGTGCCGTCAGCCTTCCTCACAATCACATAGGAGCCGTTGCTGTCGGTCTTGAGGGTGGAGATGGGCACCACCAGCGCATTTTCCTTGTTGGCGGTGTTGATTTCCACCCTGGCCGTCATGGCGGGCATCAGCACCCCTTCCGGGTCGTCCACATCCAGCGTCACATAGTAATAGATGACGCTGGCAGAAGAGCTGGAGCTGCTCGAAGAAGTGGAGGAATTGGTGTTCCAGCTGTTGCTGGTATCCGTCTGGGAAATCTTCGAGACTCTGGCGGTGAAAGTCTTGCCGGTGTAGCTGTCCACCGTGAAGGTCGCCTCCTGGCCCACCTTCACATTGCCGATATCAGTTTCGTCCACTTTCGCCTGGATGCGCTTGCTGGACAGGTCAGCGATGCGCATGATCACCGTGGGATTGCTGGTGCCCTGCACCGCCATGGTGCCCACGGTCTGGGGCTCGCCTACCACCACGCCGTCCATAGGGGCCACGATGACTGTTTCATTGAGGTCGCTTTCCGCTTCAGACAGAGAGGAGACTGCCGTCTGATAGTTCAGGGTGGCATCTTCCAGGTCTGCATCCGTCTCCGCCCCGATGCTGTGCAGATACACAGCGCGATTGTACTTGGCCCGGGTATTGGTGACCCTGAACTGAGCCTGGTCACGCTGGGCTTCAAATCCTTGCCATCCAAAATAGCCACCGTCTGCCCTGCCGTCACCGTGTCGTTCTCCTTCACCAGGATGCTCTTGATGCGGGCGGTGATCTTGGCGCTGACCTCCACGGAATCCACCGGGCGGATAGTGCCTGTGGCAGAGACCGTGGACTTGATATTCATGCGGGAGACCTGCACCGTCTTCACCGCCGCCTGCTGTGCGGCCTGCTGCTTCGCCTGGTAGCTGGTATAAGCATAGTAGCCGCCGCCAGCCAATAAAAGCAGCACCAAGCCGGCTGCTATAAATTTCTTGTTCAAATCAGTCTCACCTCACTGCTCCTGCCCCAACCTTGCGGCAGCTGCCAATTCGCTTTCAGTCAGGGAAATGCCCATGGCATTTTCCACCTCGGCCTTATACCGCGCATAGTCATACTGGGCGCTGATATAGTTGAGCTTGGCGGTGGAGAGGGCCAGCTGGGCATCGATGATGTCCAGCATCAGGCCCTCGCCTGCCCGGTATTTCTCCGTGGCGATGTAGTAGTCCTCTTCCGCCTGATTCACCGCCTCGCTGGTGGAATTGAACCGCTTCTCCGCCTCCCGCATATTGTAGTAAGCGGTACGCAGGTTCAGGTCTACGGTTTCCCTGTCTTTTTCCAGGGTGAGCTTGGCCACATCGCGGGCCACCTCTGCCTCGTCCACCTGGGCGCGGGTCACGCCGCTGTCGAAGATGTTCCAGTTCACGCCTATCCCAGCCGACCAGCTCTGGCTGGAACCGCTGCTGGGATGGAAGTCATTGGCCTGGCCCACTCCCACGCTGAGCTTCACCGTGGGCAAGAAGCCTGCCTTGGCTGCCTTGATGGCCAGCTCCTTCTGCTCCACCACATATTCATCAGAGAGCAAATCCTTGCGGTTGCCATAGGCATAGGCGATGGCCTCCGCCATGGGGGTCTCGAACTTGTCATAGACAAAATCCGTGGTCAGGCTCAGGGGTTCCTCCCTGTCCATGTTGAGATAATTCCTGAGGGTAGCCAGCTTCACCTCGTAGGAGTTTTGGGACTTGATGAGGGTCTGCTGGGCATTGGACAGCTCCACGGAGGAGCGCAGCACATCAATCTTGGCTTTGGAACCGGCGGAGAAAAGCTGCTGCACATTGGTCAGGTGAGCCTGATAGTTGTTCACGGACTCCTGATTCACGTTTATATTCTTCTGGGCTTCCAGGGCATCATAGTAAGCCTTGATGACCGAGAGCTTCAGATTCTCCTGGGCCCGTTCCGTGGCCAGCTTTGCCGTGTCCATGCCGATCTCGCTGGACTTGATATTGGCCTGGTTCTTGCCGCCGCTGTAGATAGGCAGGGAGCCAGAAAGGTTCAGGTTGTTGCCGTCGTTGCGCTCTCCCCCGCTGACCTTGCTGGTGGAGAGATTGTCGCTCAGGGAAGCGCTTACGCCGTTGGTGCCCTTGGCCTGCCTGAGCTTGGCCTCTGCCGTTTCCTCTCCCTTCTTCGTCACCTTCAGCCCCGTGTTCTGGGCGAGGGCCAGCTGGATGGCCTCGTCTAGGGACAGAGCCGCGCAGCTGCCCACCGCTGGTGCAAGGCTGCCCAAAGCCAAAGTCAAAGCCAGAGCCCCCCAGCCCAGCTTCATCATCTTCATCTATATTCCCCCTTGCATGACTTCAAATTGCATACTACATATATTAAAACACGATGGTTCAAACAACATTAAGATTATATTATAATTTCATTAAAAATTACAGGTTTGTGCAAGCAATGTGGCAAAAAAACAGCCCTCCCCAATGGGGAAGGCTTCTGACAAACCAACTCAGGCAGCCTCGGCCAGATCTGCCTCGGCTGGCGGCAGCTCGAGTTCCTTGAGCATCTTCAGCCTGCCTGTCTCGATGCCCTTCATGCCCACCTGATTGAGGTAGTTGGCCAGCACTTCCTCGCAGGTGCCGGACTCGCCTACGATCTTTGCTCCTTTCAGCATATCGTAGCCATCACCGCCTGCAAAGAGGAAATCATTGGCGGCCAGGGTGTAGATGCGCTCGTCATCCAGCGGCACACCGTTCACCTTGATCTCCTTGATGCGATGCCCCACAGGCAGGGTGGGGTCGCAGGTGACAGTCATGCCGGAAAAATCCAGGAAGCCGCCGAACTCTGACGGATAGCCCGCGAAGGAATGCTCCATCATCTGGCGAATGACCTTGCCCTGCACCTCTGCCATGCGCAGGACATTGCCAAAGGGGAAGATAGCCAGGCAGTCACCCCGGGTCACATTGCCCATGGGCAGATCCGTGCGTACGCCGCCGCCGTTCTGCACAGCGATCTCCGCCCCCGTCTGCCAGCGGATGGCATCGGCGCAGAGATTGCCCAGCTCCGTCTCCTGACGGCGCAAGACCAGTCTTTCACCACTCAGCTTCCTGTCGCTATAGGTCACCACCTGCTGGAAGAGAGCCTCGCTCCGTTCTTGGGCCTTGGCCATGGCCCGTTCGATTCTCTCGTCAGGCTTCACGCCCATCTGCTGCAGCTCCTCCTTGCTCAGGAGCCTGGCCTTCGCCTCGGTGACCTTGTGGCTTTCCACCTTGAGCTTCACTTCCCCCAGCCTATGGTCATGCCAGCCCGTCTGGACAATCAGGGTCTTGCCCACCTGCATCCCCTCCGGCAAAGTGGTATGGCTGTGGCCGTCCACGATCAGGTCGATGCCCTTCACTTCCCGGGCGATGCGCTCGCTGGTGAACTCGCTGTGCTCATTCAGACCCAGGTGCATGAGGCCGATGACCACATCGCAGCCGGGCCGCAACTTCTTCACCATCTCCCTGGCTCTTTCTACGGGATTCTGGAACTTCAGCCCCGCCACATTATCAGGGTTGCAACTATAAGCGGTCTCCGGGGTAGACAGGCCAAAAACGCCTACCTTCAACCCCTTCAGCCTGAAAATCTTATAGCCCGGGAAAACCTGCTTGCCATTCTGCTCCCGCACCAGATTGGCGCAGAGCACCGGGAACTTCATCTCCTTGGAAACCTTCAGCAGCTGCTCAAAGCCGTAGTTGAAATCATGGTTCCCCGGAGCCATGGCATCAAGCCCCGCCTCATTGAGCAGCGGCGCCATGCTCTCGCCCTTGGTCACGTTGATCATGGGCATGCCGTGGATGGTGTCCCCCGCATCCAGCCAGAGCGTGGCGGGATGTTCTGCCCGGACGGCCTTCACCGCCGCTGCCAGCTCCGCCAGGCCGATGGCCTTGCCCCAGTCATCCTCCGACTGGACGCGGGCGTGCATATCATTGGTGTGGCAGATGATGAGCTCCCCCGTCCCCGAGGCCGCCCCCGCCACTGCCGGTGTCCAGGCCAAAGCCAGCAGGAAACCGCACAGGGCCAAGCAGAGCGCAGAGTAACTTCGGCTCATTCTAGACATAAAGATACCCCCTTAGACAAACAATATCACGAAAGAATCTTTCGCCGCCCCCTGCCCATATCCCTGCCCCACCAAAGACAAAATAAAAAGGGCACCCCTCAAGGGTACCCTGAATATGCCTCAATTCCCCACCGTCAAGAGCCTGCATTCCAGCCGCTTGCAATAGTGGGAGACCTGTGCTTCTCCATGCTTCTCCGTGATGATGTAGCTGCCATCTGCCATCACCCGGCGGTGAATGTTCAGCATATGAGGATTGTTGATCTGCTGCTGCAGATCCCGTCTCACGTTCTTGAGTCCGCACAGTTCGTTTTCCTTCTGGAGTTCCGCTAAAGTCTGCTGACGCATTTCCTCTGCCATCATGTCGCGGAAATCCCCTTCAGCACACACCACGCGCCCAGTCTCGGCTTCACGAACACCAGCCTCGATGACGCGGGCTTCCTGAGCTGCTAAAATCATAGCACTTACCTCCTTGCCCCTAGTTACGCCGGCTGAATCCCTTCTGCCTCTACTAGTTCGTCACTCTACTTCTGGCCTCCCGTTTGGGGAAGCTTTGGATTTATTATATCTTATTCCGGGCGGATTTTCAATCAGATTTTAAGCGTATTATAATTTTTATGTAGCTTGATAATCTTTTCTGAAAGTACAAAAGAGCAATGGAGGTGGAGCCAGACAGCTGCGCTTCACTCCTAATCAGCCCTGCTGTCTGCCGCTTCAATCTGGCACTTCTTCCCGCAGAAGGCGATGCCGTACTGCCAGACTTCCTTCACGCCGCGCTGTTCAAATTCCGAGGCGTACTTGTTGACCTTGATTTGCGCCAGAGCCTCCTTGGCCCGCTCCGGCATATCCGCTTCCTTCTCCGCCACCTTGAACTCCAGCAGGGCTCCTGTGCTCTGGCCGGGGCCGGGAAAGATGGCGATATCAAACCTGCCGTAGCCGCTTTCACGGTTTGAAACCACCTCAAAGCGAGGCATCAAGGTGGCTAGCAGGCCCAGCACCAAGCCGTGATAAAAACTTTCCCTGGCTGCCGTGTCATGGAAACTTGCCACCAGCCGCAAAAACTCCCCCAAAGACTCTTCAAACTCTGCCGCCTTGCCTGACAGCAAGCTATTCACCAGATTGCGCAAGAGTTCGGAGCCGGAGCCCTTGCTTGACAGATGGCGCATGACCTCCTTCTTGAAAAGAGTGCGGATTTCACGGTTGGGGATTCTCAAGGTGCAGCCATCATCATCAATATAGGGGTCTGGATAATCCACCATGGTCAGATAGCCAGTGGTAAGGAGCATGGAATAAAGGGCATCGCTGTTTTGATAGATTTCAGCATAGATAACGCCCTCGTCCAGACTGGCACTTATTTTTTTGCCAGCCAGCAGTGCAGTCAGGTTCTTGCCCTGTGATGGGTCAGCATGCTCCAGCATATGCCGCAGGATAGTGTTGCCCGAGGTATTGACCCAGTAAGCAGCCGGCCTGCAATTATTACGAAAATAGTTGATAGCAGACCAGGGATTGTATATCTCCTGCCCCGCAAAATTATAACCGTCATACCAAGCTTTTATTTCCGGCAGCTTATCCTCAACCCCGAAATCCGCTGCCATTTGCTGGATTTCCGCATAGGTAAAGCCCATGACATCCAAGTAGCCACCACAGGCTACGCTCGCTACCTCCAGATTGTTTAGCGAACTGAAGATGCTCTCCTTGGCAATGCGCAGCACACCTGTGAGCACGGCGAAGTCCAGCGAGGGATTGGTCTTCAGCACAGAACTCAGGTAATTGCGCATAAAGACAATAGCCTCATCATAGTAGCCGTAGTCCCAGGCATACTGGATAGGGGCATCATACTCGTCTATCAGCACCAATACGGGTTTTCCATAATATCTGCTTAGATAAGCAGTCAGATCTTTGAGCGAAAACTGCAAAGTTGTTCTGGCAGCAGTGCCGGAAAGCACTGCTTCAAAATCAGTCCTTTCCTCGGGATAAAGCACATCTCCCTCAAGCAAAAAACGGAAAGACTGATACACAGCCCGCATAGAAGCAGCAAAGGTGGCCAGCATCGCCTGCATATTGTCTTCCTTGATATCCTTGAAGCTCAGGAACACCACTGGCCGAGAGCCTTGCTCAGCCATATACCTCTCCCCGGCTTTTTCGATGTTGCTGCCCTCGAACAGGACACGGTTGGCCTCCGCATTCTTATTGCTGAAGAAATAGTACAGCATGCTCAGGGAGAGCGTCTTGCCAAAGCGCCGGGGACGGGTAATGAGCGTGGCCTGGGCGTGGCCGTCTATGAGCTGCCTGATAAAATCCGTCTTATCCACATAGTAGTACTCTTCCCGCACCCGCCGGAAATCATCTACCCCCACGGGCATGACATAATGCTGCTTCATACGCTCACCTCATTCCCTGTGCATCTGCCGCCTCTATCTGGCACTTCTTCCCGCAGA
>JAGBLH010000072.1 GCA_017635515.1 Selenomonas sp.
CATAGCCCAGGTTCCTAGAGCGGAAGGACTTCACCATGTCGCAGGTCTCGTTGTTCAACTCACAGAAGTCGTAGGGATGGGACTGTATCTCCACCCGCAGGCCCTCGCGCTCGATGATGGGCAGCAGCTCTTCCATGGAACGGAACCACATGCCATTGCAGATCTCCGGCTGGTTGGGGTCGCCGGACAGTTCCGTATTGATGACGGGAACATTCATATTCACTGCAATCTCAATGAGTTTCTTCCAGTTCTCCACAGCCATCTTCCGCTGCTCCTCGGTAGGGCCGGACCAGCGATAGACGCAGATAAAGGAAGAGATTTCCACACCTGTTTCCTTCAGGGCCTTCCTGTACTCCTCCTCGCACTCCTTGGAGAACAGGGGATGCTTGTAAAAGGGGTTGATCCTGGGATGGGGAGACTGCTCGATATACTTGTAGCCCCAGTCTGCCACCTTGTGCACCATGTCCGTGATGCTCATCTGCTTGGCCAGCACATCCACATCAAATGCTATTTTCATTTCTTTCACCTTCCCAAATATATTCCTATTTTTCTGCGCTTCTGCTATGATAGTGGTATCTACTATCTGTCAGGAGGTTCCCATGGCTTTCAGCAAAGAAAAATTCCCTGCCGTCTTCACAGGCGGCAATTCTCCCCACCTCATTTCTGTCTATGCCGCCACGGGCACTTATACGGAAATGCCCCGGGCTATGCACCGTCACGAGGATGTACTGGAGCTTATCCTCATCCGCAAAGGTCAGGGAGTCCATATCATACAGGGCAAAAGCTACAACACCTCACCGGGAGATCTGCTTATCATCAACAGCGGTGCTGTCCATGACGAATCCAGTCGGGAAAACGAGGATCTTGCCATCTACAGCTGCGCCATCACAGGCCTTTGCCTGCCAGGACTTGCCGCTAACCATCTCACCACCTCGGACAGGTGTCCCCTATTGAAGACCGGCAGCCATTTCCCCCGCTTTGTCTCCCTCTTTCAGCTGATGTATGAAGTCACCAGTGAAAATGGGGCACATGGCCCGGAGATAGCCAACAACCTGCTCCATGCCATTCTCCTGCTGATTCTGGAAAGGCTGGCACAGGAGGAAAAAGGCCTTGGTTCACAGGAAAACGACCTGCTGCGGGAGGTACGCACCTATCTGGACAGCCATTATATGGAGCCGCTTACCCTGGAGGAACTGGCGGAAAGCTTCCATGTGAATTCCTATCATCTGGCCCATATCTTCAAGAAATTTTACGGCTATCCCCTGATCCAGTACATGACCCGCCGCCGCATCGGAGAAGCCCAGACCCTGCTGATAGATTCAGCAATGTCCATTACGGACATTGCCCTGTCAGTGGGCTACGGCAGTTCCAGCCATTTCAACCGGGCTTTTCAGAAGCTTACCGGCATGTCGCCCAGGAACTACCGCAACCTCTATAGGCAGATTTAGTCGTAGTCAACCCAAGTGCAGCCCTGCTTGGCGGACTCCACGCACTTTTCCACCCATTTCACCCCCTGGGCACCGGCATGTACATCAGGGTACCAGAAGTCAATTTTCTCCCCCTTGCCAGCCTTCTCCATGGCAATGGCGAAACGACGATAGAGGTTGGACCAGGCATCAAAGAGGCCTTCCGTGTGACCGCCGCTGATACGGTCTTCCTCCCTGGCCTCTGGATAAAGATAGGCGCCGCCGCGCTCTAAAATGCGCACAGGTTCGCCCTCAACTTCGTAGGAAAGCTGGTTAGGACGCTCATCGAACCACTCAATGGAAGCCTTTGAACCCACAATGCGGACTTTTTGGCCGTGAAGGGCTCCGCAGTTGATGGAAGAAGCCCAGCAGGTTGCCTGGGCGCCACCCTCAAGATTCATGATGACGAAGGCATTGTCCTCCAGCTGACGGGTGGGTATGAAAGACTTGGTGGTGCACATGAGATTCTTGATCTTCATGCCGGGAATCATGGCCTCGGCCAGGAACAGCGGATGGGTGCCAACATCTCCCAATATGAAGGAGGGGGCAGCCTTCTTCGGATCCATGCGCCAACGGGCAGCGGCGTTGCTTTCCTCTACAGCGGTATTGTAAGCACCAAAGGGGAACTGCATCATCACCAGGCGGATTTCGCCCAAATCGCCATGCTTCACCATCTGGCGCCCCTGTTCAATGAGCTGATGGCCGGAATAACCGTAAGTCACGCCCACTACCAGATTCTTGCTGTCTGCCAGCTGCACCAGTTCCTCAGCCTGGGCAGCGGTGAAACAGAGAGGCTTTTCGCAGACAGCGTGGAAGCCGGCCTCCAGCACTGCCTTGCACACCTCGTAGTGAAGGCCATTGGGCACGGCAATGGTCACAGCCTCGATCTTGTCCTCACCACGCTTAGCCTCCTCGCGCAGCATGGTCTTGTAATCGGGGTAGCAACGCTCGGGAGCTACCCCTAGCTGCACGCCGAAATCTTTGCCCCGCTCAGGGTCGATATCAAAGGCACCGGCCACCAGTTCAAAGGAACGGTCACGAAGAGCTGCGCTCCTATGTATATAGCCAATCTGGCTGCCACGGCCACCACCTACCATTGCCCAGCGAATAGGATGGTCCAAAACTCTCTCACCGTTAATCATTTTCACTCTCTCCCTTTATCATATATATCTATTCCTGAATCTGCAGCATGTGCTGATTTCTCGCACCTTACATTCCCAGGCAGCTCCCCTATAGAAGGAATCTCTCAATCAAAGCCCAAGCTGTGCAGGTAATCCACGCTGGCCTTTACATCCCGGAGGCTGGTATCGGAGTTGCGCGGGTCCCGCTCCTGCTCCACGGTGATGTAGCCTTCGTAGTGAATTTCCTCTGTCAGCAGCTTGTAAATGGCAGGGTAATCCAGCATGCCCGTGCCAATGGGACACATGGCTCCCTTGCCGCAGCCCTCGAAGAAGCGGATATGCTCTGAAAGCACCTCTTCATAGACCTTCTCGTCGATGTCCTTGAAGTGAATGTAGTCAAGGCGGTCAGCGTACTTCCGCAGCCATGCCACCGGCTCCATGCCGGAATAGCGCAAGTGCCCTGTATCCAGGCAAAGTCCTGCCACCGCAGCGGGTATGTCCTCCATGAGTTTGTCTATCTCATCAGCGAACTCTATATAGCCGCCTGCATGAGGGTGAATCACCGCCCTGACCCCCCATTTTTCCGCAGCTTTGGCAATGCCTTTGATATGCTCCATCATTTGCTGCCAGCCAGCCTCACTCAGACGGGGTGCCTTATCCGGATGGCCTGCGGCATAGTCCCGCTCGTCATGTCCCCAGTCCATTACCGTAAGATACGGTGTCTTGTACCGCTGGCCCGATTCCCGGGGAAGTTCCGGCAGTTTGGTGATAAGGCTGCAAATGTCATCCACCTGCTTCAAGACCTTGGGATAATTTTCCTTGGAGAGCAGATCATCAAAAATGGTGCCTGCCACGATAGAAATGCCATTCCTCCTAAGCTCTGCGCTGACCACCTCAATGTCCAGTGGCAGGTAGCCATAAGGCCCCAGCTCAATAGCCTTGTAACCGGCCTGTCCCGCCTCGCAGAGCACCTTCTGCCAGGGTGGCAGAAATGGATTCCTAACATCATCCACTCCCCAGCAGCAGGGAGCGCCTGTAATATGAATAGCCATCATAACCCTCCTGTTCTTCCAGGCAGAGCCTCTTGGCCTGCCCTTCTCTCTTTCCTGCTTGCAATTACAGTATAAGAGAAAACACCTCCCAAAACTTCCAATATATTGTCCTGTTTCCTTCGATTTAATCGCATTACATACCCAAAAGTTGCCCAATATTGTGATTGTGCATTTTCCTGCCCTTGCCCCCTTCTTTTTTCCCGCTTTTCCTGCTATCCTTGTAGTTGAGGAGGAACCTATATGCTGCAATATTTCATCAAAGGCTCCGCCGTGCCTCTTTTTCCCAGAGGACTGGAGCCCCGCCTTGACTATATCTGCCATGTGGATGCCGAGGCTACCAAGATGCCCCGGAGCATGCATGAGCATGCCCACTTGACAGAAGCCGTCCTGGTCTACCAGGGGGCAGGCATTTTTATGATAGGCGGCCACCGTTACACCGCCAAAACCGGGGATTTCATCATCTACAACAGCCACACCGTGCACGATGAATTCGGTGGCAATGGCGAGGAACTGTACACTTACTGCCTGGGCCTGAGCAACCTGCATCTGCCGGGGCAGGAAGCAGGCCAGCTGGTTCCCGCTGGTGTCTGCCCCGTCATCAGCACAGGAGAAGATTACGAGAGCTATTTGCAGCTCTGCCACATGATAGAGGACGAAATACAGACAGAAGAAGGAGCAGATGCCGCCAATCTCCTGGCCCGGGCTCTCTTCACCAAGCTGGCGCGGCGCATCCTAACCAAAGGAGTCAAAGAAGATCAGCGGCAGGACAGCCTGGCCGCCCGCATGCGCCGCTACATCGACAGCCACTACCGGGAGGAACTGCGCCTCTCGGACATTGCCCAGGCCATGCACGCCAATGCCTACTACCTCTCCCACATCTTCAAAGAGGAAAGCGGCTTCTCCCCCATGAAATACGCCACCCTGCGCCGCATTGGCGAAGCCCAGAACCTTCTCATCAACACAGACATGACCATCACCTCCATCGCCGCCCAGATTGGCTACAACAACTCCAACTACTTCCAGAACGCCTTCAGGAATGCCGTGGGCATTTCTCCGGGAGAGTATCGGAAGAAGTGGACAAAATAGTTTATTTCTATAGCAAAAATGAGTACCTTCAGCCACAGCTGGCTCAAGGTACTCATTTTCTTTAGCTGCTGATCTTACATTTCACCCTGCGCTTCACGCATAACCAGTTCATTCATAATCTTGGGGTATTCTTTGTCCAGCTTATACATGAAAAGCACTGCCAAAAGTATTACCCAGATAATGATCATGCCATACATATAAAGACTCACGATCATGTCAATAGCAGACTGTGGCTGCACAGCATCGGCAGTTGTAGACGCCACATAACCTGACCAGGACATAAGCGCAGTGATGATGGCGCCGGTAATGCCTGTACCGACCTTGTAGCCGATAGAGCCACCCGAGAAAATCAGGCCTTCCTGGCGCACATGGAATTTCCACTGCCCATACTCCACCACATCTCCCAAAAAACCAAATATGACAGAATTCAGGG
>JAGBLH010000073.1 GCA_017635515.1 Selenomonas sp.
AGATTGCCGTAGACCTTGCCCAGTTTTACCATGGTGCCAGTGGAAAGCATGTTGAGCACCATCTTCTGGGCGGTGCCAGCTTTCATGCGGGTGGAGCCGGTGACCACCTCCGGGCCGGTGACGGGCAGCAGGGCGAGGTCGGAGAGCTCTGCAATCTCGGCCTGCTCCGCGCAGGCCAGGGCGATGGCAGTGGCACCAAGTTCCTTGGCATAGGCAAGGCCACCCTTCACATAGGGGGTGCGGCCCGAGGCGGCGATGCCCACCAGCACGTCCTTGGCGGCAAAGCCTGCCTCTTCAAGGTCAGCCCTGCCCAGAGCCGGGTCATCCTCTGCGCCCTCCTTGGCCTGGAAGATGGCGGTGGCACCGCCTGCAATCAGGCCCTGCACCAGCTCGTAGTCCGTGCCGTAGGTGGGGGGGCATTCCACGGCATCGAGGATGCCCAGGCGGCCAGAGGTGCCTGCGCCCATATAGAAGAGGTGGCCGCCCTTCTGCAGCTTTTCGGCAATCAGGTCGATGGCGCGGGCGATCTGGGGCAGGATTTTTTCCACCGCCTCGGCAACTTTCTTGTCTTCGGCATTCATCAGGGCCACCATGTCCAGGGTGGGCAGCTCATCGATGTGCTCAGTGGCAGGGTTTCTCTGTTCCGTGGTCAGTTTTTCAAGTGCTATCAAGTCGAGTTCTCCTTTATTTTTTATTATTCGCCTTCAGTCGGCTAATTCCTATCTATAGTATAACATAATATCCTGCCTGCTTTCCTTACTTGCGTAATTGTCTTACTTTTTTTAAGATAGAACCTTATTCATTTTGCATTGACAGTCTTAGTACCTACTTATATAATCGAATGTATTATTCATCAATTTCCATATCAGCAGAAAGGATGTATTGCTTTGTTCCTCATAGCACTCTCACCGATTCTCTGGCTGGTTATCGCCCTGTCTGTACTGCATATGCCGGCGCATAAGGCTTGCTCGGCAGCTCTCGTCATCGCGATTGCGGCAGCCATGACCATGTTTGGTCTGGACGGCACGCTGGCGGCGGAGGCCGCCCTAGACGGCGTGGCCCTGGCCTGCTGGCCGATCCTCTTGGTTATCATCGCAGCTATCTTTACTTATAATCTGGTGGTGCACACCAAGGGCATGGAGGTCATCAAGTCCATGCTCTCCTCCGTCAGCTCTGACCGCCGCGCCCTGATCCTCCTCATTGGCTGGGGCTTCGGTGGCTTTTTGGAGGGCATGGCGGGCTTCGGCACGGCTATCGCCATCCCGGCGGGCATGCTGGCAGGCATCGGCATCCCTCCCGTCATGGCGGTGGGCGTCTGCCTTATTGCCAACTCTGTGCCTACGGCTTACGGCTCCATCGGCATCCCTCTGGTGACCCTGGGCAGCGTCACGGGCATTGATGCCACCACCCTGGCTGGCTTCACTTCCCTGCAGCTGGCACCTCTCACCCTCCTGTGCCCCTTCCTCATGACCATCGTCTCCGGCGAGGGCCTCAAGGGCCTCAAGGGCATGGGCATCATGTGCCTGGCGGCCGGGCTGGCTTTCCTCATCCCCGAGTACGTCATCGCCAGCACCATGGGTCCTGAGCTGGCCGTGGTGGCTGGTTCCATCGGTGCCATGGCTGCCATCGTGGCTGTGGCCAAGATGCTGCCCGTGAACAATCCCGAGTATGAGATGCATCCTGACCATACGGGCACCGAGGAGGAAGTCACCGCCAGCAAGGGGCTGGTGGCCTGGCTCCCCTTCATCCTGATCTTCGTGTTCCTGCTGCTCACCTCCAAGCTGGTGCCGGGCATCCATGATCCTCTGTCCGCCATCAAGAGTTCTGTGCTCATCTACAGCGGCGAGGGCGGCACTCCCTATACCTTTACTTGGGTGAACACCCCGGGCATCCTGATTTTCCTGGCAGCCTTCATCGGTGGCACCGTGCAGGGGGCCGGCATGGGCGAGATGCTGGGGGTCTTGAAGAAGACTATCGTGAACCTGCGCTTCACCATCGTCACCATCATCACCGTCATCGCCACCGCCAAGGTCATGGACCACAGCGGCATGACTTTGGAGCTGGCCCATACGGCGGTGGCGGTCACTGGCACCATGTATCCCATGGTGGCAGCCTTCATCGGCTCCATCGGCACTTTCATCACCGGCTCTGCCACCTCCTCCTGCGTGCTTTTCGGCAAGCTGCAGACGGGCTCTGCCCAGGCCATTGGCGCAAGCGAGTCCGTGCAGGCCTGGATTGCGGCTTCCAACGCCACCGGTGCCTGCGCAGGCAAGATGATCTCTCCCCAGAGCATCGCCATCGGCGTGGCGGCTATCGGTGCCAAGGGCATCGATGGGCAGCTCTTGCAGTTCGCCGTGAAGGTTTACATTCCCTTCATCATTGTCATGGGCTGCATCGTCTACTTCGGCCAGACACTGGTGGGCTGACACTATCTCAGGGTGTCAACTGTGTCAGTACAGAGGGGCAATTTGTCCTGAAAAAAAACTTGGAAATGCTCTCCGCCCGCTGGCTGTGCGGGTGGGGGGCGTTTTGTGCTTTCTACCACATATAGTGGGGTTATTGACAGGCAAAACCTAGATATTGTATAATTTGATTGTAACATGAGCTGAAAAATACATGAAATACAAGTGGAAGGAACAGGTGACAAAGTTATGGTAGTCAACGGCATTGATGTGACGGTGGAAGGTCTGGAGGACGTTTCCGAGCAGGAAATCCTGAGTTACATTGACTATGTGAAGGAGCATACCGACAACCGCCTGGGCAAGCTCTGCATCTCCTCCGCCGGGGATGGCAATGTGACTTTGAACTACGCCCTGATGCCCCAGAAGTTCGAGCGCATCCGCCGCATCACGGGCTATCTGGTGGGCACCATTGACCGCTGGAACGATGCCAAGCAGGCCGAGGAGCATGACCGCGTGAAGCACGGGGTCCGTCATTGAGGATTTTTGAGAGGAGGGGACAGAGATGAGCAAGATTCGCATAGCGGGCACGGTGGATGATTCCATCGTGGATGGGGAAGGCCTCCGCTATACCATCTTCGTCCAGGGCTGTCCCCGCCGCTGTCCCGGCTGCCATAACCCCGAGACCCAGTGCTTCGAGGGGGGCAGGCTGGCAGATACGGCAGAGCTGCTGGCAGAGATTGCAGCCAATCCCTTGCTGACAGGCGTCACCTTCAGCGGCGGCGAGCCCTTCATGCAGCCAGCCCCCTTGGTGGAGATAGCGAGGGCCTGCCACAGCAGGGGCCTGAGCATCTGGAGCTACACCGGCTTCACCCTGCAGGAGCTCCACGCCCGCCACGATACGGCGGTGGAGGCGCTGCTCAGTGAGGTGGATGTGCTGGTGGACGGGGACTACAGGGAGGAAGAACGCGACCTCACCCTGATGTTCCGTGGCTCGCGCAACCAGCGGGTCATAGATATGAAGGCCAGCCGCAAGCAGAAGAGGCTGGTGCTCCTGTATCAGGAAGAAGCAAACGAACAGAGCGCATAGCAAATGCGGGGGACAGGTGAAGCGTTGCTGTACCTGTCCCCCGAACTCTTGGGAGTGGCAAAGGGAAAGCCCGGCCGGTTGGCCGGGCTTTCCCTTTTGGAACTATGGAGGATTCACTTGACTACCAGTACGGGGCACCTGGCCTGCTCTACGATGTACTGGCTGACGCTGCCCAGGAGCACACCTTTGACGATGCCCAGGCCGCGGCTGCCCATGACGATGAGGTCGGCATTGTTGCTGGTGGCAAAGTCCAGGATGACCACGGCGGGGGAGCCGGTCTCGGAGAAGGCTTCCTTCTCGATGCCTGAGGGCACCATTTCCATGGCCCGGTCAAGGATGACATTGCCCGCCTTGGTGACGGCCTCCAGGATGGCATCAGACAGGCAGGCATTGATGGCCAGCTGGTTGATGTTGGCCACGTAGAGGAAGTTCAGCTTGGCCTCGCAGATCTCTGCTATGGAGATGGCGTGGGTGATGGCACGGTCGGAGCCTTCGGAACCGTCTACGGGGACGAGGATGTTCTTGATTTCCATACAAAAGACCTCCTGACTTTATTCATATGCACATAACTAATTGCGATTCAAAGGGGGCAGGGACTTCTTCACCAGATTCGTGAACTGGGACAGCAGCCCTTCCTCCTGCGCTGGCGTCTCGGCAGGATTCCTGGCCACCAGCACCGACACGGGGGATTCTTCCAATAGCTGCTGGCTCACGCTGCCCATGAGGAAACCTTCCACGGCCCCCAGGCCCCTGCCGCCCACTACGATGAGCCAGTCCTGCTGCTGATGGGCAAAGCGCAGGATTTCCTCCACAGGATTCCCCGTGCGCAGGTGGAAATCTGCCACAAGGTTCTCGGGCAGGCTGGCCCGGGCCTTATCCAGCACTTCCTGCTGCTGGTTCCCCACATCGCCGGCCACCTCATCAGGCAGCCAGCTGTCTGCCTGGCTGTCAGTCTTGCTGTCGAAGTAGGAGACATGGAGAATGTCCAAGGTGCAGCCTGTGGCAAGGGCCACCTCTCCCGCCAGGGCCACCGCCTGAGCCGAGCCCTCCGAGCCATCCACCGGCACTAAGATTCTTTTCCTCTTCATGGACATTCCCCCTTGATATTTATTTTTTATATTCGTGCTCAGGGATGGAAATCCTTCTCACCACAGGGAAATAATTGACAAAGGTTTGGGTCAGATGTTACACTTTATTGAACGCAAAAGTGTAACAATGTAAAACAGGGGGCCGTCATAATGTCGAAAGAGGAACAGCAGGTCAAGGATGTCAAAAAGAATGAGGTGGAAGTGGTGGAGAGCACCACTATCGCCGATGTGTATAAAGCCGCCCAGCAGCTGGAGGGGGTAGCCCGTCATACGGAGCTCATCCACAGCGAGTTCTTTTCTGAGCATTCCGGCTGCGATGTGTATTTGAAACCGGAGAACCTGCAGCATACCGGGGCGTTCAAGCTGAGGGGGGCCTATAATAAAATCAGCCAGCTCAGCGAGGAGGAGCGCAAAAAGGGTGTCATCACTGCCTCTGCCGGCAATCATGCCCAGGGGGTGGCCTATGCCGCCCAGAAGCTGGGGGTCAAGGCTGTCATCTGCATGCCTGCCACCACCCCTATCCTCAAGGTCGAGGGTACCAAGGCGCTGGGAGCTGAGGTAGTGCTCTTTGGGGATGGCTTTGACGATGCCTATGCCCACAGCCTGGAGCTGCAGAAGAAGCACGGCTATGTGTATGTGCATCCCTTCAATGATCTGCAGGTGCTCCTGGGACAGGGCACCACGGCGCTGGAAATCGTGCAGGATCTGAAGGATGTGGATGCTATCCTGGTGCCCATCGGCGGCGGCGGCTTTGCCTCTGGCGTAGCCCTGGCCACCAAGCTGGCGGCTCCCCATGTGAAGGTCTACGGCGTGGAGCCGGAAAACGCTGCCTGCATGCAGGCAGCCCGGCAGCAGGGCAAGATCGTGACCCTGCCCTCTGCCGATACTGTGGCAGACGGCTGTGCCGTGAAGACGGCTGGCACTCTCACTTATGAGTTCTGCAAGAAGTATCTGGACGGCATCATCACCGTGTCGGAAATGGAAATCATGGGAGCGCTGCTTTCTCTCATTGAAAAGCACAAGCTCATTGCCGAGGGTGCCGGTGTTCTGGCCCTGGCAGCTCTGGATAAGCTGCCGAAGGAGCTGAAGGGCAAAAAGGTGGTGCCCATTGTCAGCGGCGGCAATATCGACATTTCCACCATTTCCGCCCTGATTGACAAGGCCCTCATCGCCCGTGGCCGCGTCTTTGCCTTCGCCGTCCAGCTGCCGGACAAGCCGGGCCAGCTCCTGAAGGTGGCGCAGATCCTCACGGATGAGAATGCCAATGTCATCAAGCTGGACCACAACCAGGCCATGGTGACGGATTCTTTCAAGAAAGTACAGCTGACCGTCACCTGCGAGACGCATAATGAAGAACATATCCAGCGGATTGTGAAGGCGCTGGAGAAGAACGGGTTTGAGATTAGCAGGGTTTATTGATTGCTATAGAACAGGGGACTGGCGAGGGCCAGTCCCCTGTTTCGCTATTTAGCTGATCTGCCACTTGGCGTGGCTGCCGTGTTTGTCCTTGGTGACTATGAGCTGGTTGTCTATTTCCTGCTTCAGTTCTGTCACATGGCTGATGATGCCGATGAGCTTGTCACTGCCGGAAAGGCGCTTCAGCACTTTGATAGACTGTTCTCTGGCGTGGTCGTCCAGGGAGCCGAAGCCTTCGTCTATGAACATGACATCCAGATTGATGGCAGAGGTGTTGGCCTGTATCTGGTCAGAGAGGCCCAGGGCCAGGGAGAGGGCTGCCATGAAGGATTCGCCGCCGGAGAGGGTTTTGATATCCCTTTCCTTGCCAGTGACGGTGGAATAGACTATGAGGTCAAGGCCACGGTTTTTGCCTTGCCCCGCATCGCTGATGCCAATCAGTCGCAATTCGAACTGTCCGCCGGACATTTCGGTGAAGCGGCGATTGGTGGCAAAGAGAATCTGCTTCAGGTAGTGACGCTGGACGAAGGTCTCTATATCCATGCGATAGCCTGAAATTTTACCAGAAAGGCGATTGTACAGGCTTTCAATATGGGCTGCAGAGGCAAGCTTGCCTTTGCGGGCAGAAAGGGATTTCTGCAGGGCGTCTGCTACGGATTGATTAGATGCAAGTTGCTGCTGGCAGGATTGGAGCTTTTGCGCCAGTTCCTGCCATTTTTTATTGGCAGAGACTTGCCTGGCCTGAAGATCTTGCAGATCCGGGCGAGGGCGTTCTGCAATGGTCTTGCTTTGGGATTCTTTGCGGCCTTTCAGCATGTTGATGGCTTCTTTGTATGTCTGGACTTCTTTTTGGAAGCTTTCGCCGTCAGCAATACTGTATTCCCTTACTAAAGCCTGCCAGATATTTTCTGCCATGTTTTCTTTTTGACAGATTTCTTGATAATCCTTGAGGGCGGAAGCTTTTTCTTCCATCAATGCAGGCAGCTGGCTGAGAGCATCTTTTTTCAAGGTTTCAGCTTGTTTTAAGTTGGCGGCTGCAGTATTAGAGTTTGCTTCAGCTTGTTGAGTGGCTGCCTCGGCAGAGGCGAATTTTGCTTTCGCTGCTGTCAATTCTTTTTTTGCTTCTGCTTCGTTTGAGTAAGTATTTTGTGCGGCTAGTGCCTGCAACTGGCCTTGCAGGGCTTGGAGCTGCTTGTCGATCTGATGGCATGCTTGGTCGGCCTGGGCGGTTTTCGCCTTTAGGGCAGTTGCCTTGGCTTCGCTTTGTGACAGTTGCTTTCTAATGTCTTCAAGCTCAAGGTTTTGCTTGCTAAGCGAGGCTCTTTTCCTGTCCAGCAGTTCTTTCCACTTATTCAGGCAGGGGGCGATATCGGTTAATTGAGGCTCCTTTGGCAGGTCGATGCTATCAGGCAGGCTCTGGCGCAGTTTTTCCAGTCTTTCCGTGAATTGCCGCTGATAGTTCAGCAAAGTTGTGCTGGCTCTTCCTGATTCTTCGGCTAGTTCATTCTGCTTTCGGTTCAGGTCATCTCTCTGCTTGGCAAGCTTTTCGAGTTCCTGGCGTTCTAAGGGCTTTTGGTTTTCATTCAGATGATGGGGAGCAGGGTGTTCGGTTGAGCCGCACACAGGGCAGGGGAGTCCTTCCTGCAGGCTTTGGGCAAGAAGGCCTGCCTGTGCATCAAGGAAGATTTTTTGCTGGGCTGTGTATTCGGCTTGTGCCTTGAGATATTGCGCCTGTGCTTCGCAATAGGCCTTTTGGGCAGAAGCAGCAGTTGAATGGGCTTGGGCTATATGGCGCTGCAGGTTTTCAAGGGCAAGGGTTTCCTGTTGCCAGTCATATAGTTTTTCTTCCTTGTTGCGACATGTTTCCAAGTCTTTGCTGACATTGCCAAGTTCCTGCTGTCGTTTCTGCCAGTCGGACAGTTGCTGACCGAAATCTTCCTCCTGCTTTTGAGCGGAGACGAGATTCTTTTGGGCGGCCTGTGCCTGTTTTTGCAGGCTGGCGATCTGGTTTTGAGTGGCTTTCAGGTCGGAAAATATCTGCAGGGCTGCTTTTGCTTTTGTTTCCACGGCGCTGAGAGCATGCAGCGCTTCCTGTTGCAGATTCTGCGCTTTGGCGAGTTCCTGGCGGGCTATTTCCGCGGTGGCGTTCAAATGGGGCAGGGCTTTTTCCTGTTTGTCTTTTTGCTCTGCAAGGTTGTCAAGGTGTGTTTGCCTTGCTTGGAAATTTTGGTGGATAGCGGCGATTCTGTGGGCTGTGATGATGTTTTTGGCCAAAAGTTCCTTTTGCTCACAATCTTTTTCCCGTCCGGCCATTTCAGCCAGGCTGGCATTGAGACTATCCAGTTCTTGGTAAGCCTTGGCCAGATGCTGGGCTTCGGCATGGAGAGCATTGTATTTATCCCGTTCTGCTGTGGCTTGGATATAGGCTTCGTTGATGGCTGCAGTTTCGTCCTTCAGGCTTTGGCAGAAGGGAGCAAGTTTTTCTGTCAGTGCTTCCACGTCTACGATATTGACATTTTTGGCCTGCAGGATACGCTTCCTGAGTTCGATTAGTTCCTCGTCTGCATTTGCGGGCAGGATCAAATTTTCCACTACACCCTGACAGCGCTGCAGGAGGTGTTTCATTTCTTCTTGCATGTTGTTGTTGCGGGTTTTCAGCTCGTTTACAATGCGGTCGTAGATTTCTGTATCGAAGAGGCGGCGGAAGATTTCCTTTTTCTTGGAGGAGTCCAGCCGCAAAAGCTCCATGAATTCACCCTGGGCTATCATGCCCACTTGCATGAACTGCTCTTTGGTGAGGCCTATTATTTCCTGCAGTTTGGCGTTGATTTCTGCAATCTTGCCGTTGAAATCCTGGCCGCTGGGCAGGGTAAGGGTAACTTCCTCCTTGGTCTCTATATCCTCGCCCTTGCCCCGCAGGCGCTTGCGGAGATGTTGGGGCACACGGCGGACAATGTATTTCTCTTCGTGGCCGCCGTTCAATTCACTGAAGGTCAGCTCCACAAAGGGCGTGACTTCTCTGCCGATATACTGGCTCTGCAGATCGGTGCTGGCTTTTTTGTTGGTATTGGAGCTGTTTTCTCCGTAGAGGGCAAAGACCAGAGCATCGAAGATGGTGGTCTTGCCTGCGCCTGTGTCCCCGGTGATGAGAAAAAGATTCTGCCTGGGGGCATTGAAGTCAATTTCGGTTTTTGCCCCGTAGGAGCCAAAGGCCTGCAGGGTCAGCTTGATAGGTTTCATGGCTTGGCATCCCTGTTGTCTTGCACGCTGTTGATGATATTTGCCAGCAGGGCCTCTTCCTCAGGTTCCAGCTGGGAGAGGAAATCCCTGCATAGTTCAAAGGGGGAAAGGCGGGCCTGAGGTGTGAGGCGGGCCTCATAGTCGGCAGAGAGGCGGGTGTTTCGCCTTACTTCCAGCAGGTTGGGGAAGGCGGCAGAAAGCCTGTCCTGCATATCAAAGACGTCTAAGTCCTTTTCGTCTGTCAGGGTTATGCTCACGTAGTCTTCGGAAGGAGCCTGCAAAACCTCTGCGAGTTTTCCCGTAAGTTTCCGCACCTCATGGAGAGGTTTCAGGGGAATGACGGAAGTGATTACCTCTCCCTTGGGGCCAAGCTCCACTTCAATGACACTCTTTTCCTGTCCTGCCTCGCTGACGGAGCAGGACAGCGGTGCGCCGCAGTAGCGATAGCATTCTTTGCCGTTCAGCTGCATGGGCTGGTGGATGTGCCCCAGGGCGGCGTAGTCGAAAAGCTCCAGTACATCGCCATTTACGGAGTCGATATTGCCAACGGTGACGATTTCTGAGTCAGCCCGGGGAACTTCCTCGGCGCTTTTGCCGGTGGACAGGTAGAACTGATGGCTCACCAGCACGTTGCGGGCAGCGCTGTCAATGTGCTCCCGCTCTATCAGTGCATGGAGGGCGGCATCGTAGGTGAGGCTGCTGCCGCTTTCATCGGTGCCGGTGATGGCCTTCACCATGGAGGGCTTCACGAAGGGCAGCAGGTAGAAGTGGACGGGGCCGTGTTTGTCTGAGAGGGTGACTTTTTCAATGTATTCTTCCGGCTCCGTGGGAGGCAGGCCAATCATGTGGAGATGATGGCGGCAGAGCAGGGAGCGGAAGACATTCACCCGCTGGGCGTTGTCATGGTTGCCGGAAATCAGCATGATTTCCATCTCGGGCAGGGCGAGGGAAAGCTCAGTGATGAAATTATCAAAAAGGGTCACTGCCTCTGCCGAAGGGACAGATTTATCGTAGATATCCCCGGCAATGACCAGGGCATCGGGCTGCCGCTTTTGGGCCGCTGCTATGATTTGCTGGAAAATGTGCCTCTGGTCTTCGCTGAGGTCATGATTCATGAGCTTCAAGCCTATATGCAGGTCTGAGAGGTGAAAGAATTTCATAAGTGATGCCTCCTTTGTATATTTATTATACCGCAAGGTGTTAGAGAGGTTGAAAGATTTTGCTAAGCCCTGTCATTTTTGCAAAAGCTGGCTTTTTCCTCTTGACACATTTGCTATACTGTTAATGAGGTTCTTTGAAGGATCTTGTGTATTGTGTTTAGGACGGGTAAGGGACGTTGGCAGCGGCGCTGGGCGCTTTTGTCGCGTCCTTTTTGTATGGGAAGAACGTAGGAAGGAGTATTCATTTGAAAAGATTTAAGTATGTGTTGTGCGTGATGATGGCACTGCTGTCCCTGGTTATGGCTGGCTGCGGCGGCCAGGAGGCGCAGAAGGGTGCAAAGGACGGAGATTTTGTCATTGTGACTTCCTTTTATCCTATCTATATTGATGTGCTGAACCTCACCGCTGGGGTGGAGGGGGTGAAGGTGGTCAATATGACCAAGCCCCAGACTGGGTGCCTCCATGACTATCAGCTGACCACCGAGGATCTGAAGACCTTGGAAACTGCCGATGTTTTCGTGGTGAACGGGGCGGGCATGGAGAGTTTCCTGGACAAGGTCACCTCCCAGCAGAAGAATCTCAAGGTCATCGATGCTTCCAAGAGCGAAAAAATCAGCTTGCTGAAGGACGGGGAGGAGGAAAATCCCCATGTGTGGCTGTCCGTGACCTACGCCATCGAGCAGGTGAAGGCCATCACCAGCCAGCTCTGCGAGGCTGACCCGAAGCACGACAAGCAGTACAGGGACAACGCTATGGCCTATGTAGAGAAGCTGATCAATCTTCGGGAGGAAATGCACGGTGAGCTGGATAACCTGCCCCACAAGGAGATCGTGACCTTCCATGAGGCTTTCCCCTATCTGGCCAAGGAATTCAAGCTGAAAATCGTCAGCGTCATCCAGCGTGAGCCGGGGACGGAGCCTGCACCCAAGGAACTGGAAGAACTCATTGAGCAGGTCAAGGGCCTGCCCGTGAAGGTGCTCTTCACGGAACCTCAGTATTCTCCTACGGCGGCAGAGACTATTGCCAGAGAAACGGGAGCGAAGCTCTACCAGCTGGACCCTGTGGTGACGGGAGAGGCCACCCCTGAGGCCAAGGATGCTTACCTGAGTGCCATGCGCGAGAACATGAAGGTGCTGAAGGAAGCCTTGCAATAAGGGACTTCATAGTTTAGAATCAAAGGCGGAGCAGATGCTCCGCCTTATTTTTTTGAGAGAGTGATTGGACAGAGCATGAAACGAGAGCATAAAGAGGAAATGAAAAAAAGACGCCGCAATATCTGCCTCAAGGTGGCCTATGACGGCACCAGGTATCACGGCTTCCAGCGTCAGAGCCCGCCGGTGGTGGCGGTGCAGAATGTGCTGGAAAAGCAGCTGGGCAAGATGTTTGGCGACACCATAGAGATGGCGGCGGCGGGCCGCACCGATGCAGGGGTACATGCCTACGGGCAGGTGGTGAACTTCTTCACCAATGGCAGGATTCCCACGGAGCGCATTGCCCGGGCGGCCAACAGCCTGCTGCCTGAGGATATCACGGTGGTGGAGGCCTGGGAGGGAGATTTTGACTTCTCTGCCCGTCACAGTGCCAAGTCCAAGACCTATCTTTACCGTGTCCAGCAGGGGGCGGTGCGGAATCCCTTCACTGACCGCTATGCCTGGTATGTGAACCGTCCCCTTGACCTGGCGGCCATGCGGGAGGCTCTGGCAAACCTCTTGGGCACCCATGACTTCAGCTCCTTCCGGGCGGCAGGGGGAGCGCCCATGAGCCCTGTGCGCACCCTTTACCGGGCAGATATTGTGGAGCAGGAAGGCGAGATGTTGGAGTTTGTCGTCCATGGCAATGGCTTCCTCTACCACATGGTGCGCAATATCGTGGGCACGGTGGTGGACGTGGGCAAAGGCAGGCTTTCGGTGGCGAGGTTCAAAGAAATCACCGAAGCCCATGACCGCCATCAGGCCAGCCCCACGGCTCCGGCCTGTGGGCTGTACCTCTATGAGGTGGAATACTAATGTCTTGTGTTTGCCAAGATTTCATAGTAGAATAGAATATATATTCGGAAAGAGATTCTTTCCAGGAGAGGAGCAGTGAGATAATGGCAAAGGAAAAGACAGTGCAGAGAGAACTGCCCGCACCGGATGATGTGGAGGGGCGCAAGGCGGCCCTGGCTTCGGCCCTGAAGCAGATTGAGAAGGATTTCGGCAAGGGCTCTATCATGCGACTGGGGGATGCCAAGGCCAGCATGAACGTGGAAGTCATACCTACCGGCATCCTGCCCCTGGATATTGCCTTGGGAGTGGGCGGCGTGCCCAGGGGGCGCATCATAGAGATTTACGGCCCTGAATCTTCAGGCAAGACCACCGTCACCTTGCACATGATTGCCGAGGCCCAGAAGAATGGCGGCATTGCGGCTTTCATCGATGCGGAGCACGCCCTGGATCCTGTTTATGCTCAGAAATTGGGGGTCAATATTGATGATCTCCTGATTTCCCAGCCTGACACGGGCGAGCAGGCTCTGGACATTGTAGATGCTCTGGTGCACAGCGGCGCCCTGGATATCATCGTGGTGGACTCTGTGGCGGCTCTGGTGCCCAAGGCTGAGATTGAGGGTGAGATGGGGGACAGTGTTGTGGGTGTCCATGCACGTCTCATGAGCAAGGCTATGCGCAAGCTCACGGGCATCATCAGCAAATCCCGCACGGTAGTGGTGTTCATCAACCAGATCCGTGAAAAGGTCGGCGTCATGTTCGGCAACCCGGAGACTACCACCGGCGGCCGCGCCCTGAAATTCTATTCCTCTGTACGCATGGATGTGCGCAAGAAGGACAAGATTACCCAGGGCCAGGATGTCATCGGCAGCCACACCGTCATCAAGGTGGTGAAGAACAAGGTGGCGCCTCCCTTCAAGCAGGCTGAGTTCGACATCATGTACGGCGAGGGTGTTTCCCGCATGAGCTGCCTGGTGGATATGGGCGTGGAGCTGGATATCATCGACAAGAGCGGTGCCTGGTTCTCCTATAATGGCACGCGGATTGGCCAGGGCAAGGAAAATGCCAAGAAGTATCTGGCAGAGAATCCTGAGACCTGCCAGGAAATCGAGGGCAAGATCCGCCAGAAGCTCATGGAATCCCAGCAGACGGAAGCCACTACCGAAGTGGCTCAGGCCATGAAGAGCGCTGAGGATGAGTTCGAGGCTGAGGATGAATAAGAAGACCGCCCTCATGTATGCGGTGGACCTGCTGGCCCGCCAGGAGCAGAGCGAAAAGCGCCTGCGGGAAAAGCTTCAGCGCAAGGGCTACGAGGAAGAGGAAATCGAGGCCGCCCTGGCAAGGCTCCATGAGAAGCATTACCTGAATGACGAAGAAGCCTGCCAGCACCAGTTCGACTACCTCTACCGCGAAAGCCGCAGCTCCGTGCGGCAGATCTGCCTGAAGCTCCAGCAAAGGGGCTTCGAGGCCAGCCTGGTCAGGCAGTGCGTGCCCCGCGATACCTTCGAGCGCGAGCAGAAGGCGGCCATGAAGAACCTGAGCCTGAAGTTCAAGCCCTCCGCCGACCAGCAGAAGATGCTGGCCAGCCTCTATCGCGCCGGTTTCGATACCTCGGTCTGCCGAGGGGCAGTGGAGGAATTTGCCGCTGTGGCGGAAGAAGAATAGGCACGCCCTAGCCCTGATCAATGGAAAGGTCAGGGGGGCAAACAGGAAACAACTGACTATGTAATATGGGCAACGAAAAAGGACTCCCTTGCGGAGCCCTTTTTTGTGCTTGTGAAGCTATGGGGACATAGATTGAAGAGGAGCAATATGCGATTTTGTCCGTATATTGGTTTTGGGGGCAGGAATAGGGCAAAAGGTGACGAAATCTTCAGTGATACGTATTTTGAAAGGATGATTTGCATCATGGAAATAAAAAAGGAAAAAAATGGTTCGGCACTTACACTGATTCTTATTGGCAAGCTATCGATAATGGAAGCCAATGATTTGGGCAAGGTAGTTGATGATGAGCTGGCCGATGTTACGGATCTGACCTTTGACCTCAAGGACTTGACCTATGTGTCATCAGCCGGTCTCAGGGTTCTGCTTACGGCCCAGAACATAATGGATGATGCCGGCGGTGAGATGAAATTGATACATGTATCACCATTTATAAAAGATGTTCTCAAGTTGACCGGATTCAATAAATTTATGACCATTGAAGATTAAAGTCCTTTTTTAGTCGGGGGAGATAAGCAAATGGAATTATTGGTGAATGAATCCCTGGCTCAGGCAGCGTCCCATCCTGACCGGCCAGCGGTAATGGACTGCTATGGCACGGATGCTTTCCAAAAACTCTTTGCAAAGATGGATGAGGTGCCGTCCCTGGTGGGCGATCGGGAGGGTACCCTTACCCCGGGAGTCAGCGAAAATATTCGTTATATACCGAAAAAACTTGCCGCAGAACGGGTCAAAGCCTTTTGCAGCCGTTACCAGCTTTCTGAAGGCAGCTTCTTCATGGGAGCTATGGCCTTGCTGTTGTCCAAGTACCTGAGCTGCAAGCAGGTTTCATTTTCCGGCGCATACAACGGCCAGGACCGGGCGGGAAAGGATACCACTGTAAAGCGCATTCCGGTTTATGGCGATTTTACCGAAAACAGTTCTGTAGTTGATTATCTGCGGAATATGGGACGGCAGATTGTCACCAGCATGGGTAACGATACGTATTCCTTTGATGAGGTGCTGAAGCATTGTCCGGTAAACGAGGATGTGGAATTCATCTATCAGGGGGATTTATTGGCTGATAACATGGGCGGCCATGGCAATGATGCTGGTGAGGGGGGCAGTCTTCTGCGTGGGGATTCCTGCTCCCTGGAGCCTTGCCATACCGGTATGGTGACAGGCTGCTTTTTCATCCAATTGTTCTCTGCCGATAATCGGTATAATATGGCCATTGAGTATCGCAATGAGCGGTTTTCACCGGCCTTTGTGAAACGGTTTGCCCAGGATTTGTTTACCGTGGCCGAGGGACTTTTGACAGAGGACTTCATTGGTGATATTTCCCTTCTTACCGAGGAGGACAAGGGGATCCTGGTCCGCTTTAACGATACAGGGGTGGCCATGGATTTTGTGCCGGTGCAGGAACAAATTCGCCGTCATGCCCAATTGACACCTGATAAAGCGGCGGTTACGGCTGCCGGCGAGACCCTGACCTATAGGGAGCTGGATGAGCTTTCTGACCAGGTGGCCCATGCGCTGATACGGGAAGGGGTGGCCAGGGAAACGCTGGTGGGTGTGCTCTTTGACCGTGAGGTTTGGGCCTATGTGGCGGAAATCGGTATCTTGAAGGCCGGGGGAGCCTTTGTGCCATTTATTCCGGAATATCCGGACGAGCGCATTGAATTTTGCCTGGAGGATGGTCAAATCCCTGTTGTGCTTACCTCCAAGGCGCTGCTGGCAAAGCGTTCTGCCCTTGGGGAGCATTGCAGGCTGCTGCCCTTGGACGAGCTGCTTGACCATAAGGGGGCAGGATCCGTTGGGGCAGAGTCTGCCCTGCCAGAGGTTGGGGCGGACGATCTGGCCTATTGCATCTATACCTCTGGTACCACGGGTAAGCCGAAGGGGGTACTGATTGAGCATGAAAATATTGCCAACTACGTTCATCGCAACGAGAAATCCACGGAAATCATACACTATACCCAGCCGGGGCGCATTGCCCTGGCCCTGGCCTCCTTCTCCTTTGATGTGTCCATTGTGGAGGAGTTTGTTCCCCTGTGCAATGGCTGTTCAGTGGTGATTGCCACCGAAGAGGAAATCCATACCCCAAGCCAGCTGGCCCGGTTGATCAAGGACAATGGGGTAAATGGTATCACCTGTACCCCCACCTATCTGCTGGGGCTGCTGGCTATACCAGAAACAACGGAAGCCTTGAAGCAGATAACCTTTTATGATGTTGGGGCTGAAGCCTTCCCGGCTGGCCTTTACCAGAAATTGCGTGCTTTGCGTCAAGATAGCGTGATCTTAAATGTATATGGTCCTACAGAGGCCACCATGGGCTGCGCTGCCGAGGAAATGGTGGAAAGCAAGGTGGTTACTGTGGGCACGCCTATAGCCAATACTCAGTTCTATATAGCTGATTCCTTTGGCAATCCATTGCCGGTAGGCATACGTGGGGAGCTGATGATTTGCGGTCAGCAGGTTGGCCGTGGCTATATTAATTTGCCGGACAAGACGGCGGCGTCCTTCTTTACCCACGACGGGATCCGGGCCTACCGCAGCGGCGATCTGGCGGCATGGACCGATGAAGGAAAAATCCGGATCTTTGGCCGCA
Organism: Selenomonas sp.; assembly: GCA_017635515.1. Lineage (GTDB taxonomy): Bacteria > Bacillota > Negativicutes > Selenomonadales > Selenomonadaceae > Selenomonas_B. The sequence continues at coordinate 16,688 of JAGBLH010000073.1, forward strand.
TTGATAATCAGATAAAGCTCCGGGGCTTCCGCATTGAGCTTGATGAAATAGAAAAGGTATTGATGGAATATCCTGCCATTGACTCAGGGGCGGTTTCTGTCCTGAAAAAAGGCACAGGTGAATATCTGGTGGGTTACTACACCTCTGTGGATGAGGTGGATGATAATGAGCTCAAGAGCCATCTGGCCGCCAAGCTGCCTGAGTACATGGTGCCTAATCTGTTTGTTCATCTGGAGGCCATGCCGCTGACCCCAAATGGCAAGGTAAACAGACGGGCCCTGCCGGAGCCTGATCTATCGGCCTTCAGGGCTCCGTATGAGCCACCGGCCACGGAGGTGGAGAGGAAACTTTGCCATGCCTTTGCCTTGGCCCTTAATTTGCCGGAGGACAAGGTGGGGGCCCTGGATGATTTCTTTGCTTTGGGCGGCGATTCCCTCAGTGCCATGGTGGCCATGGCCAACGCCGATATTTCCGGACTTATCGCCGCGGATATTTTCCAGAAGCGTACTCCTAGACAGGTGGCGGCTGTTGCCATGGAACGGATGAAGATGGGAAGCATGGAGGAGCGAGAAATGGCGGCTCGCAAGCTGCCGCTGGCCCTTACGCCGCTACAGACCCAGATTTTGGATGTACAGCTTTTCCGGCCGGAGGCCACTATGTGGAGCAATATGCATTTTCTGGTGCAATTTGATCCTGATGTGGTGGATATGCACCGCCTGTGCAAGGCGGTTAACCGGGCCATAAATAATCATCCGGCTTTATCATCGGTATTTCGATTTGATGAAAACAGGAAGCTGGTACAGCAGTATGTACCTGGTATACTGGAAGAGGTTGAGCTGGAGGAAATAAATGAAGAAACGGTACCAATGCTGCGTGATGTGCTGGTTATGCCCTTTGAAAAAATATTGGATGCCTGCCTGTGCCGCGTAAAGGTATTCCGTTCACCGTCCCATGGTTATTTATTTTTGGACATTCACCACCTGCTGATGGATGGCCATTCCCTGGGCGTGCTGCTGGCAGATATTGTGAATGCCTACTTTGACAGGGAGCTTCCTCCAGATTATTACTTTGCCCTTCGCAGCGAGGAAATCCAGCGGATGGACAATGGCAGCCTGGATGAAGACCGGGCGTGGTTTGAGGAGCGGTATGGCAACGAAGATTGGTGCAATATGCCGGAGGAAGCCCTGGCTGCCCGGGAACTGGTGGATCGTGACCATATTGACCAGGCCGCTGTGGAACAGCGTCTCGGCTTCTCGGCTGATGATGTGAAGAAAGCTGAGAGCTTCTGGGGGGTAAGCCACTCGGTTATGGCCATCGGGGCGGCTCTTTTGACCCTGTCCCGCTTCACCGGCAAGCAGCATGTGATGGTGAACTGGATTTTCAATAATCGACTGACCATGGAATCCCAAAACGCTTTGGGAATGATGATAAAGAATCTGCCGGCGGCTGCCCGGATGGAGGAATATACCTCCATGGCCAGTTTCCTTGCCTCTGTAAAGGAACAGGTGACGGAAGGTATTGCCCACAGCACCTATGATTTCATGGCAGAGAACTATGAGGCCTTCATAAATGATTGCCTGGAGGTAAATCTGCAGGTGGAAATAAACGGCAATGAATTAGATGTGCTCAAGCCGACCATGATTGATCTCAATGATGAATTTACAGCCGCCGGTGCCCGTTTGGAACTGGAGCTGCTGGAAAATGAGTATGGGGATGGAGGCTTTGATTTCGAGATGGAATATGCAAAGGGATTGTTTGAGCCGGAGCAAATGAGAGCCTTCTATGAGTTATATGTAAAAATTTTGGAGGGAATTGTTCGTTGTGAGGAACAACTATGAATATAGCTCGGAAGAAGATGCCCCACCTCTTCCTGATAAAATTCCGCCACGAATACATGGGATAGAATAGGACGGAGTATCATCGATATGAAAGATCTTTTTTATAGATTATCAGATGGAAAACGTAATAGTATTTTGCATAAGATGATACGCATCCTCCTGGGCAGCAATCTGGTTGTGATTCTTGTCCTGGTTATAATTGCCTTTTACGGTTTGGGGTCGGCTCTATATAAAGCTGAGGAAATGGGGAATAGTCTTGGAGAGGTATCATACCGGAACAGCTCGGACCTGTTGGTGAAGCAGGGGCAGGAGGAGCTGATGTACATTAACGGTGATAATGCCAAAATCATCAATTTGTACATGGTCGCCAATGTATTTGATGTGGAGGCTATTGCCCACGAGGCCGGGGCAATGTACCAGCATTCAGAGTTATATTTGCCCAGAAATGCAGCTTTGCCGGATAAAGAAAATTTTCAACCATTGAAAATTTATCTTCAGCACGGAGGGGAGGTAAACCCAGACGATTATCGCCATGAGATAGATTTGATGGCAAATATTGAAAGTCTCTTGGTTCGTCTGATGGAAGGCAATGATATGGTGAAATCCTTTTTCGTTGCTTCTCACCATAATTTTACCTTGTTCGTTGATGAAACTTATGAGGGGGAGGATAACAAGGAAAAAATTCCCCAGGCTGTGTACGAAGCAGTGGAGACCGATTGGTACAAACAGGCGGCAGAACAGGGGAAAACTATTTTTACTGATGCACGGATGTATGCATTTTCCAATGTGCCAGGCTTGTTTTGTGCCAGTCCATATTATGATGATAATGGTTCCCTGCTTGGAGTGGCTTCCATGGAGATTCCCTTGGAAAATCTGCGGGTTCTCGTTAAGGATATCAATTTGCCTAAGGGAGGTTTTTGCTTCACTTTGGATAAAAAGGGGAGGGTTATTTTATCCTCCCAAAGTGAGGCTTATGAAGCCGGTACGGGAGTGGAGCTGCCCGCAGATTTGAAGAAGGATATTCGCACTGCTGATAACCAAGGCCTGGCCCGGATAGCTCAGGAAATGACCTTGGGACACAAGGGTATTCAGCAGGCGGAAATCGATGGCGAAGAATATTTTGTGGCCTATGCTCCAATTGAATGTACAGAATGGAGCTTTGCTACAGTCTTTGCCAAGGATGATGTGATTGCCCCGGTAGAAAAAAACAGGGAAAATATTGAACAGCTTACCGCTGATTTAATAGCCGATATGGAGAGGAATATACATTTTATAATACTTTTTATGGTATTATCCATCCTCTTACTGCTCTTATTTGTTATAAAGATTGGACAGAGGGTATCTGGAAAATATGTTGCATCCATTCAAAAGTTGACGGACGGGGTTCGTGATATCACCAAACGGGCAATAATTGGTACATTGCACGCTGCGGGTGATTTGACGGATGGAGGCAATAAAAGCACTGATAACAGCTTTGCGCAGCGGGTGGAAATTCATTCCGGAGATGAAATTGAAGAGTTGGCCCATTTCTTCAATATCATGACTGATGAGCTGGAAGGCTACATGGATAACCTTGTAGCCGAGACAGCAGAAAAGGAGCGCATTGCCACGGAGCTGACCTTGGCCCATGATATACAAATGGGGGTCTTGCCTCATAAATTCCCACCTTTCCCGGAACATAGGGAATTTGCCCTTTATGCATCCATGTATTCTGCCAAGGAGGTGGGGGGTGATTTCTACGATTTCTATATGGTGGACGATCATCATCTGGTTGTGACCATTGCTGATGTGTCGGGGAAGGGCGTTGGCGCGGCCATGTTCATGGCCATATCCAAAACTATATTAAAAAATCTGCTTCTTGCAGGACAGAATATGACCCTGCCCCAAATTATGGCCCATGCCAATAACCAGCTCAAGGCGGACAATACTGCCCGAATGTTTGTAACGGTGTTCATTGGCATTTTGGATATAAGGACAGGCCGGTTTGAATATGTAAATGGAGGACATAATCCATCTCTGATTTACGCTAAGGACAGGGGCGAGTTCCGTTACCTTGATGTGGAAGCAAATTTTGTGCTGGGCGGACGCAAGAACATTGCCTATGAAAGCCAGTCGGTTATCCTGAAGCCGGGGGACAGTCTGTTTTTGTACACCGACGGGGTTACGGAAGCCATGAATGCTGCTGAGGAGCTATATGGCGAGGATCGGTTGTTGGCAGCCCTGAACAAATCCGCCTATAAAGATGATCCTACGGCACTCCTGAGGGAAATTGCCAGGTCGGTGACTGATTTTGTGGGCGAGGCAGAACAGTCAGATGATATTACCATGCTGGGACTGAATTATTGGGGGCCAGTTTAACATTTTTATGGGCGGCTTTTTCAAAAAATGACTATACTGATGATGTTGGGGCAGGAGATTGGCATAAGAAAGAAGAACTTTCTCCGGATAAGTTAAATTTGGACAGAAAAGCGAAGGAGAGAATATAGAGCGTGAAGGGGATAAGAACCTGGCTTCGGCGGATGGCAGACTACAGCCGGGCCAGCATTAGGCGGCAGGTGCTGTTTTTGGTGCTGGCTTGCGGCATTGGCACCTTTGTGGCAACTCTCGTGCTGTTTGGCTATTCTATGCATGGCTTGCAGGAAGCGTTGGAAGATGAAGGCCGGGACATAGAGGACGTGGTGGCAGAGTCTGTGGGAGACACGGCCAAGAAGCGCACCAGAGCCTGGCTGAGGACCTCGGTGGAGAATGAGGCCGCCCATATGGACAGGGAGCTGTCTGTCAACGGGACTGATGTGCAGATGCTGGCCGACAGCCTGACCTTGCTGATGCAGTCCCAGGACAAATATGGAATGCGGCAGTTGGTCAATACCCGGGAGGTGCCGGACATTGCCACCGGCACTCCCTATGTTCATTACAGCCCCCAGTTGGCAGCTGAGGGAGTGGGCTGGGATCTGGCGGCGGAAATCGGCCGGGCAGCTAATTTTGTGGATGTGCTGATACCCATGAGCAAATCATATCGGGAATATCGTACATCTCTTTTTGCCGCCTCCCGCAAAGGGTATTTAATCTGTGTGGACATCATTCCTGGCGAGCCGGGGCAGAGCATTTATCCCTCTGCGGCGGCCAAGAAGGCTTTTCTGGAAAATTTCGATGCCCGCCAACGTCCCTGGTACCGGTTGGCCCAGGACAAGGGCGGGATAATCTATACGGATGTCTACCTGGGAGAGGATGGACATCTGGAGCTGGCCTGTGCTGCTCCTTATTACGATGAGGATGGCTTTGCCGGTGTGGTGGGCATCGGCGGCAGTATCGAGGACCTGCAGCGTCAGGTCAGGAAGGCTTCCATTGGCAAGACGGGCATCAGCTTCTGCCTGGATAGCAAAGGGCGGGTGGTGTTGTCCTCCAGCAGCGAGGGGGTGCTGGCCCCGGGGCTGCAGGGAACAGACCTCAGGGAGAACCAGGAAGATACCCTGGCTGAGGCAGCCCGGCGCATGACTGCCGGGGAGAGCGACGTGGTGAAGGTGCTGGTAGACGGGGAAGAATACTATCTGGCATTTGCCCCCATGCCAGTTATAGGCTGGAGCTTTGGGGCCCTCATTGGCCGGGAGGAGGTCCTGGCGCCGGCCCAGGAAGTGACGGCCCTGGTTCATGAGGAGATGAAGTATTTCTACGACACGCTCAATCAGGATTTTGCCTGGGTGGCGGGAAAAGTCTTGTTGCTGCTTGGTATGCTGGCATTGGCAGCCTTTTTCACCAGCGGCGCTCTGGCTGACCGTATCCTCCGTCCTATCCGCGCTCTGGCGGAGGGAGTGCAGGAGATAGCGGAGGGCAATCTGGACAAGACGCTGGAAATACACACCGGCAACGAGGTGGAGGAACTGGCCACCTGCTTCAATGATATGACGGAAAATCTGAAAGACCATGTCCAAAGGCTTTCTCAGGCTGCGGCCAAGGAAGAGAGAGCAAGGACTGAGCTGGAGGTGGCGGCCAGGATTCAGGCGGGGCTATTGCCTGCGCCATTGAAGCCGTCTGTCCAGACAGGAAAATTTGGTCTCAGCGCCTTCATGGAGCCTGCCAAGGAAGTGGGAGGAGATCTCTATGATTTCTACTTCCTGAATGAGGATCTTCTGGCTGTTACTGTGGCTGATGTATCGGACAAGGGGGTGCCAGCAGCCCTTTTCATGGTTATGGCCAAGACACTGCTGAAGGACCAGGTGCTCTTGAGGCGGGAGGAAAAGGATTTGGCCAAGGCGGTGGCAGAAGCCAATGATGCCTTGGTTCAGAGCAACACCACTTTTATGTTCGTGACGGCTTTCATAGGGATACTACACTTGCCTACGGGGAGTTTTACCTATGTCAATGCAGGCCACAATCCGCCCCTCCTCTGCAGGAGGGGCAGAGCTGAGTATCTGCCCAAAGCAAAGAATCCCATATTGGGGGTGCAGAGTGGCATGGCCTTTGTGGCTGAGAAAGTGACACTGCAGCCTGGGGACTCTTTCTTCCTCTATACCGATGGGGTGACGGAGGCCATGGACTCAGAGGGAGGGTTCTTTGGAGAGCGGCGGCTTAAGGAGACTCTCTCGGCAAAGTCTGTCCAGGGAGCCGGAGAGCAGGTGGAGATGGTTCTGGAGGCATTGTCCGCCTTTGTGGGCGAGGCCAGTCAGTCAGACGATATCACCATGCTGGCGCTGGCTTATGGCAAAAAGGATGAGAATTAGGAGGAAATATGTCTGATTTACCTATCAGCTACAGCAGCAAAGAAATAAACGGCTGGCTGTTTTTGCAGTTGCGAGGCCGGCTGGACCGTACCACCGCGGAGGAAACAGCGGCAGTAGGAGAAAAGCACCTTTCAGCTTCTCAGAAACTGGCTCTTGACCTGTCAGCTTTGTCATATCTGTCCAGTGCTGGCATCAGGACTATCCTGAAGCTGGCCGGTGGAGCCAAACAGGTGGAAAAGTCCTTTGCGGTAGTATCTCCTGAGGGCATGGTGAAGGAGATTTTGGAAATGGCCAGGTTGGATATGTTTGTTGACATCTATCCTTCAGCAGAAGAATTGGAAAACGCTTAAATTAGGAGGAATTATCATGGATTTTGCAATAAGACAGGAACGTCAGGGAGAGCGCCTGACTATGTTTTTGACAGGGGAGTTCAACAAGCTGGCTATGGATGTCTTTGATAAAGAATTCTTGCTGGCAACAGAAGGGGTGAAGGAACTCCTGCTGGATATTTCCGGGGTCACCTATCTTTCTTCGGCGGGATTGCGTTCCCTGCTGCAAGCGGCCAAGGTCATGGAAAGTCAGGATGGCAGCTTCACGGTGCTCTACCCCCAGGAGGCTGTGATGGAGGTCTTTGAGATGACCAATTTCTCACGCTTCATCCACATCATCCAGGAGGGGGAGGAGCCGGCTTCTGCCACCAGGGCTTATTATCCCCTGCGCCCCATCCAGCGCTGGATGACGGATACCCATTTCCGTCGGGCCAAGTCTACCATGATGAATGCCGGCGCTTTGGTGCGGCTGGATCCTGCTGTGGATTTGGAACGGTTGGCGGCAGCGGTGAACGGCCTTTTGGAGTCTTATGACATCTTCCGCTGTCGTCTGGTGTTCCATCCTGATACCGGAGAACTTTGCCAGCGCTTTGACGGGGAGGTGGCGAAGGTTTATGTGGAAAGCCTGTCGGAAGAGGGACTTGAGGAGCGCAAGCAGGCGCTCAGACAGCCCTACGACCTCATTGACCGGCCTCTATACCGGGTCAATATCATAAAGACACCTGAGTCCAAGTATCTCTATTTGGACTTTTACCATGCCATCATGGACGGGGCGGCTATTGTCCTGCTCTTTTGGCGGGAGATGGAGAAGCGTTATGTGCATGGCAATGAGGCCACTGCTGCCAAGCGCCAGCCGTCCAGCTATGCTGACTATGTCAGGGAGGAGGCAAACCTGCCTGAGGAGGAACTGGCGAAGGGGCGGGCATACTGGCAGGCTATGCTGGCCGGTTTTGACAAAGAAAAGCACCTGCCTCCTATGGATGGAGGCAGTGGGGAAGCGGGGCCGGAGCATGAGATGGAGACGCCCCTCAAGGGCATAGAAAAGGGGTTCTTCAGGGGCCGTGATTTCGGTGAGAATACCTTTTTCATGGCGGCTGCCATGCTGGCTATTGCCAGGGCAGCCGGGCGTAGGGAGGCTATCATCAGCTGGGTCCACAATGGTCGGGCCACCTCGTCTGAGCGGCGCCTCATGGGCTTGATGCTGGATCAGTTCCCCCTGCGCTGGGATTTTGATGGCGAGATGACCGTGGGCCAGTTCCTGCCCAGGCTTGAGGCTCGTATAGCTGAGGCTGTCCAGTACAGGAAGGGACTGGATAAGGTTTACGAAGAAGGCATGGAAACAGGCTGTGCCTGCTTTATCCTTCAGAAGGGCAGTATGGGACGCCGGGGAGGCATGAAGCTGGGGGACACCCAGGCTGTCATTGAGGAAATGCCGGCCAACGAAATCTCCGCAGCGGAAAATACTCTTGATATTGAGCTGAATGCCCATGATGATGGTACTTATTCTCTGGTGCTGGATTACGATCCTAACTGCTATTCCCGTAAGGCCATGGAGAAATTTACCAGCCAAGTGGAAAAAATGGCCGTGGCCCTGCAGGATAGTGAACGGAAATTGGCAGAGCTGCTGTGAGGAGAGGTTTTGAAGCATGAATAAAGAAGCATGGTGTGACAGGTATCTGTCCGAGGAATGCCCGGAATGCCTGCCCCTGCCTGATGGCAGGGAGCCAGGCGGGTGGAGGCGTCAAGCCCTGAACTTGACTGCGGCAAGTGATGCTGCGGAGTTGTCGGCAAGCCTGCTGCTTTTGTTGGGGCTATACGGAGGGCTGCAGGAGGGCGCGTTTCTCCTGCAGCAGGGAGAGTGCCTTAGGCCGGTGCGTCTCAGCTGGCAGGGGGAGGATTCTCCCGAGAGCCTCATTTCACGGGTGCAAGGCTGGCTGGAGGAAGCAGGGAACTTTGCCTGGCAGGAGGAGGAAATAGCGGAACTTTTGGGTTGGGAGCCGGGCCGGGGGATGGTTCTCTGCCTTGAGGCGGAGCGCGGCTGGGTACCGGGTGACAGATATGCCCTGGGGTTCTGCAGCTGCGGGAGAGAGCTCTCTATTTGCTATGACCAGGGCAGGTACAGCCAGGCCCTTGTCCGGGAACTGCTCCTGGCCTGGAGGGAAATCCTCCAGAGCCTGCGAGGGGCACAGTCCCTGAGCAAGGTGCTGGTTGCTTCGGCAGAGACCAGGCAGAGACTTGATGCCTTCAATGACAATGCCCGGGAATATGACCGCCAGACCACCATAGTGGAGCTTTTCCGTCAGCGGGCGGCAGAGTACCCGGAGCATACGGCGGTCATCTACGAGGAGCGGGCCTATACATATGCCCAGGTGGAGGATTTGACTGACAGGCTGGCAGCATATCTTGCCCGGCAGGGGCTGGGAAGGGGAGACCGGGTGGCGGTCTTCATTCCCCGGTCCGAGTACATGGTCATAGCCTCCCTGGGAGTGCTGAAAGCAGGCTGCGCCTATGAGCCACTGGATCCCAACTATCCCGATGAACGCCTTTCCTTCATGGCCAGGGATGCAGAGGTAAAGCTCATCATAGTGGCTGACGAGCTGAAGGCCAGGCTGGAAAATTTCCCGGATTACAAGGGGCTGGTGCTCACTATTTCTGAAGCAGCCAGTCTGCCAGAGGCTGCAGAGGAAGAAATCAAGGCAATGGAGGGCCCAAAGCCGGAAGATCTCTTCATCCTCATCTACACCTCCGGCACTACCGGCGTGCCCAAGGGGGTGCGGCTCCTGCACAGCAACCTCATGGCCTATGCTGCCTGGTACCGCAGGTACTATGCTCCCACCCCGGAGACCCGGGTCAGCTGCTACAACAGCTATGGCTTCGATGGCTCCCTGGCAGATATGTATCCCATCCTGACGGTGGGAGGAGCTGTGGTGATAGTCCCTGAAGAAAAGAAGCTGGACCTGCCTGCCCTGGCAGAGCTGATCCGGCGCCACAGCATTTCCATTTCCGATATGCCCAGCCAGGTGGGGCGGCAGTTTGCCCTGACCATGGACTGCCCCAGCCTCCGCTACATTGTGGGAGGCGGGGAGAAGCTGGTGTCCTTCCAGCCGGTCTATCCCTATATCCTGGCCAATGAATACGGCCCCACGGAGGCCACCGTATCCGTCACCTGCTACAATATGACCAAATACGAGGCCGATGTGCCCATTGGCACCCCAAATGATAATACCGATATCTACATTGTGGATGGTTATGGCCGCCGGGTGCCCCCGGGGGCTTTGGGAGAGCTTTGGATAGCCGGGCCCCAGGTGGCGGGAGGCTACCTGAACCGCCCGGAAAAGACAAGAGAGGTCTTCGTGCCTAATCCTTTCTCCACTGACCCTGATTATGCCACTGCGTATCGCACCGGGGACATCGTGCGCTATCTGACTGACGGCAATATCCAGTTCGTGGGCCGCCGGGACGGCCTGGTGAAGATCAGGGGCTTCCGGGTGGAGCTTTCCGAGGTGGAGGGAGTCATACACGACTTCCCCCAGGTGGAAAATGCCGCCGTGGCAGCCTGGGACAATCCCGCAGGAGGCAAGTTCATTGCCGCCTATGTGGTGTCCCGGGAGCCCATTGACCAGGAGGCGCTGGCAGATTTCATCCGGGAGCGCAAGCCTCCCTACATGGTACCTGCAGCCATTGTGCAGCTGGATGCCATCCCCCGGAACCAGAATGGCAAGCTGAACAAGAAAGCCCTGCCTGTGCCGGAATTGAGGGGCGTATCTGAGGAGTATGTGGCCCCTAAGAACGACACTGAATCGGAGCTGTGCAGGGGCTTTGCCGCCGCCCTGGGGCTGGAACGGGCCAGCGCTGAGGAGGACTTCTTCCAGGCAGGGGGCGACAGTCTGAGCATTGTGCGGCTCCTGTCCGAGTGCCGGGAGCTGAAGCTGAATTTCAACCTTATCTATGAGGGCAAGACCCCCGCAGGCATTGCCACCCTGCTGGCGGAGCGCAGCCAGCAGGCAGCCGGGGAGAAGAAGGAAAGCCACTTCTTCGGCCCCCTGCAGGAACTGCATTACGATTGGGGCAATTCGCTGGAGGAGGGCTACGGCCTTCACTGTGATGCCTATGTAACCCTGTCTGCTGTCACTGATTTACAGCAGCTGGCGGTGGCCGTCGAAAAGGTGCTGCTGGCCCACCCGGCAGTTGATGCCAGGCTTACAGAGGCGGAAGGGGGAGCCCTGCGCTGGAAGCAGGGTGACCTGCAGGAACTGCGTCCCGCTGTGGAAGAGGTGTCCCGGGCAGAGTATGAGGCACTGAAGCCCAAACTGCGACAGAGCAGGAACAAGCCTGACACCCGTATGTTCGTCATGCGCCTCTTTGCCATCAGGGAGGAGGATGGCAGCCTGAGCAAGTTGTTCTACTTTGACTTCCTCCACCCCATCATTGACGGGGACTCCATTGAGATCTTCCTGCAGGACCTGGATGCCGCCTACCGTGGCGAAGAAGTTCAGCCGGAGGAGTACAGCATCTTTGACTACTATGACGAGATAGAGGCAAAGCTGGGCACCGAGGCTTATAAAAAGGAACAGCAGTGGAACCATGATTTTGTCCGCTCCTTTACCAGCCGCCTCAGCGAACTGCCAGGAGACCTGGACCCCAAGGGGGAGAACGAAACCAAGGATATCTTCGTGCCCGTCCATGTGGACCTGGCAGCGGTGGATGCTTTCACCAAGGCCCAGGGCATCACGGACGGCACTTTGACCGCTGCCGCCTTCGGCCTGCTGCAGGGCCGCAACAACGGGGAGCAGGCCGGGGTGGTGCTCACCATCTACAATGGCCGTGATGACATCCGCTTTGAGCGCACCCTGGGAGCCATCTACCGTCACTATCCTCTCTGCGTAAGCTGGGACGAAAACATGGGAGCAGGAGATTTTGTCCGCCAGACCCAGGAAAATGTCCTGCTCTGCCGCCGTCATGCCCTCTATGAAGGTGACCCGGTGCCCCTCATCGTGGCCTTCTCCTATCAGGGGGAGGACATGGATACAGGCTTCGACTTCTGCGGGGGACGGGCGGAATATGAGGAAATCGAGGACTTTGAGGAGGAGAATTTCGACTTCTTCGTCCACCGCCGCAGCGATGATTTCTATGTGAACCTGACCTACAATACTCTGGAGTACAGCGATAAATTTGTAGAGACTTTCCTGCAGAACTACGCCCGGGTCATCCATGGCCTGGCGGCAGGGAAGAAGCCTGCAGATATCCTCCGTGAACTGGAAGCCTGACAAGGAGGTTTGTCCTTGAGTTTGAAGGAAAAAGTGGATCATGCTTATTTTACCCGCAGGATGTTTTTGGGGGCAGTGCTGCCTGCCCCCTTGGCGGGGATTGGCCTGGCCTTGGCGGAAATGGGCCACACCATTCTGGTGGGCCATGCCATCGGCACGGAGGGGTTGGCTGCCGTAGGCTTTGCCTCGCCCCTTTTCCTGCTGGCGGCGTTCTTTGTTTTTGGTCTCTCCATGGGTGGAGCAGTGATCTATGCCAATCTCATGAATGAGGGGAAAAAGGAGGAGGCTCTCTCCATCTTCCGTTTCTTCCTGCGGCTGTCTGCCGCCATCGGCTTCGGTGTGGCAGCCGGAGGGCTGCTGATGGAGGAGGGCTTGCTGGCGGTGCTGGGCACTTCGCCGGAGGATGGGGAAGCCTACCGGCTGGCCAAAAGCTATATCTCTTACATCCTGCTGGGGATTCCCTTTGAGATTCTCATGGAGGTGGTGACCGCCTACCTGAGGAATGACAATGCTGACACCCTGGCCATAGCCCTGCAGACTGTCAGTGGCGTGGCCAATCTGGCTGTCAGCGCCCTGCTCCTGCTGGTCTTTGACTGGGGCATTGCCGGCTGCAGCTTCGGCTTCTTCATTGCCAATGCAGGGACTTTTGCCATTGCCATGGGCTATCTCTGCCTGGGCAGGGGGCAGCTGCGGGTGCTGGGCAGGGCCGCCTCCTTCAGGGAGTCCTTCAAGGCTCTGCGGCTGGGCTTTGCCACTTCCTCTGAGTACATCTTCGATGCCCTCTTCACCCTGGTGGCCATCCACCTCATGATGGATTTGGCAGGCACCGAAGGGGTGGCGGTGTTCAACATCATCGAAAACCTCTCCCTGTTGTTCATCTTCATCTACGAGTTTATCGGCAAGACGGCCCAGCCCCTCTTTTCCACCTTCTTTGCTGAGTGCAATTTCACCGAGCTGCACCGTGTCTTCCGCTACTGCCTGATATATTCTCTGCTCCTGGGCATCCTGGCTACAGCCGGGGTGATGGTCTGGCCCCAGGTGCTGGACCTGCTCTTTGGCATGGAGGATATCGGGGACGTGGGCAAGGCCTACTATGCGGCCAGGGTCTTCTGCATCGGCACCATCTTCATGGGCGTATGCTTGCTGCTGCAGAATTACCTCCAGTCCGAGGAGGATGAGAAAGGGGCTTTCCTGGTGGTCTTCATGCGGCGCCTGGGGGCCAGCCTGCCCCTGCTGTTCCTGCTGGCGGAGGGGGGCTTCTATGTCTTCTGGTTCGTCTATCCCCTGGGAGAGCTGGTGACGCTGGCGGTGCTCTGGCTTTACCACAGGCGCCGGGGGGAGCGCAGGTCCATCTCTGACGAGCGGGTCTACAGCGCCTCCTTCCTGGGCCATGCGGAGGCTGTGACTGAGCAGCTGGAGGCCATGGAGGATTTCGCCGCCCGCTGGGGGGCTGATGAGAAGAAACGCTACCTCCTGCGTCTGGCCCTGGAGGAAATCTGCGAGGAGGAAAGCAGTCGCCTGCAAGGCAAGGGGAAGGAAGTGCTGGTGCAGCTGACACTGATTGCCAGGGAAGATGGCATTTTCGAGCTCCATTTCCGTGATAATGGGGAGGAGTTCGACCCCTTCCAGCTGGCCCGGGAAGCCCTGGCCCGTAAGCCCCAGGGCATGGCAGAGGCCGCCCGTGACACCCGCGGCCTGGGCCTGCACATGGTCAAAAGCCATGCAGCCAATCTTTTCTATCGCAGCTATCACGGCTTCAATACATTGACGCTGTCTATTTGAAATTGGCCCGGCAGGGGATAACCCAGCCGGGCTTTTTCTATGCGCCCAGCAAAACGAATCAAAACTTCTGCTGCCTCATTTTGATGAAGCCAGCAAGATAAAAAAGGGAAAACCCCTTCTCATGTAGAAAGAAAGGCAATAGCTATTTCGTAGGAGGGAATGTGTATGTTTTTTATGAACTCTGTGAAAGGACGGCTGACGGCCATGTTTGTGGCCATCGGTGTCCTGGCCACTCTGACAGTAGGCTCATACTTCATCTTCAGCACTATCCAGGAAAACAAAGAGGAAAATATCGCCTACAGGAAAAACCTGGAGGAACACTACGACAGGGAAATCAAGCTGCAGACAGAAGCTCTGGTATCCTCCCTGAACGGCATCTACTCGCAGCAGCAGCAGGGCAAGATCACCGAAGCCCAAGGCAAGGAACTGGCTCTGGCTACCATCAGGGCCCTGCGCTACGATGATGGCAAGGGCTACTTCTTTGCCGATGAGAAAGATACTGGCATCTGCGTGGCCCACGCCACCCTGGGCTCCAAAGTCGAAGGCAAGATGCGCCTCAATGACAAGGACAGCAACGGCGTCCTCTATATGCAGGAAATCTTCAAGGCAGCCCAGCAGGAGGGCGGCGGCTACTCCAACTTCGCCTTTCCCAAGCCCGGCGAGAGCACTGACCTGCCCAAGCGGGGCTATTCCATGGAATTCAAGCCCTATGGCTGGATCATCTGCACAGGCTCCTGGATTGACTACATAGACGAGGCGGCAGCCGCCTATGTGGCAGAAAATGAATCCGCCCTCTACAGCAGGATTGCCATGGCCGCCGTTATCATGCTGGTGATTTCCGCCCTGATGGTGGTCTTTGGCATCAAGCTGGCAGGCGGCTTCAGCGGCCCCATCTCCTTTGTCACCGGACGCCTGCAGAAGTTTGCCCAAGGAGATTATCGCCAGGAACCCATCAATCCGGAATTTGCAAGCCGGCAGGATGAAATCGGCCAGATGGTGGAAGTGCTGGGAGTGATGGGAGGCAGCATGAGAAAGCTTTTGGATGCCATCCGCAGCTCTGCCCAGCAGGTATCTTCCGATGCCGCCCAGCTGAATGAAATGACCGCCCAATCCGCCACCGCCAGCCAGCAGGTGGCCGAATCCATCACCGATGTGGCCAACGCTACCAACACTCAGCTCACCGCCATCACCGAGGCTACTGAGGCCATGGAAAACCTGCTCTCCCGCATAGAGACCATGGCCCACAACGCCCGTCGGGCTGCGGTAGAGACCAAGCAGGCCACGGACGAAGCCCAGAAGGGGGCCGAGGTCGTAGACCGCACCGTCAAGGATATGGCCCGCCTCAGCGAAGTGGTGGGTGAATCTGCCCGGGTAGTCAACAGCCTGGGCGAGCGCTCCGACACCATCGGCAAGATCACCGATGACATTTCCGGCATTGCCGAGCAGACCAACCTGCTGGCCCTGAATGCCGCCATCGAAGCCGCCAGGGCAGGAGAGGCAGGACGGGGCTTTGCCGTAGTGGCCGAGGAAATCAGGAAATTGGCAGCCCAGTCCGAAGAAGCCGCCAGCCGTATCGCCTCCCTCATCGCCCAGATCCAGCACGAGACAGAGCAGGCCGTAAGCAGCATGCACGACGGCACCGCCCAGCTCACCTCCACTCAGAAAAGCGTGGAGGAAACCGGCCAGGTCTTCGACCAGATCGTAACCCTGGTGGACAAAATCGCCCAGCGCTCCCAAAAGATTTCCGCCGACTCCCAGGAGGCCGGCGCTAGTGCCAAAACCTGCCGCAATTCCATCGACAATATCAGCCAGATGAGCCGCAGCGTGGTATCCAACGCCGAAACTGTCTCCGCCGCCACAGAGCAGCAGACCGCTGCCGTCCACGAAATGAACACCAACACCCAGCAACTGGCCAGGATGGCAGGAGAACTTGAGCAGGAAGTAGCGAAATTCAAGGTGTAGATACCCTGCTGGAACAATAAAGAATAGCCCGGCAAGTGAATCCTGCCGGACTATTGCTTTATCGCATTTGATCAGCAAGCCTCTAAAAAGAAGAAATGATACAAATAGATTGACAATTACATATAACCATGATATAAATAATAAATAGGAGGGAGTCAAACTGCTGATTGATAGTGCAGGATTGCAAGAATCAGTTTACCGCTGCAAGAATGCGGCTTAGAAGGTTTGTACTTTTAATGTTGTGATTCAGTTACCGCCGCGAGGTGGCTTAAAAGGTGTTGATTGGTGATATATTTATACACCGTTTGAACTTTAAATAAATTTAAAAGGGAAGTTCATGATGGAATATATGAAATTACTTTCAGGTATACTGGTACTTACCTCGTTGTTGCACGATTGGGGCAAAGCCAATGATGCTTTCCAGGAATCGCTGCGAAAGAAGAAAGCGAGAGATTGCTATCGTCACGAGTGGCTTAGCTGCAAGCTGGTGGAGAATCTTTGTGCTGCTGCTGATAACGATGCTGATTGGCTTCAGCAGCTTGCCGAAGGAAAAATTGATGAAAAGGCTCTTATCGCGGCAATACAAAAAAACTATGCTCAGGAGATAGGTGAAATGCCACCTATTGCCAGCATGATTTGCTGGTTGATTCTGTGCCATCATCGAATGCCGACGCTGGAAAAGGAAGCATGCGCTGGCTTCGTGAAAGCCGAGGGCAGTTCTTTTCAAGAGGTGCTTTCTTTAATTGAGCCTGGATGGGGATATAAGAAAACCGCAGAGGCGAAAATTCCCCTATTTTCCAAGGGGTTGCTGCTTGATTCGGCAGTTTGGCTTCAGAAGGTGAAAGAAGCCAGTCAGGCAGTGCTGGATGAGCAAGATGGGTTTCTGGAAATATGGGATAATGACAACACGAGAATTTTCTTATTGCAGGCGAGAATTTGCCTGATGCTGGCGGATTATACTGTTTCGTCAGAGGAGGCTGATAAAACATGGAAAGGTGGGAGACAGGTCCTATATGCTAATACCTGCCAAGGAAAGCTGAAGCAGAAACTTGCTGAACATCTGGTTCGTGTCTCTCAACAGGCTGTTCAGACAGTCATTGCCTTGCCAAAACTAATGGCTGGTATGAAACAAGCAAGAAGTGTGGAGAAACTCCAACAGGCAAGTGCAATGCCTGAGTTTGTCTGGCAGGACTTGGCAGTGCAGGCTGTGCGTGAAAATAAGGCGCAGATTGAGGATGAGGTTGGTTGGTTTGTAGTCAATATGGCGGGAACAGGCTGTGGCAAAACCTTTGCCAATGCCAAGCTGGCCATGGCTATCTCGAAAGATGGAGAATCCCTAAGGTATAGTCTTCTGCTGGGACTTAGAAGCCTTACACTGCAGACCGGTGACGAATATCGCAGTCGTGTAAGGCTAAACGAAGACGATATGGCTGTATTGATTGGTTCTGCTACGGTCAAGGAACTGCATGAACGCTTGGAAGTTGGAAAAGAGGAATTTGAGACCGCTTGGGACGACAATAGTGATACTGCAAATATGAATGAGCTTTTGCCTGGTGATATTGATGGTGGCGTTGCTCAGGGAGAAGAGGTTTTGGCGGCGCTCTTTCCTCAGCGCAATGAAGATGCAAGCCAAAAGCATCGCAGATTGCTATATGCACCTGTGCTGGTGTCCACCATCGACCACCTTATGCCAAGCACGGAAAGCATTCGCGGGGGACGTTATATGCTGCCTGTGCTGAGGATGATGACGGCTGATATTGTCATTGATGAGATAGATGATTTCACAGGCAGTGATTTGGTAGCTATAGCAAGGCTTACGCATCTGGCTGGCATGCTGGGGCGCAATGTGATATTGTCATCGGCAACTATCCCGCCTGATTTGGCCGAAGGTTTATTTTCTGCCTATAAAAGCGGACGGGCACTCTATGCCCGTTTCTTTGGCAAAAGCAATGCTATCAACTGCGTTTGGTGTGATGAGTTCATGACCAAAGTAAAGTTGATGGACAACCAAAAAGCAGATGATTTCAGGAGGGCTCATGCTGCGTATGTTGAGAGCCATTGCAAGAAACTTCTGGTTCAGCCGCCGAAAAGATGGGCCTGGATAAAGGAGTGCAGTGATATTTTGAGGAAAACAGGCGATGAGCGGCGAAAAGCATATTGTGAATCTATGAAAGAAGCGGCAGTCATTCTTCACCATAATTACTTCGTAACAGATAAGAAAACAAATAAGAAAGTATCAATTGGTCTAGTCCGGACAGCGAATATCAGGCTTTGTGTGGAAGTTGCCAAGTATTTCGTGGAGACAGCCGTGTGGCCAGAGGATATGGCACCGAGGATTATGGTGTATCATAGCAGGCAGACACTGCTTTTGCGAACCTTGCAGGAGAAATATCTTGATGGAGCCTTGAAGCGCAAGGGGCAGGACACAGAGAAGATTGATTTTACAGATAGTGTAATGCGTAAGCACATAGACGAAGCAGACGAAAATAATATTTTGTTTATTGTCATAGCTACACCTATCGAGGAAGTAGGCCGAGATCATGATTTTGACTGGGCCATATTGGAGCCATCTTCGTATCGCTCGCTCATTCAGTTGGCTGGTCGTATTCGCAGACATAGACGTGCATTCAAGGCAAAGGCTTTAGGCAATATCTGCATAATGCAATATAATATGTTGGCTTTGGAGGGGAAAAAGATAGCATACACCTTGCCGGGCTTTGAATGTGAGGAATATGTCTTGGAGACACATGATTTGCAGCAACTGGTAGATGTTGAGGGCTTGGCCGAGAGAGTAGATGCCATACCAAGAGTCAGCAGGCGGGAAAGTTTAACACCAAAGAGAAGATTCATAGATTTGGAGCATCAAGTATTGAGCGATTTTCGCAATCTTTCCAATGTGGGAGCAGCTTTTATTCACGGCTGGCAGGATGAGTACTGGTATTTGACTGGTTTGCCGCAAATTTTGAATCCTTTCCGGAAGGGGGAAAAAGATAGAGAATTGTATCTAAGAAAGGATGACGTGGGGCGGTATAGATTCTATGAAATAGATGAGGCGTCTGGGGATTTTCAGCTGATTGAAGAAACCTATGGCATCGTTCATGCTGAGGTTGAAGAAAGTGAGAAGTTTTGGCTTGAGAGGGACTATGGCACCGCAAGCGGGGGTGATAAGGAATGGAGTTATAGAGTGGGACTGCTGACTATTTCTGATAAGAAACGCGAGCGCATCTATTCTGATCAATATGGCATGGTTGAGCTTGTTAGGTGAGGAGGGGTAAGGTTGAGTGTTTTTCTGGATGAACTTGCAAATAAAGCCAAAAAGGATAAGGATTTGAGGGACTGTTTGCTGAGACTGGCCGATAATGCCTGCAAAATCGAACTGGCTACACATATCGGCAAATATACAGATCCTGAACTGCAGATAAATTATTGCGTGTCTACGGATGGCGTGGCTGACAGTAATTATGTGATGACTAAGACTGTGAATTGCCAGGTTGATATGTATGGCAGTGCCTCATATGCTGCCACTAGCAGTTTGCTGACCAAGAAACTGGAGGATGGCAGGACAGTATATCAGCATCTCAATAATGATGATATGTTGCGGGAAGATATAGAATCCCTTGGCCTTGCTTATGATGAAATCAAAGAAAAGCTGCTTGCTTTCAAGAAGCCTGATAGTCATGCGCCCATAGGGAATAAGCTTAGGCAAGTGTTTTTTCCTATCGGAGATACAGATCACCTGCTATCAGTCATGCAGCCTGCCTGCATTATCCAGGAATTGGCGGCTAGGACAAGGGCGATGAGGGAGTGGAAGTTTGCAGCAAGGAAGCCGGAGGCTGATATTGAGGAATACAGTGAGATTTATGGGATGGTGAGCACCAAAATAGGAGGTGCCAATGCACAAAACGTGTCTATAGGGACTACTGGCATGGATGCGAAAATGTTGTTGTCAATGCCCCCAAAATTCGAAAAACGAGTCATGCTGCCTAGAAATGATTTTTTCAAAGAAAAAGTGTGGTTC
>JAGBLH010000074.1 GCA_017635515.1 Selenomonas sp.
AAAAACACACTATTCACTTTTCAAACTCATCGGGAATACCGTCTCCGTCCTTGTCAACGAGAGCCTTGCCAAAGAAACCAATAGCCGCGACAAAAGACACGCTCGTAATCTCGCCGATAAACGCAGACATATCGCCGAGCGATATAACTCCCGTATTCTTCCAAGTGAAAATCCACCCGATAATGAAAAGAGCGATACAACACATAAGCAAAGCGACAAAGAGGTAAATCATCCACCTAGCCGCGCCTTGAATTTTGAAATCGTCAATTTTTGTGAGAGCAAATCTTAAAATTTCCGTAGCTTGTTTCATTTCTGTGCCTCCTTTATCTGCGGAAAAACGACCTAATTTCTGCAGGTGTAATAAATTTGTGTCTTTACATATAGGAAAAGCATTATTTTAGACCATAATGCACCGAATTTAGGGCAGACTGATTGCTGTTGGTGGCTGGCGGGGCAGAGCTGCCTTTAGCGGCTCGGCAATGCAGGGCATTATGAGAGAGGAATACACTGAGGAAGCGCATTTCTTATGCAGTCGGCGGAGGCCGGATTGCGGAGAACCTATGCTGCACCCTAAATATGACCTTCACTGGCACCAATGTAACAAATGTTACAGAAACCAGGGCCTGTCTGAGTTATACTGGAAGCATAGCAATCAAGATTATATTAAAGGAGAGAGCTTTCATGGAAAATAAGATGTTTTGCTTCCAGTGCCAGGAGACGGCGGGCTGCAAGGGCTGCACCCAGGCGGGGGTCTGCGGCAAGTCCCCCGAGGTGGCAGGTTTGCAGGATTTGCTGATTTACGTCAGCAAGGGCCTTTCGGCGGTGACTGCCCGCTTGCGGAATGAGGGGCAGGAGGTTTCCTCCGAGGTGAATCATCTGCTGACCCTGAACCTCTTTGTCACCATCACCAATGCCAATTTCGACCGGGAGGCCATAGTCTCCCGCATAGAGGAATCTTTGCAGGTCAAGGCGAGTCTTCTGTCCCGCTTGGCTGACAGGCAGGGGCTGCCGGAGGCGGCACTTTGGGAGGCTGGAAGGCAGGATTTTGCCGCCAAGGCCGGGGCCGTGGGCATTCTCTCCGAGGCAGATGAGGATCTCCGCAGCTTGAAGGAGCTGATTACCTACGGATTGAAGGGGCTCTCCGCTTACCTGCATCATGCCAATGTGCTGGGGCAGGAGGATGAAAGCCTTGATGCCTTCCAGCAGGAAACCCTGGCAGCCCTCCTGGATAAGTCACTGGGAGCAGAGGAACTGACGGCCCTGGCCTTAAAGACGGGGGAGCAGGGAGTGAAGGCCATGGCCCTGCTGGACAAGGCCAATACCGCGGCCTTTGGGAATCCCGAGATTACCAAGGTGGAGCTTGGGGTCAGGCCAAATCCCGGCATCCTTATTTCCGGCCACGACCTGCGGGATCTGGAAATGCTTCTGGAGCAGACGGAGGGCACGGGGGTGGATGTCTACACTCACGGAGAAATGCTGCCAGCCCACTACTATCCGAAGTTCAAAAAGTACAAGCATTTTGCGGGCAACTACGGCAATGCCAGGTGGCAGCAGAAGGAGGAATTTGAAGCCTTTAACGGCCCCATCCTTCTCACCACCAACTGCCTGGTGCCCCCCAGGGAGAGCTACAAGTCACGCCTTTTCACCACGGGAGCCGTGGGCTTTCCCGGCTGCCCCCATATTGAGGCAAAGCAGGGCAGGAAGGACTTTGGGCCCCTTATCGGGCTAGCGAAAAAATGCCAGCCCCCTAGGGAATTGGAGCGGGGCCAGATTGTAGGGGGCTTTGCCCATGAGCAGGTCTTTGCCTTGGCGGACAAGGTGGTAGAGGCGGTCAAGAGCGGGGCTGTAAGGAAATTCGTGGTCATGGCGGGGTGCGATGGCCGCATGAAGTCCCGCAGCTACTACGAGGACTTTGCCAGGGCCCTGCCCAGGGACACCATCATCCTCACTGCGGGCTGCGCCAAGTACAAATATATCAAGCTGAACCTGGGGGAGATCGGCGGCATTCCCAGGGTGCTGGACGCAGGCCAGTGCAACGACTCCTATTCTCTCGCCCTGATTGCCTTGAAGCTGAAGGAAGCCTTTGGCCTGCAGGATATCAATGAGCTGCCCATTGTCTACAATATCGCCTGGTATGAGCAGAAAGCCGTCATTGTGCTTTTGGCCCTGCTGCACCTGGGGGTGAAGAACATCCACCTGGGCCCCACCCTGCCGGCTTTCCTGTCCCCCAATGTGGCCAGGATTCTAGCAGAAAACTTCGGCATCGGCGGCATCGGCACGGTAGATGATGACATCAAGGCCCTGATTGGGTAAAATAACATAGAAAGCATAAACTCAGCGAAGGGCAGGAGATGGCTTTCGCTGAGTTTTTCGCACATGAGGGGGAGGTGGCTGACTTGCCGGGACTGGAAGAAGCAGCGGCAATTTTTCAAAGGTGCCTGCTGGGAAAAAATATGGATGAAGGGAGCGCCAGGGAATTTCTTTCCTCAAGCCAGGTGAGGATAAGGAAATATCCCAAGGGGGCGGCAGTGTTCCATGACGGGGACAGGCCCGAGTACCTCTATGTGCTGCTGGAGGGCAGGGTGCATATCCAGAAGGAAAGCTTCACCGGGCGGCGTATTTTCCTGTCAGAGATTGAGGAGCCGGGGGATGTTTTCGGGGAGGTCTACCTTTTGTTGGGGCGGCCCTACGATATGTATGTGGAGGCAGCCAGGGAGACCAGGCTGCTCCTGGTGGGCAGCAGGGCCTTTTCCCTGCAGGGTGGTGAAAGGGCCGCTCCCGCCCTGCAAGTGCAGCAGAACCTTTTGCGGGTGCTGGCGAGAAAAGCCTATTTTATGCACAATAAGCTGAAGGTGCTCTCCAGCGGCACCCTGCGGGAAAAGATTATCCGTTTCCTTTTCTGGAGCATGGACGGGGAGGGAACTTTCCGCCTGGACTGCACCAGGGAAACCTGGGCCGATTACTTTTCCGTGGCCCGCCCCTCCCTCTCCAGGGAACTGAGTGCTTTGCAGGCAGAGGGGATCTTGCAGGTGCAGGGCAGGTTAATAAAGGTGCTGGACAAGGGAGCCTTTGAAGCCTATTTGTGAGAAAAGCCCGCAGCCTCGTGGATATTTCACGAAACTGCGGGCTTTATGCCTATAGATGCTTTTCCTTGCGTTCCATGTATTTCCGGTGCAGGAGCAGCTTGCGCTGCATTTGGGCGGTAAATTCGGCGGCTGCGGCCAGGTCATTCTCGTCCGGGTGGCTTGCGGCCCGCTGCCAGCGCTCCTTGGCCTCTGCACCCCCATGGGGATCATCCGGGGCGGCGTCTTTCCGTTTTTCCAGCAGGGCAGGATTGATCCGCCCCTGGCAACCGAAGGTGCCCAGGATCTGGCAGCCCTCCCCCATCAGGTAAGCCGCCCTGGCATAAGCAGTCACAGCATGCTCGCTGCCGGGGTCTGTGCCGTGGGTTTCAAAGAGTATGACCGTAGCATGCTTCACCCTGGGGAGATACTGCATCATCTTAGGGTCAGGCCCCCCCAGCCGCAGCCAATAGCCCAGGGCCACCACCTCATAGGCCGACAAATCCTCCGGCATCTCCTCCACTGGCAAAACCTCGGCTTCCCCGACAGTTGCGGCAATCTTCTCCGCTATCATTTTCGTATTCCCAGTGACGGAGGAATAAAACACGCCCCATTTACCCATATGCAGCATCCTTTCCTGTGTGTTATTTGTTATGGTAGCATATAAGGGAGGAATATGCTGTAACTGATGTTACAAAGTATGAAGAACATGCCCTTCACTAAGGATGACGAACTTTTTCATCAGGCAGAGCTCATACCCCCATCCACGCTCACCGTCACACAGTCCACCATCGCTCCCCACAGCCGCTCATCAAACTCCGCCACAGGCTCTTTCTGCACCTCAAGCGTCCTGATGAACCCCGCCAGCCTCTCACCCTTGGCTGACCGCTCTGCGATGGCCTCCGTCACCTCATCGAACCGTACCTTGGCCTTCTCGTACCGTTCCACCAAGGCGTTGTAGCGTTTCTGGTAATCCCCCTGGTCTTGGGCAATCCTCGCGTTCTCGGCAATGCAGTTCTGGGTCATCTCCACCAGCACCGCAAGTTCCTGTTGCAGACTGGCTTTCTCCTGCTCCAACTTCGTGGTGTCGCAGAGCGTCTGTCGGACGAGCCGGGCATTGGCGGCAATCTCTTCCCGCTCCGTCACCAGCTTGTTGAAGGCCGTGACGAAAGCCGCTTTGATTTCCTCCTCAGTCACATGGGGCGTTTGGCACTTATGCCCGTCATATTTCTTGTTGCAGCGGTAGATGGTGCGCCTGTACTTGTGACAAAGAGAAAACTTAACCGTTAAAAAATAAAAAAAATCCCGCCACGGAACAATCCGTAGCGGGAACATAATCTCTATTTACTTCTCAAACTCATCGGGAATACCGTCTCCGTCCTTGTCAACGAGAGCCTTACCGAAAAATCCAATAGCCGCGACAAAAGAAACGCTCGTAATCTCGCCAATAAACGCCGACATATCGCCGAGTGAGATAATGCCCGTATTCTTCCAAGTAAAAATCCAGCCGATGATGAAAAGAGCGATACAACACATAAGCAAGACAACGAAGAGATAAATCATCCACCGAGCCGCGCCTTGAATTTTAAAATCGTCAATTTTTGTTAGAGCAAATCTTAATATTTCCGTAGCTTGCTTCATTTCTGTGCCTCCTTTATCTGCGGAAGTTGGATAAATTTGTTGTAAACTTCCGTTATCGCGCCGTTGCCGCCTAAATCGTGGTACGCTTTATACATCGTAGTTACATTTTCCACCGCATAGAACGGAGTCCTGCCTTTGGCGGCGCAATCTTCGTAAAGTTGAATTATCCTATCGCGTAAAATCGCCCTCATTCCGCTTGTTATGGCG
>JAGBLH010000075.1 GCA_017635515.1 Selenomonas sp.
CTTGCTGGAGGCAAAAATCTTCTTGATGTCCATGGATTTTCCTTCGAAGATGTAGAATCTTTTGCTGCTGCGCTTTACCATGGCTATTGTATTGAGGCCCAGCTTCTTGATATCCAGCAACTGCTTGGGATTGGAAAACCAACTGTCAAAGAGGACGTACTTTGCCCTGTGTCCTGCTGCCAGTGCAGTCTTCAAGAGGTCTACCATAACAGAAGTAGCCTTTTGGCGGGCCATGAGCCTGCGCTTCCCGGCAATGGTTCGCCTGTCGATCTTGTTGCAGGGACCGAGAACCTTTTCATCATCGTTTGAGGCCAGAAGGGAATAGTTGATGGGCAGGAAAGTACAACCATCCGTCCATCCAAGAGTCAGCAACCTGAAGCCCTTCTTGTAGCGCATGGAAACATGGTCAAATACCCTGGAGGCAAGTTCCGTATGCTTGAATCCGGCGCGCTCATACAGAGAGTCGTCAATGACAAAGCAGTCATCACGATTCTCGGAGGTCAGATTGCGGAGATGTCCATTGATAATCCTCGCAGAAAGGAGCGTGGTAAAGCGGAGCCAGTTGGTGCGCGGGCTCATGAGGAAGCGATAGTAGGTGTTCTTTGAAAAGCTGTCATGAATCTTCCCAAGCTTGTTCTGCATATAGAAGCTCCCCATGCGGAAGACATTGGTGAGCGTGTAAGTGAACAGAGCTTTGACAGGAACCCCCTTGAGCTTTGTGCCTCCACACTTGCTCAAAAGGCTGATTACCACATATTTGGCCTAAAATTCATTAATTTTGTTTTTGATGAAGGCGATACTATTACAATACCACTTGGAAAGGTTAATCATGATGCAGAATTCAATTCAGGCCTTTTTGTTACCTCTGTTTTAAGTCAATTTCATGGTATAGTAATACTAACTCCACAAAATCTATATGCATTGTCAAATCATAGGCAATTACAATCAGCATATATAAGTGATGGTAGTGGAGCATTAGTCCATTTATTTTATAGTGGTGAGAAAGATAAAAAAGAGAAATCTGATATGATGCGAGGTTTCCATCATGCATGTAAGATGCTTGATGTCGATTACGAAACCGTAATTAATTTGACAAGATTGCAGCAAAAAACAATCGAAGAGCAAGAACGTTTTGCTTTAGTTGAAAGCGTTAAAAAAGAAATAGAACGTGATAAATTAAAAGAAGAAATTCTTGCAGAGATGAATGCAAAATGAATTTGTCATAGATCTCCCCTACTATACGGTTCAGCGATGAAACATACAAATCAGAATATAAGCTGATTACCTTGCACGATATGTATAAATAAGCGAGGAGCATGTAAGAAACTGTGAAAGTTTCTCTGTAAATCAACTTCCCTCTCGAAGTCATAAGGTCTTCTATGATACAATCTTAATCATAGGAGGCCTTTTATTATGGCAAAACAGAGAAAAGACGTTCACAAAGTACAGATGACTGAGGGAAAGCGGGCTATCATCCAGCAACTCTTCCAAGAGTATGACATCGAGAGTGCCAAGGATATTCAGGATGCACTCAAGGATCTTTGTGGCGGTACCATCAAGGAAATGATGGAGTCCGAGATGGATGAACATCTTGGCTATAGCAAATCTGAGCGTTCAGACAGCGATAACGCTCGCAATGGCTACAAGTCCAAGACTTTGAACAGCAGCTATGGCAAGTTGCAGATCGATGTTCCCCAAGACCGACAGTCCTCGTTTGCTCCTAAGGTAGTCAAGAAACGCCAGAAGGACATCTCAGAAATCGATAATAAAATCATATCCATGTACGCCAAAGGCATGACCACGCGGCAAATCTCTGAAACCATCAATGACATATACGGTTTTGAAGCCTCGGAAGGTTTCATATCAGATGTAACGGACAAGATGCTGCCAATAATTGACGAATGGCAGCATCGCCCCCTGGCCAGCATCTATCCTGTGGTCTTCATCGACGCAATCCATTTCTAGGTGCGCCAGGATAACATTGTCAGCAAACTGGCGGCCTACGTTGTGATGGGCATTAACGAAGATGGCATCAAGGAAGTGCTGGATATTGAAATCGGTGAAAACGAGAGCAGCAAATATTGGCTTACTGTCCTGAACAGTCTCAAGAACCGCGGGGTTCAGGATATCCTTATCCTATGCTCTGACGGCCTCACAGGGCTCAAGGAGACTGTGACTGCAGCATTTCCAAAGACGGAGCACCAGCGCTGTATCGTACACATGGTGCGCAACACTCTTAAATACGTAGCCAATAAGGACATGAAGGATTTTGCAAAAGACCTTCGTACGATCTATACCGCACCTGATGAAAAGACTGCCGTTAAGAGGCTTGAAGAAGTGGATAAGAAATGGACGCCCCATTATCCTTTGGCTATGAAGCGGTGGCACGACAATCGGGATGTAATAACGCCAATCTTCAAATTTTCCACCAATGTTCGTACCGCCTTCTACACTACTAACGCCATTGAGAGTCTCAATTCTTCATATCGCAGGTTAAACCGGCAGAGAAGTGTTTTCCCTAGTTCCCAAGCTCTGCTCAAAGCTCTTTACCTGGCTACATTTGAAGCAACAAAGAAATGGACTATGCCCATAAGAAATTGGGGCAAAGTACGGGGAGAACTGTTCATAATGTACCTTGATAGACTGCCAGCTTAATATCCATTAACCATCATAGAAGACCTTATTTACAGAGATTTCTTCACAGGCTCGGAATTTCTCTTATTGCTCTGACTCATCTTTTGGGACAGGAATGTAAACCATCTTCAACGGTATCATATTTTGGTACTTCTTATCGAGTAGATTATAATACTTGAGAACGAGGTCAACAAGCTCGTTACCATTTATCCCTCTAATTATTGGAGTATGCTGCAGATACTCATTTGCTTTCTTTGTGTAGGTAGATAACGTTACAAACAAACCGTAATCACCCTCATGCATCGCTCCCTTCAATGACTGAAGGGTTGACTCGTTAATAGCACCATCCTGGCTCTTAACCTGTACAAGTATGCGAGGAGGAAGTTCATCCTTGTAAGCCTTTATATCAATTCCGCTATCGCCACCGTGAGGAGATACTGTTGTACGATACCCCATTGCTTGCAAGAGGTTTGCTACAAATTCTTCTAAAGCGTAACCTTTTAGATGATGGCTTATTTCTTTTAAGATAAAATCCCTAGTGCTTTCAACTATCTCCTCTGCAGTTGCACCGATAGTTTCATCCTCATCAAGTGAAGGCTTGATTTTAGAACCTTTTTCTAGCGCAGCAAGATACTCATCCCCATAATTCTTTACAGTGAAGAATGACATTGCGGAACCTATTTCATATAGAGCCCCTTGAGAAAATGAAGTTCTAGGTATATGTTTAAGCCATTTAACCTGACGAACCTGTGGATAGTTAGGTTGGGACGGTTCATAGATATAGTCCCCTATTACCTCACCAATGTTAATCATGTGGTCTGACTTAGATGGGTAAACCACATAGTCTCCTATCTGTACCTCGTGGCAAAATCTGAATAACATACCAGAACTGACAGGAATAGAACCTTTCTTATCGTTTGGATAAGTCGAAGCATACTTAGCCTTGAAATCATTCTTAGTGGCAGGGATTTTTTTCAAATCTCCAATTTCGCACCAACCTATAGCTATTTTATTTTGCTTCAGAAATAATTCATCATCTTTGGTATGTATTCCCCATATACGCTTTTCGTTATTATCCATTCTCCAGTACCTCATTCAATCAATATTACTCTCACCTACGAATTCAACGAAAGTTTATATTTTCCTGCTTGAGTAGCATAAGTAATAGACGACATGTGGCTCCCGTGCTATACTCTGTGAGGTATTTAACTATGGAAGGGGAAATTATCATGGCAAACGATAACGTAATCGGCAAAGATTTGCTCGCAGGTCTGGTCTCAGAGAAGTCTGACCTGTCCAAGAAGGATGCCTAGGCATCTATCGAGGCTCTCATGGAGACCGTCATTAAAATCCTCGAAGACCTTTTGTACTTTGTTGAAGCCCAGATACAGGAGGGGCAGGTTGCAGCAGACTATCAGGAGGTTGGCAAAATCGCTGAGATTCCAGAGGGCGCTGAAATCGAAACCAGCAATGTTGGTAACCATGCCAAAAGCCAGTACAGTGAGATTTATCAGTCTGACTGCTGAGATGAAGGCTTTATTCTTTACTTCAATTTCTCCATTTTCACCTTAAAGGATATTTCCCTTGGCGTGTCTAGGCCCTCAAACTTGATGAGATATGCGCCCTGGTCCGTGTTGAGGCCGAGGATTTCTCCTTCCCCCATGATGCGGTGCCTGACTTTGCCCCCTGGGGCCAAAGCCGCTTGTTTCTCTGAGCTTTCCCGCTTTATCCATTTGCTCATATCGCGTATATAGCCCAGCGCATCTTCCCTGATATTATCTGCTATGGGCTTTGCGTACTCCAGCAGGCTGTTGTCCAGTTCAAGCAGGAAGCGGGAGGGGTATCTTACTGAGGCATCGAAGTTCAGGCCGGAGGCGGCTGACAGGTAGAGGCGTTTCTGTGCCCTGGTCATAGCCACGAAAGCCAGGCGGCGTTCTTCTTCCATGGCCTGTTCCGTCTTCGTTTTCCGTGACGGGAAGATGCCTTCGTTAAGGCCACAGAGGAACACATAGGGGAATTCCAGCCCCTTGGCGGCATGGACGGTCATGAGCTTGACCTTGTCCCCCTGCTCGGCGGTGTCGCTGTTGGTTAAGAGTGCCACCCTGGCCAGATAATGCTCCAGCATGGCTTCCTCCCCGCAGGAGGTTTCGTACTCATAGATAGCCTGTTTGAGTTCTGCCAGATTGTCCAGCCGTTCCTGGCTGCCTTCCGTGCGCAGCATTTCCTCATAGCCGCTGGCATCCAGAAGCGCTGAGATCACTTCTGAGATAGGCCTGCCACTGCAAGTCGAGGAAAATTCCTCTATCAGATCCACAAAAGCATGAGCCTTGGTGCCTTTCAGCAGGGCATTATCAAGATTTGCCTTCAAGGCTTCATAAAGGCTGCACTTGTTCTGCTCGGCGTATTCCTGCAGGAAGGCCATGCGGCGCTGGCCCAGGTTGCGTTTGGGCACATTGGCGATCCGCTGAAAGGACAAGTCGTCACGATAGGCGATCATGCGTAGGTAGGACAGGGCATCTTTGATTTCCTTGCGGTCAAAGAATTGAATGCCGCTGTAGATGGCATAGGGAAGTTCTTCCTTCAAAAAGACTTCTTCGAGAGGCCGCGTCAGGTAATGGGCGCGGTAGAGTACAGCTATCTCACGATAGGGCACCTCTTTTTCGTGGAGTTTCTCTATCTCCTGGGCTACCCACTTTGCCTCTTTCTCCGGTGAAGCGTGACTGGCACAAAGGACGCTGTCACCTGAGGGAAGGGTGGGGAGGAGGTTCTTCTCTATGCGATAGCGATTATGGGCGATAAGGTCATTGGCTACGGCAATTATCTCCGGCGTGGAACGATAGTTCTCCATCATATAGATGGTCTGGCAGGGCTTGAATTCCTGGTCGAAATTCTGCAAGTAACGGATATTGGCTCCGCGCCAGGTATAGATGGTCTGGTCAGGGTCACCCACCACAAAGAGGTTTTTATGGTAGCCGCAGAGTATCTTCATCAGCCGGTACTGGAGCTCGTCAATATCCTGGAACTCATCGATCATGATGTATTCCAGCCGCTGCTGCCATTTCAACTTCAGCTCTTCCTTCTGCTCGAAGATATACAGGGTGAACTTGATGAGGTCATTGTAGTCCAGGCCGAAGCATTTCTTTTCCTGGTAAAGATAGCCGTAGAAGATGATATCAGCTGGCTCTGCAGCCCGGTCGTACTTCTCCTTGACAGCCTCCTGGGACATGGCAATCATGTCCTGATAGTATTCAGGCTCTTTGAAGATCTTCCTTATCTCAATCATATCCCGGGCCTTGGCAAAGGTCATATCCCGCAGGGATAAATTGCGTTCTTCGTAGATGAGCTTCAGCATGGCGTCAATATCGCTGTTGTCCAGCACCAGAAAGCTCTTGGGATACTGCACGGCATGGCTGTCCTCCTGCAGCACCGACACACAGAAGCCGTGGAAGGTATTGATATACCCCGTATCGTTGTCCCCCGTGAGCTGATGGATGCGCTTCCTCATTTCCATAGCTGACTTGTTGGTAAAGGTCACGCAGAGGATATTCCCGGGCATGATGCCGATTTCGTTGACCAGGTAGGCAAAGCGATGGCTGAGTGACCGCGTCTTGCCGGAACCGGCCCCTGCCAATACCCGCACAAAGCCCTCAGTCGAAGTAACAGCTTCCAGCTGCGCCTGGTTAAGCCCGTTCAAAAGTTCAGATTCGTTTTCCATCATAGCCATTCACCCCTCTCCTTGCAGGAACTGCTTCCCAAAACAGACTGCTTCAGCAGATGCCCTTTCCAGCGCCATACTCCATAGCTGCCTGCCAGGGCAAGCAGAATTCCTGCCAGCACATCAGAAGGGTAGTGAACCCCCACATACAGCCGGGAAAAGGACATGAGCAGGGCGAAGGCGAACACGGCATAGCGCACCTTGCCTGATAAGTGTGACCAGAGGATAATCCAGGCCACGGAAAAGGAGGACACCGTGTGGACGGAGGGGAAGGAGTAGGAGTCAGGCGGCTTTACCAGGGGAACCAGCTCAGCTATTTCCAGAAAGGGACGGGGCCGCATGACCGTATATTTTAGAGCCTCGCCCAGGATGACGCAGATCAGCAGGGAAAGCCCGGCTAACAGCCCCAGTTTCCTGGTCCTCGGATAAATGAGCAGCATCAGCAGGAAGGCCAGCCAGAGGGCTCCCTTATTGCCCAGAACGGTGATGGTGCAGAACAGGCCGGAAAGGAGGTCTGAGCGCAGGTAATCCTGGATGAAAAGCAGCAGTGTTTGGTCAATGTTCATTTGTTCCTCCTGATAATCGCGAAGAGAGTAGCTAACCGCTTCATCATAGCACTGCTATTTTGAATTTGGCTGAAATTAAATATTTGTGTCGCAGATGTCTGCTGTAGTATATATGGGCACCGCCACTCTGGTGATGAATTCTTCGGGATTGGCGGTGCTCATATCTTCCAGCAGGCTTTCTTCGTAGGAGGGGCCTGCTGGCTTCAGGTGGTGGGCCTGCATATAGTTGCGCAATCTTTCGTAGGCTGCGGCAGTATTCATATAGTCACCGGAGAAGCAGGTCACGGCGTAGAGGCCTGCTGGTCGGAGGCGGCGCTGTTCCTTGGGGAGCTGGCGCCATTTTTTGTCTGTGGCCACGCAGAAATAGCTGATGATATGCTCGGAGCCGGGGTGCATGAAGTCTTCCTGTGCTACCATGGCGCCGAAGGTGGAGCCTGTGATAGCTTCACTTTCCATGGCCAGGCGCATATGGGCGGCCAGCTTTTCTTCGATGGCTTCCCAGTCTTCTTTGAGGTGGAGCGGGCGCAGGTTTTCCGAAACCAGGAGGCGCTGCTCGGGCAGTTCCATGATTTCTACCTGGTCAAGCTTTACTTTGCTGGCCTTTTGGAGAATGTGCCGCTGGTTGGCGACTATCTGCTTCATGCGGCGAAGCTTGGCCGTTTCCTGCTCCAGCCATTCCTCCTGTCCTGCCAGAAGCTTGGAGAACCTTTCTGGTGTCCTGTTCTGCATATATTCCTTGATTTCCGCCAGGTCAAGTCCCATGTCCCTGAACATGCGAATCATGTAGAAGGGATAGAACTGCCGAGAGGAGTAGGCCCGGTAGCCATTGGGCTCTATGGAGTCCGGGCTGAAGATGCCCTCACTGTCGTAGTAGTGCAGGGTGCGTTTGTTCACACCTGTGATGCGAGCAAATTCACCTGTGTGGAAGGTCATGCGGCGTGTCATGAAAATTCTCCTTGACATTACAGTTACTGTATACTTTATGATTACTATACAACGAAAAAACAAAGTGTTCAAGGTATCTATTCTTACGGAAAGGAAAATTATTATGAGTATGATCACCCATAATCCCCTGTCTTATCACCACAGTATGTGGTCACTGCTGAAGTTTGCGGCTCCTTCCATCGGCATGATGATTGTCATCTCCCTCTATACCGTCACCGATGGGGTCTTCATTGGCCGCTATGTTGGCAGTGACGCTTTGGCGGCTTCCAATATCGTCTATCCGGCCTTCAATCTGGTATTGGGGCTGGCCATTATGCTCTCCGCCGGTGGCTCGGCACTGGTTGCCAGGACTTTGGGAGAGGGTAATAGCGAGCTTGCGGGCCGAAGGTTCACCCTCATCACTGGCAGTGCCGTAGTGCTGAGCCTGCTGCTGGCTTTCTTCCTCTGGCTCTTTATGGAGCCGCTGCTCTCATTCCTGGGAGCCACTCCTGCTTTGCATGAGGCTTGCGCAAGTTATATTTCAGTCCTGCTGCCTTTTTTCCCGGCAGCGGCTCTGATGATGGTCTTCAATGCTCTTTTCATCGCTGACGGACGACCCATGCAGGGTTTTCTGGTGTCAGTGGTGTCTGGACTGCTGAATGCCGGCCTTGACTATCTCTTTATGGCAGAGCTGGGCTGGGGCATTGTGGGGGCGGCTCTGGGCACGGGGCTGGGAGAGACGGCAGCGGCTTTTATCGGTATCTATTACTTCAGCCGTTGCAGCCTCCTTATACGCTTCAGGAAGCCTGTCATGGAATGGCGAGCTTTGGGGCAGGCCGTGTACAATGGTTCCTCAGAACTGGTCACAGAACTTTCCATGGGAGTCACTACCCTGCTTTTCAATATCATCACCCTGGCCTGGGCCGGGGAGGTCGGAGTAGCGGCCATTTCCGTGATACTTTATGTAGAAATGCTGCTGACATCCATTCTGGTAGGGTTCAGCGAGGGCATTGCGCCCATCTTTTCCTATCAGTTCGGAGCGAAGAACTATCGCGAGCTTATGCGGCTCATGAGGCTGGCCTTACTGACTATCGGCATTTTCTCCCTGGTTTCCTTTGCTGGTTCCAGAGTGCTGGCAGAGCCTCTTATCAGCCTGTTCCTGCCTGCTGGCAGCCATGCCCATGAGCTTACAGTGAATGGCTTCTGGTTTTTTGGCTTCAGCTTCCTGCTGTCCGGGTTCAACATCTTCGCTTCCGGTTTCTTCACTGCTATATCTGATGGCAGGACTTCGGCTATTGCCTCCTTTGCCAGGAACTTTGCAGGCATCGTGATTTTTTTGCTGGTGCTGCCGAAGCTCATAGGCTTCAGCGGCGTATGGCTGGCAGTGCCCGCTGCAGATTTGGCAGCAGTGATGCTTTCTGCCTTCCTGCTTTATGAGCAGAGGAACAGCTTTGTGGCCCTTCGTCTGGAGCGTTGCCATAAAAAATACAGTCGTCTGTCTCAGGCAGCTGCGAAGTAAGATTATTGCATAACAGAAAAGCAAGAGCTAGGGCGTGTTGATTAAATGAACTTGGCCCAGATTTGCGTAGATTGGCTGTCCATTGCAAGGCGACAAACCGGAGGCATAGCGGTGCTATGTCGAGGATTTGTCAACGCAGCAGGGACGGTCAAGATACGTGAAGATGGGCTTAGTGAATTAATCAACACGCCCTAATAGCGAAGCTCTTGCTTTTTGTCGTGCAGCCCAATTTATGAAACGTCCTTGAGAAAGCAGGGAAAATGCCTTGACAAGTAAATCGTAAAAATATAATATACAAATATATAAAGTGAGTTGCAGTGTGATTGCCTGCGGGAGTCTGTAAGGAGTGGCAGATGATGGAAAAGACAGCCGTAAATGGCGCAAAGCCGAAAAGATATGCGATGGTGGATCGTGAGCACTGCGCAGCTTGCGGGGCTTGCGAGGCAGTGTGTCCGCGTGGAGCCATTTCTGTGTGGCAGGGGAGTTTCTCTGTGGTGGATGGGGCACTATGCGTTGGCTGTGGGCGATGCAGCGCCGAATGTCCGGCTTCTGCCATCAGCATGGAGGTGAGAGCATGAAACAGCATTGGTACAATTACCTGTGGATTTGGTCGGTCATATATTTTTCTCTGGGGTTTTTCAATATCCTCTTTGCCTGGCTGGGGCTGATCAGCTTTTTCCTGCCCTTGCTCTTTGCCATTGGCTTTGGCAATAAGCATTTCTGCAATCGCTACTGCGACAGGGGACAGCTTTTGCGGATGCTGGGCAGCCAGAAAGGATTTTCCCGGAAGCGTGATATGCCGGCCTGGATGAAGAGCCGTGGCTTTCGTTATGGCTTCCTGATTTTCTTTCTGCTGATGTTTGCAAATGTGCTCTATGCAACTTATCTGGTGGCAGGAGGGGCCAGGGAGGTGGCAGAATTAGTGACCCTGTTCTGGACCTTCAGCGTTCCCTGGGCATGGTCATCTTCCACGGCAGCAAGTCCCTGGGCGGTGCAGTTTGCCTATGGCTTTTACAGCCTGATGCTAACCTCGGCGCTGCTGGGCATCATAACGATGCTGTTTTATAAGCCTCGTTCCTGGTGCGTATACTGCCCCATGGGTACCATGACCCAGCTGATCTGCAAGGCAAAGGCGGGGGAAGATTAAAAAAGCTTGCAGATGTTTTGCAGAAAGATGCCGTAGTATGTTAGCAGTGACGCGATTTATATGGCCAGCAATCATAGCAAGCGGAACAGCAAAGGCAGCGCCTATGACGTTGCGTTCCGTTTTTTGGCAGTTATATTCGGACTGCTGTGAGCAAATTTTTTAATCAATAAGCAGGGGCAAGGCAAAGCTAAGAAGAATTTATCGAAAGAATGTTTTTTGAAGGAGTGGTGCGGAAATATGCAAGTAAATGGCGATTTGGCCAATATCAAAACCTACGTGCTGGAAAAGCTGAAGGCTCTCTATGAGCTGAAAGTGCCCTTGGGGCAGATTTCTATCCGGGAACTCAATGAGGAGATGCTTTCCATCACCGAGGATACAGACAGGGAAGTGGCGGTGTATCTGAATCGTCAGGGCAAGGTGGTGCAGGTGTCCCTGGGGGATACGGCTACGGTTGATCTGCCGGATTTCAAGCAGAAGACGCGCTCGGATTTGCGCCTGTCGGGAATCCGCTGCATCCATACCCATCCCGGCGGGGATGTGCGGCTTAGTGTGCCTGACCTGTCCTCCTTGCGCCGCCTGCGCTTTGACTGCATGGCAGCCATTGGACGCAAGGAGGGCAAGATCATCGGCTGCCTGGGCTTCTTTGCCGGAGAAACCAGCGAGGACGGCACTCAGCTGCTGACCCAGTACGGCCCGGTGGAGGATAAGGTGCTGAGCCAGATAAATCTCAACTTCCTGGTGACAGTGGTCAACAAGAAACTGGCGGCCCAAAGCACGAAAAAAACCGAAGATGAAGTGGAGCGGGCTATACTTGCCGGAGTGGAGCGCTCCGGCAGCAGCTGGCCTATTGAAGAATCAATGGCTGAGTTGGAACGGTTGGCTGATACGGCTGGAGCCAAGGTGGTGGGGGTCTTTACCCAGCGCAAGGAAAAGCCGGATGCGGCTTTTTTCTTAGGCAAGGGGAAGGTCAATGAACTCTCTATGGAGATTCAGAATCTGGAGGCAACCCTTCTGATCCTGGATGATGAGCTGACCCCTTCCCAGCAGCATAATCTGGAGCGGCTGCTGGGAGTGAAGGTCATTGACCGCACAGCACTGATTCTGGATATCTTTGCCCAGCGGGCCAGGTCACGGGAAGGAAAGATGCAGGTGGAACTGGCCCAGCTGCGCTACAACCTGCCCCGGCTCACCGGGCAGGGGCTTTCCCTCTCCCGCTTGGGCGGTGGCATCGGCACCCGCGGCCCCGGCGAGACCAAGCTGGAAGTGGACAGGCGGCGCATTTACAGCAAGATTCACGATATCGAAGCGCAGATTGACAGCATGAAGAAAAGCCGCAGCCTGCACCGCCAGCGGCGCAAGGAATCGCAGTTTCCGCTGGTGGCTCTGGTAGGGTACACCAATGCGGGCAAGTCCACGCTGCTCAATAAACTTACTGGCTCCGAGGTTTTTGCCGAAGACAAGCTCTTTGCTACCCTGGATACCACCACCCGCTATCTGCAGCTGCCGGAAAAGCAGGAAATACTGCTGACAGATACGGTGGGCTTCATCCAGAAACTGCCTCACACCCTGGTCAAGGCTTTCCGGGCCACCCTGGAAGAGGTGCAGGAGGCAGACCTGTTGCTCCATGTGGTGGATTGCAGCAATGAGAATGTGGAAGCTCAGATTGAGGCGGTGGTGGCAGTGCTGAAAGAACTGGAGGCAGATGAAAAGCCTGTGCTCTATGTCTTCAACAAGGCTGACCAGATGGATAATCCCCATGTCAGGGAACGCCTGCTCCATGGCTGGGGCGGTGTCTTCATCTCCGCCAGGACAGGTGAGAACCTGGAGGCCCTTGAGCGGTGCATAGAGGGTTATTTCAAGGAAAGCCAGGTGCGCATGACCCTTTTGATACCCTATGACGAGGGGGCGGCAGTAACCAGGCTCCACCAGCTGAATGCTGTGCTGGAAACGGCCTACGAAGAGGCAGGCACGAAAGTAGAAGTGCGCCTGCCCCTGTCAGAAAAAGAGCATTTCGTGAAATACGAAATAACTGCTGCTTCGTGAAGTCCTGCTAAAATGCCCCTTGTCGGATTTGTGCGACAGGGGGCATTCTTTGCTTCAAGGTGTAAATTTTTCTTGCAGTGCCTCCAGGAAGGCCTGGGAGGCTTTGGAGAAAATCTGATTCTTCTTCCAGACGATGGCAGGCTCTGCCCAGATAGGCGGTTCCAGGGGCCGGGTGCAGAGGGGACTTCCCTGCGTGTTGATCAGCTCATCAAAGGAGAGGGCGTAGCCCATGCCTTCCTTGACCATCAGGGCGGCGTTGTAGATCAGGGTGTAGGAGCCGGAGATTTCCAGCTGCTCAAGAGGCTTCTGCAGCCAGTTGCGCAGCTCATCGCCATGGGTACTGGTCGAAAGTGTCTGCCGGGAGAACAGCAGGGGCCGCTGCCACAAATCCTCTGCCCGTATGGCTTCCTTCTGGGTCAGCTCATCTTCCCTGCGCAGCAGCAGCACCCAGCGGTCATGGACGGGCAGGGGCAGCTCCTGATATTTGGCAGGGTCCAGCTTGCCGTAGACAAAGCCGAAGTCGATAAGGCCCCGGTCAAGGCGCGTCATGGTGGTGCTGCCATCGCCTGTGACTATGTGGAAGCGCAGGCCGGGATGCTTTTGCCGCAAACGCTGCGCCACTGCCATGATTTGGCCAAAGTGGATGGACTCCCCGGCGCCGATGCGGATATCGCCACTGATTTCTTCATTGCGCAATAGTTCCCCGGTGGTCTTGTCCACCAGAGACAGGATTTCCTCGGCCCGGCGGCGCAGCAGCAGCCCGTCTTCCGTCAGCAGGATGCGGCGCGGCTCACGGATCAGCAGCTGCTTGCCAAATTCGTCTTCCAAATCTTTCAGTTGGCGGGAAAGGGTGGGCTGGGAGAGGTGCAGTTTTTCCGCTGCTCTGGAAAAACTTTCCTCCTGCGCCACGGTAAGGAAATATCTTAGAACCCGCAGTTCCATGGTCATCAGCTCCTATATGATGGATGGGATGATACAAATTCCCATCATATATATCGAAGCTGGTCGAAAAAAATTAAGTGGCTGACAGTCAGCTTTGAGCGGTGCTGGTGAAGTGCGTCAATTTTATAGAAGATTTGCGTAAGCCCATGTTTTGGGCTTCTGTCATAGCGGTGATTTTCTCAACGGCTAGATTTTTGGCGTGTTCAACTATTTGGCATAATATCTGGGCGTGGTCTCCGGGGGGAGGTTCCTGCCTTGGTCAGCATCTTGCTGTTTGTCTATGGCCTCTGCAATTGGGAGTTTTTTCCTACATCGAGAATTTTTATGGGCAAGGTCACATTGAGGTCACAATCAGCTGATATATTCAGTAGCAGATCAGCAAGAGACGCTGTAAAGCGAAGTGAGAAAACAGCGTGAGCAAGCCGGAAGGAAAGGAGATAATGATGCAGAGCACCAAAGAACATATAGCAAAGGATATTGTCATTATCGGTGCCGGCATGGCAGGACTGACGGCGGCACTTTACGCCGGACGGATGAACCTGTCGGTGCTGGTGCTGGAAAATGCGTTGGTGGGCGGTCAGATTGCCAATGCTACCGGGATTGAGAATTATCCGGGGCTTCCCCATGTGGCAGGCAGGGATTTGATTGGCACCTTGCAGCAGCAGGCCGAAAGTTTTGGTGCGGTGATTGATGAATTTGACACCATCGAGGGTGTGAGCCTGACGGCGGAGCGCAAGCTGGTGGAGACTGAATCCTGCGTTTATGAAGCGGGCTGTGTCATCATCGCCTCCGGCATGGAGCGGCGCAAATTGCCCTTGCCGGAAGAAAAGAAGTATGCGGGCAAGGGCGTCCACTACTGCGAGCTTTGCGACGGGCATTTGTATCAGGATAAGGTCATTGCAGTGATGGGAGGCGGCAATGCCGCTGTGGATGCTGCCAACTATCTGACCAAGCATGCGAAAAAGCTCTATCTCGTGCATCGCTCGAAGCTGCGGGCGGATGAATCGTCCCAGGAAAAACTGCGCAGCAATGGGAAAGTGGAAATCCTGCTGGAAACCGAGGTGGCAGCCCTGAAGGGGGAAAAGCGCCTGGAGGCCATCGAAATCTACGACAAAGCCAGCGGCCTGAAAAAGGAACTGGCTGTGGATGGCATTTTCGTCAATATCGGCGTCATGCCCAATACGGATATGTTCAAGGAAGATATCCGACTGGCGGCAGATGGCCGCATCGAAGCCGGAGAAGACTGCCGCACCAATGTGCCGGGAGTCTTTGCCGCAGGCGATGTCCGCAGCAAGGAGGTCAGGCAGCTGACTACTGCCGCCGCCGATGGAACAACAGCTGCGATTCTGGCAGAGAAATATTTGGCAAAAAGAAAGGGGCAATAAGCTATGGTAAAGGTTTATTCTATCAATAACTGTCCTTGGTGCGACAAGGTCAAGAAGTATCTGAAATCCAGGCAGGTGGATTATGTGGAGTGCAATATCGAGGAAAGTGAAGCTTTTTTGGCTGAATGCCAGGCCCTGACCAACGATGAAGCCGTCCCCGTGGTGACTGCTGATGGCAAGGAATATGTGCTGGGCTTTGACAAGGGCAAGCTTGATGCTCTGTTAGGGCTTTGAGATATATTGGTTAAGCATCGAGAATTTGAGAGGAGAATAAGCTATGTCAGTTTATGATTTTTCAGCCAAGACGAACAGCGGCGAGGAAAAGTCCTTGAGGGACTACGCAGGCAAGGTGCTGCTCATTGTCAATACCGCCAGCAAATGCGGCTTCACGCCCCAGTACAAGGAACTGCAGGAGCTTTACGATAAGTATCAGGACAAGGGTCTGGAAATCCTTGGCTTCCCCTGCAACCAGTTCGGCGCCCAGGAACCGGGCACCAATAGCGAGGTGCAGCAGTTCTGCCGCCGCAACTACGGTGTCAGCTTCCAGATTTTCGAGAAGGGTGATGTCCGCGGCGAAACGGCCCAGCCCCTCTTCAAGTATCTGACGGCAGAGAAGGGGTTCAAGGGCTTTGCCAAGGATCATGAGCTTTCTGCTGTCCTGTTGGATGTCCTGGAGAAGAACTATCCCGAGTATTTGGAAGGTGATGGCATCAAGTGGAACTTCACCAAGTTCCTCATTGACCGCGAGGGCAACGTAGTGGAGCGTTACGAACCGACTACCAGCCCGTCAGCCATGTCGGCAGCGATTGAAAAGTTGTTGTAAGAAGAACAGCCAGCCTTGCTTACTATAGCATGGCTGGCTTTTTTTCTATGCCTGCGTGGGTAGGATGTTTCACTTTGTGCTGCTGCATAAGACCACATTGGGGTAGGAGTTGGCAGTACTGGTGGAGCTGACGCAGAAGCGTGAAGTTTGCGGCAGGAAAATATAAATACATATCGAATTATACTATGATATGAATTTGTTTAGCACGCATAGCAGTGGAGGGTGAGATGATGAAGAAGGAACTAGCAGCAGCTTTGCTGGCCTCTATGATGAGCATGGGCACGGTACTTGCCGCGCCTGTGGTAAGGGATGGTGTGATACCCTATCCGGCGGGGCAGGCGCCGAATCAGGAGGGCGCTTGGTCTGCTCCCGCAGAAATCAATCATGATGATTCGCCGTATTTTGCGAAGCTCGATGTTTATCAGCTGGAAAGCATCAACGGCCGCCGGGTGGTTATGCCCCATTATCCCAGTTACCAGCAGACCACCGAGTATACCTGTGGCCCGGCAGCAGCCCTGACCCTGCTTTACTGGCACGGCAGCAAGGACTACGATGAACTGAGCCTTGCCAAGGAAATGAAGACCCGGCCTTATCCCTATGGTACCAATGTCAAGGATATGGTCAGCTTCTTTGAAAAAATTGGCTGGACGGTGGAGAGCAGCCTGAAGGCAGACAAGCTCAGCAGTGACGATGATTTCAAGGATTTTGTCTGGTACCATCTGGAAAAGGGCAGGCCCATTCTGGTAGAGAATGTAGATTGGGGAGGCCATTGGCGGGTCATCATCGGCTATGACAGTATGGGAACCGAATCTCCTTTGGATGATATGCTGATCTTGGCTGACCCCTACGATACCTGCGACCATAACCAGGACGGCTATACCACCATAAATGCCACGAAGTTTTTCTCTATGTGGTTCGACCATTCCATCCTTCCGAAAAAAGAGCGGTATCAGCCCTGGATTGTGGCTTATCCGAAAGATTGACATAAGGGTAAAATCCATTTAGATTGCTGGGTTTTCTAATTCACATATCTATGAAGGGGAGGATTTATCCGCATGTTGTAGAAATTACTATAGCAGAGATCACTTCCTGGTTTGAATGATTTCAGGTAAGGAGGATTACCTGAATGCGGCACTAGCTGAGAGCGATCTCAAAATTCTCTGCATGTCAAGAAATCCTTGACATGCAGATTTTTTATACCGGAAGCCTGTCTCCCAAATACGCTTGGGGCGTATCAAAAGATACGGATACGCTTGCCGAAGCTGTGCAGGTTTTCCCCGCGACTGATCCAGGCAGCCAACACTTCATCTGCCAGGCCGTATTCACCGAGAATGGGCGCATTGACCAGCATACTGTACCCGTCTCCGCCCATATGCATGAAATTCGTAACAGCCAAAGAATATTTTTGCGTGAGGTCAAGGGGCTTATCGTTCACCTCAATGTTTGCAATGCGGTTTCCTGCTGGTGCCGAGCTGTCAAGCGTAAAGGAAATGCCGCTGACCTGCGGGAATATGCCTACATCTGCGGGATATTGGGATACGCCATGCTCCAGAGA
>JAGBLH010000076.1 GCA_017635515.1 Selenomonas sp.
AAAGACGAAAACACTGGGGCATGGTTCTGTATCTTCCGCTACAAGGACTTCTCCGGCAAAACCATCCAGAAGAAAAAGAAGGGCTTCAAAACCAAAAGGGATGCGAAGGAGTACGAGATTGAGTTCCAGCGGAAGGTGTCGGGGAAATCCGACATGCTCTTCGAGTCCCTTGTGGAACTGTATCTGGCTGATTGCAAGGTACATCACAGGCCGAACGTCTACCGGATTGAGGAAATCCACATCGGGCATATCATCCTGCCCTACTTTGGCAAGCTCCATGTGAAGGACATCACGGCGGCAACGGTTCGGTCATGGCAGAATGACATCCTCATCCCGAATTACAAATATGCCAGTATCAAGACCTACAACGGGCATCTGACAGGGATTTTCAACTACGGGATGCGCTACTGCGGACTGACAGAGAATCCTGTGATGCAGGCCGGGCCGCTCCGCTATCCAGACATGAATGAGAAAACGCCCATCCGCTTCTGGACAAGGGAGCAGTTCGAGTATTTCCTGTCCTTTGTGAAGAAGCCGTCCCTGCGGTTGGCATTCGAGACGCTGTTCTGGACAGGAATGCGGAACGGGGAACTCATGGGGCTTCGAATCTGCGATATTGACTTGGAACACAAGGAAATCCACATCGTGCAG
Source organism: Selenomonas sp. (assembly GCA_017635515.1). Taxonomy (GTDB): domain Bacteria; phylum Bacillota; class Negativicutes; order Selenomonadales; family Selenomonadaceae; genus Selenomonas_B. The sequence goes on from JAGBLH010000076.1 coordinate 652, forward strand.
AACAGGGTTCGGATTGCGTCTGTCGGCTGTCCAGAAGTGATACAGGCACCGAAAACGAGGAGCAGCCGCCGTGTGGTGGGCATCACGGACAAATTGGCAGAGGATTTCAAAGCCTATCTGGACAGCCTGTACAAGCCGGAACCTACGGATTTGATATTCCAGACCAAGGCTTCCTCTCTGACCATCCTGTTCAACCGTTACCAGAAACTCCGCAATATCACGCCCCATATCCGCTTGCATGACCTACGTCACAGCCACGCCAGTATGCTCATCAATCTGGGCATCAGCCCCAAGGCGGTGGCTGACCGTCTCGGACACTCCAACGAGAGCATGGTCATGAAGATTTACGGTCACTTATACCCCGAAAAACGGAATGAGATTGTGGACAAGCTCAATACCTTCGCCTGATGAAAGCGACAGCCCCCTTGGGAATCATTATCCCAAGGGGGCTGTTGGTATATTTTGTTAAAACTTGTTAAAAATTCGTATCTGATGGATACATTTAATTTTTTGCCCAATTTGGGCAAAATTTGGCTGCTGCCAAAACAGGAAAATTGCGCTAAAATATGTCTGACAGATTCAAGCATGATGAATAGGTGCTAGGGGGGACGTACCAATGGAACGCATACCGGGAGGCGAATGGACGGGCATTCGCTACAATTATCTGTGCGAAGAGAAGCCGGAACTTCTGATGGAGATGAGGGCGAACGGGAATCTTGAGACACATCTGGAAGAAGTCGAAGACTTTTACAGCGAAAGGCTGTGGGACTTGGTAGAGCGGCAAATGGAGCGGGAGGGCGTTGACGAGGAACTGAAGGCGCAAGACCCGCTCGGCTGGGTCGGTCGGGTGAACAACATCCGCGCTGGGGTGAAGGAACAGCTTATTGCCGAGATTTGTCGGTAGGGGAATGAAAGAGGCTCAACTCATGAAATGAAAATGGCTTCCCAATGTGCGAGACAGACTGCGCTCTTGGGAAGCCATTTTTTGATTTGTTCAAGTCAGCATATTGATTTTTGGAAGCTCAGAGAAAAAACCAGTTGCCCCGTCTCGTCCACATAGCTCAGGCGATGAATGAAAAAGCGGGCGATGGAGCCAGTCACAAGGGCTGAAATAATTGTCCCTTCCCGAACTCCCTCAATATCTCCCATGAAAATAACAGAGATTAGGATTGCACTAATGGCCAGAGTACAGTCAAAGACCGTCTTGACCTTGCCAAAATCCTTGCTGAATGTCTGACTGATGGCATAGACAATGCCCTCTCCCGGCAGCATGAGCACGTTGGCGATGACCTGCAAAGCCACCCCCATGGAAACACCGGTGGCCCCCAAAAGCAGCGTCAGTATTTTGTAAGGGTAAAGGGTTGGTTCAACAAAAGCAAAGACTGCCATGAATACGTCAATCATATAGGCAAAGAAGAAAGTTATGGGGACTTGCAGGAACTGCACTTTATGGAACTTGTGGCGAAGCAGCAGTATCTGTCCCAAAACCAGCAGCATATTCACGACAAAGGTGGTTTCACCAAATGTGTAGGGCATAGCCAGGCTCAGCACATAGGGAATACTGGAAATAGGAGAAGTGCCCAAGAGCCCTTTGACCACCAGGGCAATGCCAGCGGACTGGATGGCCGTCCCTATCATGAACAAGATATATTTTTTCAACAAACTCATAAAGTGACCCACCTTTATCGTAATCACAAAAGAAGACCCTGCCTGCGTATTTTGCAAAAACAAGGTCTTCCCTGATGACAGTTATGCTATTTCCGTGGATAGCTCCTCTTTCACATCCTTCACCACATCTGCCACGAAAATGCCCTTCATTTCGTTTTCCATGGCCTGCTGGACCCTCAGAATCTTTTCGTCCAGGCCCTTGTGTATGTGCCGTCCCACCGGGCAGGCGGGATTTGGGTTTTCATGGAAATGGAACAGGCCCTCATCCTTCACGCAGTCAACTGCCTGATATACGTCATAGAAGGAGATTTTCTCCAGGGGCTTTGCCAGCTCAATGCCGCTCTTGCCCTGGCTGCTGTTGATAAGCCCGGCGGCTTTCAGGCTGCCCAGCACATTTCTGACAATGACGGGATTTACTCCCACGCTGCCAGCCAGGAAGCTGCTGGTGACCTTCATTTCCGAGCCAAAGTAGTCAAGGGCCGTCAGGATGTGCACCGCTATCGTGAATCTGCTTGAAATCTGCATGGCTTCACCTCCCTCGTAGAAGGATAAACCATCAGAAGAAACTTGTCAATATCCATATTACAGGATTTAGCCTTACTCCCTGACCACGCTGATCCTCTGCTGGATGTGCTTGCCCTTCTCAATCTCGTCCACCATGGCAATGGCATAGTCGGCGTAGCTGATAATGCTCTCGCCCCTGCTGTTCAGGGTCAGTTCCTCACCGGCCAGGATATACTTGCCGGTACGTTCCCCCTCTGCCTGGAAGTCACCGGCAGGGCTGATGAAAGTCCACTTCACATCGCTACGCTTACGATGCTCCTCCAGCTCCTGGCCCTGGGCGTTGGCAAGGGGCAGGAACATAGCCGGGAAATCTGCCCCGTCCTTGACCTGAAGGGTATGCTCGGGGTTGACATAAAGGCTGCCTGCGCCCCCCACAATCAAGAGGCGGGTTTCAGTGCCGGACAAAATATCGCAAAGGTGCTGGGAAGTCTTGATGTGCATGGGCTGCTCCTCGTCCTTCCAGGCACCGAAACCGTCCACCACCGCATCAAAGCCAGCCAGGTCAGCCTTGGTGAGCTCCATGATGTCCTTCTGCACATAGCTGGAAGCATCTGTGTTGTTGGTTTCCCCACGGCCAAAGGCGGTTACCTCCATGCCACGCTCCAGAGCTTCCTTGACAACCTTCTTGGCTACACGGCCATTAGCGGCTACAACTGCAATCTTCATGATGAATTCCTCCTGTTCAATCAAACCAATCATGTAATTATCCCGCTTACAAGTATAATATAGCAGACACCCTTCTGCTTGTCAATAGTTTTATTACAAGTTTTTCGGATGATATCAAAAACCAGCCTTGGCCCCGGTCACAGGCATATTGGAATAATGCACATGCACTATCTTCCATCCCTCACCGGTACGGCGGTAAACCTGTGTCTCACGGCCATGAGTGGTGATGTCAACCCCATCGCTGCGGAAAACGGCAGGGAAATCCCAGTAAAAGACGGAAACTGCCGTGTCGCCGTAAACCTGCACATTGATGTCGTGGATGTAGAGGTGACGCTGGGAGAAGGTATCGTGCATGGTCACGCCGTAAAAGTTGTCCTTGATGGCGTTCCAGCCGTATTCGTTTCCCCTGGGATGGATGAAGGTTGTCCTGTCATCCATCTGCCAGATGGTGGCAGCAGCAGCCAGGTCATAGTTGGTAATGGAGTCTGCGTAGGTGGAGATCACGTCCTTGATGGCCTTAATGTCAGCCTCGGAGCCGGAATCCTGCATGGCAGGGAGGGTCTTGGCCTCCGGGAAAAGGGCACCTGCACTCATTTCCAGGTAATTCTCCCCGGCATAATCCGGGAAGGCTGCCTTGACGTTCTCGATGAAGCTATCCTTGTCAGGGCTGGTGAAAGCCAGCTCCTTTACCTTGTGAAGGTAGTCCAGCTTTTCCCGTACAGCCTCCTGACCTTCCGGCACATTATGGCTGGTGAGAATCAGGCTGTAGCCTGCCTGCTGGTAATTCTTCATGTCGGCAATTTCTGCATCTATGTAATCCACGCTGGGCAGGATGTTATGTACCTTGGAGCCCAGCATGTGGCGATAGACCACATTGATGGCAGGAATTTCCACGCTGTAGTCTTCATCGGGGGTGGGCAGAATCCTGAAGTCAATGCCAGCAATGCTTACCACCTCCCCATCCCTGACAATGGTTGCCTTGGCAGGAAGGTTGGTGTCCACGGTATCGCCGAAAGTCTTGACAAAGTTATTGGTCAGAGCCGTCACGCCGCCATTTTCTCCCCAGCTGGCCAGAGCTTTTTCCGTGGCATAGACAGGTGCATCCGCATAGGTGTTGTAGCCGTTGGAATGGTAGGAAAGGAGCTTGCCCTTCAATGGCTTTTTCAGGGACTTGATATAGCGGTCAAACTCCTGCACATTTTCCTTGAAAGCGGCAGATTCCAGCAGCACAAGGCCGCCCTTGCCCTCCACCACATAGCACTCATCGCTGAGAACATCGTTGGTCTTGTAGGCGTGGAGCCTGAT
>JAGBLH010000077.1 GCA_017635515.1 Selenomonas sp.
CCCATCTTCACGGGTCTTGACTGTCCCTGCTGCGTTGACAAATCCTCGACATAGCACCGCTATGCCTCCGGTTTGTCGCCTTGCAATGGACAGCCAATCCCCGCAAATCTGGGCCAAGTTCATTTAATCAACACGCCCTAGCGCAGTTCAAGATTTTTATGGAAAAATGTCGGCAACAGTGCTATAATGGCTCTTGTACATAGTATATGGGGGCGTAGCTCAGCTGGGAGAGCATCAGGTTCGCAATCTGAGGGTCAAGGGTTCGATTCCCTCCGTCTCCACCAAACTTGAATATAACTTCCCTACATACGCAAAGGACTCCGGGCCATTTCCAGGCTCGGAGTCCTTTGTGTTATCTGCCTTTATCACTTGTTGACCACCATCAGGGCAGTGCCCACGGGTCTTTCGCTGCCGTCGGAAGGAGAGTTCTGAATCTCCCCGCCGATGACCAGCTCGCTGGAACCACCGCCATCGAAGTTGATGGCATCTACGGCGCCCATCTTCTTCATGAGGTTGGCCCATTCCGTGAGAGTCAGGCCGTGGCTCACGGCCTGGCGGCCGTCCACTACCCCCAGCAGGAACTTGCCGTCCTTGGTGACGCCCACGGCGCTCCTGGGCGCCCTGCCAAAGCGGATATCTCCGGGGAACTGCTCCTCGGCGGCGGTGACGGTGACCTTGCCGGAGGTCAGGAGGCGGGGGCCTACTCCCAGGATATCAGGGCAGTTGTTCCACTGTGCGCCCATATCCTCGGTGATAACGGCAGGATCCCCCACCTTCACCGGGGCAAAGCAGGCAGCTGCCGTGCCGTGGACGGAAATGACACAGCCATCAGCGGGAATGGCGCTGTTGCCCCGCTCGTTGATAGCCGTGACCTTGCCGCCGCGCACCACATACTCCACGCCGAACTCATTGGTGCCTGTGCGGCTGCCATAGGCCCGATTGTAGATGATGAGGTTGTTCTCCCCGCGCTCGCAGTCCACCCCGGACACCCCTTGGGAAATGCTGCCCAGCTTCACCGTGCCATTGTAGTTGATCTTGCCAAAGACAGGCTTGCCCTGATCTGTCATGCCAAAGGCGCTGCGCGTGATATAAGTGGTGCCGGCAGTCAAGCCGTTTACCCTGGTAACCCCCAGGATATCCCCCGACAGGGCAAAGTAAGAGGCATTCACCGCCGCCAGGGCCTGATAGCGGTCAGAAATGCCGCTGACTGTCTCGCGCCCTGGCACCTGACCACGGGCCAGCGCTGGCTTCAGGGTATACTTGGCATTGTCCGCCTCTACGAAGTAAGCCGTGACCCTGCCATCCTTGTCATGATAGCTGTACTTGATGCGGATGAGGCCGGGAGCCATCTCGGTTTTCTCCATACCGGAGTTGCCGAAGGGATTGGCGGGCTTGACCCTGCTGACAGAGGGCTTGGCCTCGGTCTTGGCGGCAGAAGCATTCCCCGGCAGCACATCCACCAGCAGGCGGCTGGGATTTTTCAAGGTGTCAACCTTATAGGTCATGCCTTCCTTGAGCTTGAAGGTCACCTTGACCTTGTCCCCATCCACCTGGTATTTCACCGACTGGATGCGGGAGCCGTGGAAGTTCGTCCTGGCAAGGCCGCTGGCAGCCACATCCGTGAGGTCAAGGGTCAATTCCCTGCCGTTATCACTCAAGGCCACCTCATACTTGGGCAGCTTCGAAAGGTCAAAAACCACCCGGTCATGCTTGCTGCCGCTGTGGAAGCGGATGCCGGAAAGCCGGGCACCTGCAGCCAGGGCAAAGCTTTCGAAAAAGATCATCAACGCCAGGAGCAGCACAGAAACACGACTTGCTCTTTTCATCTGCATACCTCCTAATAAAAAGAAAACGCCCCTTGGCAGGGGCGTAAATATTACTTCTCCGTGCTTACCATATAATGTCACAATCAGGTAGCTTTGTCAATCAGATTGCTCTTGGCGGAAGCTTCTCTGGACAGCTGCTTGTAAAGCATGTCTGCCAGGCCTACACCGCCTCCTTGGGCGATGCCGTCCATGAGCTTCTCATCGTGCATTTCCTGATAAATCTTCTTGGCATTGGAATCTCCGAAGAGGTCATCCGTGGGCACCGTGGCCCGCATCTGCTTGTACATCATATTGAGAAACATGGACTCGAAGCCCTTGCAGGCTTCCTTGAGTTCCTTGTCGTGCTGATCTTTGGCTGCTTCGTTGACCACATGGCCTTCTCTCACTCTGGCCTTGCTCTGCAAATCCCTCAGCACCTCCGCAAAGCCTGCGGCCTCGGCTGCCGTAGTGGCAGAGTCAAAATTGCTGTTGCGCTGGGAACCTGTCAGGGGGTACTTGCCAAGATTGATGCCCCCTACAGAACTTGTATCCATAAGCGTCCCCTCCTTCAGGAACTAGAGCCTTAGATAATATCCAGGTCTGCGTGAATGGCTCCTGCTGCCTTCATGGCCTGCAGGATAGAGATAGTGTCTCTGGCCGTGGCCCCCACGGCATTGAGGGCACCTACGATATCGCTGATATTGGCGGTGGCGGGCACCACTACAGTGCTGGCCAGATCTTCCTCGGCCTCCACATTGGTGTTATTGGTGACGATGGTGGTGCCGTAGGACAGGGGATCAGGCTGGGACGCCTGCTGGTCCTTGGTGACCCGGATGGAAATGCCTCCCTGGGTGATGGCACATTCATCCACAGAGACATCACCGCCCATGACGATGGTGCCCGTGCGCTCGTTCACTACCACCTTGGCGATGTTGTCCGGCACGATGGGCAGTTCCTCGATGGTAGCCACGAAGCCCACCACATTGCCCCGGAAATAGGCAGGGATATTGATGTCAATGCGCCCCGGGTTCGCCGCCGTGGCAATGCCGCCGTACTGGGCATTGATGGAAGCCGCCATGCGGGCTGCGGTGGTGAAGTCCGGCTTGGAAAGGGACAGGGAAATCTTGCCGCCAGTGCCCAGATCATCCTCCACCGACTTTTCCACGATAGCTCCGTTAGGGGTGATACCTACGGTGGGGAAATTCTTCTGGGCGCTGCCGCCCCCGCCGGTGCCTGCCACAAAGCCGCCGGTGGAAACAGCCCCCTGAGCCACGGCATAGACCTGGCCGTTGGCAGCTTTCAGGGGAGTCTGGAGCAGCGTGCCGCCCTGGAGGCTCTTGGCATCACCGATGGAAGAGGAGGTGACATCTATGGTGTCGCCCTCACGCACAAAGGGCGGCAGGGTAGCCGTCACCATGACGGCAGCAGAGTTCTTCAGCTTGAAATCCTCTGCCGGGACAGTGATGCCGAAGGTCAGCAGCATATTGCGGATGGACTGCCTCACATCCTCCTTGCTGTCCCCGGTGCCCGCCAGGCCCACGACTATGCCATAGCCGATAAGCTGGTTGGAGCGCACCCCCTGGACTTTCGCAATGTCCTTGATGCGGGTGGGAGCAGACTCGGCGCCCGCCTCCTGCGGCAGGGCCAGGACAAGCATGAACACGGCTAAAACCAAAGCTAAGAATTTTTTCATAGAAAGACCTCCGTCAGAAGAGGAAGTTGAATATCTGGGTCAGGATGCCCTGACGCTGCTTGGCGTTCAAGGGGCCCTTGCCGTCAAAGCGCACGGTAGCATCGGCTATCTTGGTAGAAGGGATGGTGTTGTTGGACAGGATATCGTCCATGCGGCAGATGCCCCGGAAGGTGATCTTGTGCTCGTCCTTGTTCTGCCAGATGGACTGGTTGCCCTCCAGCACCATATTGCCATTGGGGAAGACCTCCGTCACCGTCACCGTCACATTGGCGATAGCCGTATTGGTGGCAGTCGCATTGCCTTTGGCCGAGAAAGAATCCGAACCGCCGGCGGAAGCTGCCCTCAAGAAGTCAAAAATGCCCACACCTGCCTGCAGGGAGGTAGAGCCCTCCTTGGTATTGGATGTATTCTTGGCTGTGCTGAGGGTGGTGGACTCAGTGATGACGATAGTCACGATATCCCCTACCCCGTGGGCCTTGCGGTCTGCAAAGACGCCTCTGCTGAAGGCTCCGTCCTCTGACCACAGGGACTTGGCCTCCACCTCTGACTCCAGGGACAAGCCCCCGGCAAAGACGGCGAGGGCCAAGGCCAGCACGCCGCATTTATGCAAGAATCTGGCTGTCATTTGCCATCCCCCTTCACTATTCTACCTTCACTGTCTGGGCATCAATCACCTTGGCCCGCAGGTATTTGCCGGAACGGGCCTTGACCTTGATATAGTCGCCTACCCGTCCCTCCTGCATGGCTGTGCCCTCGGCCCTGGCCTGGATGCCCTTCATATCCACCACAATGAACACAGGGCTCCAGGGTGTCACTACCACGGGCATCTTCACCATATTGGTGCGCAAGACCTGCCCTGTGCGCAGCAGGCGGGATGGCACCTTGCCTATGACCTCCCTGGGGTCATGGAAGTAATCCATGGCCGCAGCTTCCACTTCCCTTTCCTCCAGCCGCAGATCGGCGGCGGTGAAGGGATGGTTCACCCCTATATCATGGGTCACCAGCAGCACTTTCTCATAGGCTATCACCTTATAGTGGCAGACTACTGTGCGGTAGAGCTTCCCATTCAGATAGACTTCCATCCTGATGGGAATGCTCACTCCATAGTTTATCACCTGAGGAAACTGCACCCTGCAGTCAACCTCTCCCTCCGGCAGCGCCATGGAGGGAGGAGCATTGAGAAGCTTCAGCTCATGACGGCGCGTCTCGCCGCTGGATTTGAGCCTTTCCTCCAGCCGCTCAGCCGCCAGAGCCGCGAACTGCTCCGAGGGAATGACCTGCGGGAAGGGCTGGGGCGCTGCGGCATAGGCCACTGCCCCGGCAGGCTCCGACCAGCCCGCCCCAGGCCAGCAGCTGCCCAAGGCCATAAAGGCACCTAAGAGGAGGGCCAAAAGGCCTCTCCTCCCATTATTCCTTATCAACGCTTCAGCCCGTTGGCGATCTCCAGCATGGAGTCGGAGGTGGTGACCGCCTTGGAATTTGATTCATACGCACGCTGGGAAATGATCATCTGCACCATTTCCTCGACAATCTGCACATTGCTCATCTCCAGGGTGCCCTGGGTCAAGGTTCCTGCCCCTTCCTGCTGTGGATTGGTCTGGATGGCATTGCCGGAAGCTGCAGACTCCCTGAAGAGATTCTTGCCTATCGCCGTGAGGCCAGCAGGATTTACGAAGCGGGCCATAGTAATCTGCCCCATATTCTGCGGCTCCGTCTGGCCCGCAGGGGTGCAGCTCACGGTGCCGTCACCTGCGATGACGATGGAATCTGAGGGTGCATTATTCGGGAAAGTGATGTTGTCAGCCAGCAGGTATCCATCCGTAGTCACCATGCGGCCTTGGGAATCGATTTTGAAGGAACCGTCACGGGTGTAGGCGGTGGTGCCGTCAGGCAGGGTAATGCGGAAGAATCCTTCCCCCTGAATGCCCACATCCGTCGGCACATCCGTGGTCTGCAAAGCCCCCTGGACAAAAACCCTCTGAGTAGTAGCCACCCGGGTGCCCAGGCCTATCTGCTTGCCCGTGGGATACTGGGAATCCGCCCCGGAAGTAGCGCCAGCCTCGCGCACAGTCTGATACAAAAGATCCTGGAACTCGGCGCGGACTTTCTTGCCTCCGTAATCGTTGACATTGGCTATATTATTGGAAATGACATCCATCTGGGTCTGCTGGGCGATCATGCCTGAGGCAGCCGACCAAAGCGATCTCATCATAAGAGAACCCCTCCATTCTATAACTATACTTCTACAGTATTATCGTAAGAAACAGCTTTTTTCTTAAATCAATTATCCAGAAATGCGGCCTACATCATTGACGGCCTTATCCAGCAAGGTATCCTGCGTGGTGACCGCCTTGGAACCTGCCTCATACACCCGATAATTGTTGATAAGCGATACCATCTCCGATACCACCTGGGTATTAGACTTCTCCAGCACTCCCTGCTCGATGATGCCCGTGGCAGGCTGAGGCTGGGCCCCCTCCTGAGGATAGTAGAGGCTGTCTCCCTGCTTGAGCACCGCTCTGGGGTCAGGGCCAAAGCTCACCAGAGCTATCCGGCCGAAGACCTGTCGCTCGCCGTCAATGATGCCTGAAAGCTCCCCCTCCGGGGTGACATTGAGCATGACAGCATTGCCGGGAATATTGATGGGGCCGCCGCCAGTGGAGCGCACCCGCTGTCCGTTCACCGTCTGGAGCTCTCCCCTGTTGCTGCGGAAGAAGCTGCCATTGCGGGTATAGCGCACCCCCTGGGGAGTATCCACCGCAAAGTAGCCGTCCCCGGAAATGCCCAAATCAAGGGGATTGCCCGTTGTCTGGAAAGGCCCCTGGCTGTGGTCGGTGGCAATCTCATCTATATAGGAACCCAGCCCCAGCGTGCCTACCCGGGGCAGGTTGTCGCCCACATGGAACTGCTTGAAAGTGGTGACATCCCCCTTATCTGTGCCGTCATTGATGCGGCGGATGAGCATGGGTTCGAATTCCCCGTTGATGGCCTCGTCCCGCTTGAAGCCTGCGGTATCAGCATTGGCCAGGTTGTTGGCCAGGGTATCGGTGCGCTTCATCTCGGTGATCATGCCCGAAGCCGCCGTATATAAGCCACGCCACATAGTCCTTACCTCCGTCTATATCTGTCTTTGCTTTTTTCAAAATCAACACGCCCTAAAGGCAATACAGTAAGTTAATTCTATCATTCGCCATCAAAAAAAAAAACCCTCTCTCGCAAGAGGGTTAAATATTTATTTCGTGAAACGGGTATTCATGGCCTTGCCGTCAAAGCGGGAGAAGGCATCCAGTGCCTTGCCGCAGCCAAGGGCCACGCAGCTCAAGGCATCGGTGGCCAGGGCTGTGGGAATCTGAGTCTCACGGCGGATCAGCTCATCCAGGCCGTAAAGCATGGCGCCGCCGCCGGTGATGACGATGCCGCGGTCCATGATATCTGCCGCCAGCTCGGGCGGAGTATCCTCCAGCACCTTCTTCACGCAGTCCACGATGGAGTTGACGGACTGATACATAGCATCCGAGGCCTGGGCCGTGGTGATCTGCACGGTCTTGGGCAGGCCGGAGAGCAGGTCACGGCCCTTGATATCCATGATCTCATTCCTGGCATCAGCGAAGGCCGCCCCCACATTCACCTTGATATCCTCGGCAGTGCGCTCGCCAATCATGAGGTTGAACTCCTTCTTCACATAGGCGATGAGGTCAGAGTCGAAGCGGTCGCCCGCGATGCGCAGGCTGGCGCTCTGGACGATGCCCCCCAGGGAAATCACGGCGATATCCGTGGTGCCGCCGCCGATATCCACCACCATGGAACCGTAAGGCTCGGAGATATCAAGGCCTGCCCCCAGGGCTGCTGCCAAGGGCTCCTCGATGAGCTGGGTGTGGCGGGCGCCTGCCTGCTCGGCAGCCTCCTGCACCGCCCTCTGCTCCACCATGGTGACGCCGGAGGGAATGCAGATCATGATGCGGGGACGGAAGACGAAGCTGCGGCCCACCACCTTCTCGATGAAGTGCCTGAGCATGGTCTCGGTGATATCGTAGTCGGCGATGACACCTTCCCTGAGGGGGCGGATTGCCACGATATTGCCCGGGGTGCGCCCGATCATGCGGCGAGCTTCCTCGCCGATGGCCAGCACCCTGTTGGTGTCCTTGTCCACTGCCACCACCGAGGGCTCGCGCAGCACGATGCCCTTGCCCTTCACATAAACCAGCACATTGGCCGTACCCAAATCAATGCCGATATCCATATTCATGCCAAACATAAAAACTACCCCTTACTATATATGAAAGCTTACGTATTTATCACTAGGTATCAAACATGCTATATAATAACCCAAATCCCCTCTCCATACAACACTTTTCAGCAAAACTTCACAGAAAACACATTTACGCGCACTACTCTAAATTGTCTAAAAAAAACCGCTTTAATTTCTATTTTCCCCTGCATTGACAACTATTCTTTGCAATGGTAGGATTTACTTATATTCCAAAAGATATTTTTTACAAACCGGCCCGGTTCACCACTGAAATTACCTGGTCGGTTTTACTGTGCGGCTTCGGATTTGTCGGAGCGCACTTCTATGTTACAGGGGGTTTTTGAAAAATGAACAACAGAAGAAAAATCGTTGTCATCGGTGCCAGCAATGTAGGTTCCGCCGTAGCCAACAAGATCGCTGATTTCCAGCTGGCTACCGAGGTGGCTCTCATCGACCTCAACGAGGACAAGGCTTGGGGCGAGGCTAAGGACTCCAGCCATGCTACTTCCTGCGTCTACAGCACCAACATCAAGTTCCACCTGGGCACCTATGAGGACTGCCGCGATGCCAACATCATCGTCATCACCGCTGGCCCCTCCATCCGCCCGGGCGAGACTCCTGACCGCCTGAAGCTGGCTGGCACCAACGCCAAGATCATGAGCTCCGTCATGGGCGAGATCGTGAAGTACACGAAGGAAGCCATGATCATCATGATCACCAACCCGCTGGATGTGGCCACTTATGTTGTTTCCACTCAGTTCGATTATCCCCGCAACCTGATCCTGGGCACCGGCACCATGCTGGAGACCTATCGCTTCCGCCGCATCCTGGCCGACAAGTACCAGGTGGACCCGAAGAACATCAACGGCTACGTCCTGGGCGAGCACGGCAACAGCGCTTTCGTAGCATGGTCCACCACCGGCTGCGCAGGCTTCGCTCTTGAGCACCTGGATGAGTACTTCCACCACACCGACAAGCTGGACAAGCAGGCTGTGGAGAACGAGCTGGTGCAGGTCGCTTATGACGTCATCAACAAGAAGGGCTTCACCAACACCGGTATCGCTATGGCTGCCTGCCGCTTCATCAAGGCTGTGCTTTACGATGAGCACACCATCCTGCCCTGCTCCGCAGTGCTTGATGGCGAGTATGGCCTCCACGATGTGGCTCTCTCCATCCCCCGCATGATCTGTGCTACCGGCATCATGCGCTCCTTCGAGATTCATCTCACTGATGAGGAGCTGGAGAAGATGCACGCAGCTGCCAAGAGCGTCCGCAGCGCTCTCGATGGTGCAGGCATCAAATAATTCCGCTTGCAAAGCATATAGAAAGGCTCCGGCACTAGCCGGAGCCTTTTTGAAATGAGGTGACAACATTTGGACGAATCCTGGCTGCGTCTTGTCTATGTGCTGACAGACCTGATTGCGCCCCTGGCAGTTGGCTACGGGGTGAAAGAGCTCCACTTGGTCTCGGAAAAGAACATCAACCTGCTCATCAAGGTCAATGTGCGGCTAATATATACCACCCTCTCCCTGCTGGCCTTCTGGGTGCTGCCCCTGTCCTGGGACCTGGCCCTCATCCCCCTGTACGGCTTTCTCTTCATCCTCTTCCCCGGAGCCATCGGCACCGTGCTTGCCAGGCGGTTCAAGAACCTCCTGGTGCGGGGCGCCTATATTGCCAGCGCCATGCTGGCCAACATCGGCACCCTGGGCGGGGTCTGCGCCTTTATCCTCTATAATGAGGAAGGCTTTGCCTATGCCCAGCTCATAGGCACCTGCCAGAACATCATGCTGGTGCTCTTGGTGTTTCCCATGGCACAATATCTCTACCTCAAGCACCACGGCCTCACCCAGCGGCAGGGCAGCAGGCTCAGGAGCTTCTGCCGCCTGTTCTTTTCGTGGAACCAGCTGTCCCTCCTGGGCATGGTGGCAGGGCTTGCCCTGCACGGCCTGGGCTGCGAGCGTCCCCCGGAGCTTGCCCCAATCTTCCAGAGCCTGGTGCATATCGGTGCCTGGACAGCCATGCTGCCCGTGGGCTACCTCATCGACTTTGGCAAGGCGAAGCATTATCTCAAATACATCGCCGACCTCTGCGCCATCCGCTTCCTGGCGGTGCCCTGCTTCATCTTCTTCACCAGCCGCCTGGTGTTCACCGACCCGGTGCTTCTAAATACCTTCCTGATCCTGGCCACCACCCCCACCGCCATCAACGCAGTGCTGGCCTCCCGGCTCTATCAGCTCAGGACAGATTTGGCAGTCTCCTCCTTCATCCTCACCACCATCCTGTATCTGCTGGTAATCTTCCCCCTGCTGTTCTTGCTGCTCAAATAATAATGATTTTTTGGCAATCTGATGCTATAATCAAGATATGCAAAGGTACTAGGATATCGCATAAAGAAGCCTCCCAGCGTCGTTAATCGGGAGGCTATTTTCGTGTGCGGATGCATCTGCAAGCGCAAGAATAGGGACAGGGCTGAGAAAATCGCCCTGTCCCTATTCATACTATCCAAAAACAGCCCTCAGAACCTGTCGCCCTTGCTGTAGAACCCTCCGCCGCTTCTTTCACGGCGTTTCTGCTTCAGACGGTCGCTCTTGAGAAGTGGCTGGCCACTGCTGTCCTGGTATTTGCTGTAGGTCTTGACCAAGAACTTGGCATCCGCTTCGCGCCTGCCGCTGCCATCCTTGCGGCTACCGCCCAGCAGATTCTCCGTGAGACGCCTTGAGGCCAGGTCTGCCCGCTTCTTGGCAAAGGAAGCAACGCAGGCCTTGCAGTAGAGGCCCTCGTAGATAGGCTTTCCGCAACCTCTGCAGGAATGGGGAAAGGCCGACTTGCGAGCGCCCAGGAAGCCCTCCTTACCCATGCGGGTGAGGACTTTGGCAGAAAGGCCCGTAGCCTTGGAAATAGTCATCATATCTGCCCCGGGATTGGCATCCAGATAATCCCTCACGGCCTGCCGCTCAAGCTCCTGCTTCTCCTTGCAACGGGGACAGCACCCGTCCCCATATTCCACATAGAGCTTCTTGCAATAAGGACAGTTCCTCAGTTTGCCCGCTGCCATGGCCGCCACTCCCTTTCCTCTAGCGTCTCATACCCTTCCACTGTATATTCGACACCAGCAGGGCAAAATCCTGCTTAGGGTTACACCTCTGCCACTTCTTCCGCCGACAGGCAGTTGAAGCCCCTGGCAGAAAGCTGGGCCTCGGCAGATTTGGTATCACTGACCCGGAAAATCATGTAGGCCCCGTTTTTCCCGGCAAAGGCGTACATGTACTCAATGTTGATTTTCGCCTCATCAAAGGCCTGCAGGAGCTTGTCCAGGCCCCCCACCTCGTCAGGAATGGCAAAGACCAGCACTGCATTCAGGGAGGCGATGAAGTTGGCCTCGCTGAGCACATTGGTGGTCTCATACACATCGTCCACCAGCATCCGCACGATGCCGAAGTCCTTGGTGTCCACCACGGACAGGGCCCGCATGTTGATGTGATGCTCCGTCAGGACGGAGGTCATCCTCTTCAAAGTGCCGGGCTTGTTTTCCAGAAAGACGGAAATCTGCTTTACACTCATTTCTTTTCCTCCCCTCAAAGCTTTCTGCGGTCAATGACCCGGACGGCCTTGCCCTCGCTGCGCTCGATGCTCTTGGGCGCCACCAGCGACACCTTGGCCCGGATGCCCAAGATGTCCTTGATGCCGTCGGCCAGGGCCTTGCGACGCTCGTCGATTTCCCCTACGTTGTCCGTGAACATCTGGGGGGTCATTTCCACCTTCACATCCAGGGTGTCCGTGTTGTTCACCCTGTCCACGATGATCTGATAGTTGGCTGCATAGCCGTTGTTCAAGAGCACCGTCTCAATCTGGCTGGGGAAGACATTCACCCCGCGGATGATGAGCATATCGTCGGAGCGGCCCTTCAGCTTCAGCATCCGCACATGGGTGCGGCCGCAGGAGCACGGCTCACGGGTGAGGGTGCAGATGTCACGGGTGCGGTAGCGGAGCATGGGGAAGGCCTGCTTGTCCAAAGCAGTGAACACCAGCTCGCCCTGGCTGCCCTCCGGCAGCACCTCCCCGGTGTCCGGGTCGATAGTCTCCACCAGGAAATGGTCTTCATTGATGTGCATGCCATGCTGGGCAGAGCACTCAAAGGCCACGCCGGGGCCGGAAATCTCCGTGAGGCCGTAGATGTCGTAAGCCTTGATGCCCAAAGTGGCCTCGATGTCACGGCGCATTTCCTCTGACCAGGCCTCGGCTCCAAAGATGCCAATCCTGAGGGGAATGTCCTCGGGCTTGTAGCCCATTTCCTTCATACTCTCCCCTAAGTAAGCCGCGTAGCTGGGCGTGCAGCAGAGAATGGAGGCCTTCAGGTCCATGATGAACATGACCTGCCGCTCCGTATTGCCGGAGCTGGCGGGCACCGTCAGGCAGCCTACCTTATGGGAGCCGCCGTCCACCCCGGCGCCCCCGGTGAAAAGGCCGTAGCCGTAGGAAATCTGGCACACATCCTCAGCGGTGCCCCCTGCCGCCATGATGGCCCGGGCGCAGCAGTCCTCCCACAGGTCGATATCATGCTGGGTGTAGTAGGCAATCACCCGCTTGCCCGTGGTGCCGGAGGTAGAGTGGATGCGCACACAGTCCTTAAGTGGCACAGCCAGCATGCCGTAGGGATAGGCATTCCGCAGGTCTTTCTTGGAGAGGAAGGGCAGCTTGTGCAAATCCGCCACGGACTTGATATCCTCCGGGCGCACGCCCTTTTCCTCCATCTTCTTGCGATAGTAAGGCACATGCTCCCAGACATGCTGCACCTGCTTCACCAGCTTCTCATTCTGCATGGCCAGGATCTGCTCCCGGGGAGCACATTCGATTTCTTGCTGAAAGTAGTGTTCCATGTAGTTCCTCCATTCTCTGTTTTGTTAGAAATGACAACCTATGCCTTCCCCTTGAGGGGAAGGTGGCAGTCCGAAGGACTGACGGATGAGGTGCGACCTAAAAGTATAGGCAGATAAACGAGAGAATCTTCCACCTCATCCACCGCTTCGCGGTCCCCCTTCCCCTCAAGGGGAAGGCTTTTGAATCAATGCCGCTTAACTTAATGACATTGCCGCAAGGGGGGTCTTTTATTTCTTTACCCCTGATAATTCTTCCCCAACTCAAAGGCCTTCCGATTTATCTCCAAAAACTTCGGCGGCACATTATCCGTCAGCACGGCCTGCCATTTTTCCTCGGGAATATCGAAGTAATGGGACAGCCTGCCCAGGAGCACGATATTCACTGCCTTCACCGAACCTGCTTCCCTGGCCAGGCTCAGGCAGTCCATGGCATCCAGCTTCACGCCTTTCGCCCTGATTTTTTCCACCAGCTGCTCCGGATACTCAGCCGCCCCGGTGATGACGGGCATGGGGTCTATCTGCTGGGTATTGGTGACAATCTGCCCTCCCTCCTTCAGGCAGGGCAGGTGGCGGGCAGTTTCCAAGAGCTCAAAGGAAACGATGAAATCAGCCTGCCCCTTGTCCACCACAGGGGAATAAACCCTGTCCCCGAAGCGCACATAGGTGATGACGCTGCCCCCGCGCTGGGACATGCCGTGTACCTCGGACACCTTCACATCATAGCCTTCCCGCAAGAGGAGGTCTCCTAAAATCTTGCTGGCCAGGAGGGATCCCTGGCCGCCCACGCCCACGATGATGATATTCTTTGTCTCCATGTTCCGCCCTCCTTAGCCTTTCTCCCCGGTGCTGACGAATGCCTTTTTCGGGCACAGCTGGCTGCAGACCTCACAGCCCACGCACAGGGTAGCATCCACGGCAGCCTTCCCTTCCTTCATGGAAAGGGCAGGGCAGCCCACCCGCATGCAGGACTTGCAGCCGATGCACTTGTCCTTGTCCACGGTGAGAGGCGGGCGGTGCTTCACCTTTTTCAGCAGGGCGCAGGGACGGCGGGAGATGATGACCGAGGCCTCCTCTGCCGCCAGTTCCTCAGCAATGGCCTTGTCGCAGGCCGCCAGGTCATAGGGGTCCACCACCCGCACCCTGGCAAAGCCCATGGCCCGGCAGAGGGCTTCCAGATCTATCCTGCCTGCAGGCTCTCCCTTGATATTCAGCCCCGTGGTGGGGTTCTGCTGATGCCCCGTCATGCCGGTGATGCTGTTGTCCAGGATGATGACGGTGGAGGGGGACTGATTGTAAGCCACATTGGCCAGGCCTGTCATGCCGGAGTGCATGAAAGTGGAGTCACCGATGACAGCCACTACCTTCCCTGCCTTCTCCTTCCCCAGCACCTTGTTGAAGCCGTGGGAAGCGCTGATGGAAGCCCCCATGCAGAGGGTCATTTCCATGGCCCCCAGGGGCTGCACCGCCCCCAGGGTATAGCAGCCGATATCCCCCAGCACCGTGCAACCACGCTTTTTCAAGGAATAAAACAGGCCACGGTGGGGACAGCCGGCGCACATGACGGGAGGACGGGGAGGAATATTGTCTTCCAAAACTGCCCCTGCAGGCACCTCTTTTCCAAAGGCTTTGGCAATGAGGTTCTGGGAGAACTCGTCAATCCCCGGCAGCATATCCCTGCCGGACACCTCAAGGCCCATAGCCCTGACCTGCTGCTCAATCACAGGGTCAAGCTCCTCTACCACCACCAGGCGCTCCACCTGGGCGGCAAAGTCACGGATGAGCTTTTCCGGCAGGGGATTGGTCATGCCCAGCTTCAGGACGCTGGCCTCCTGCCCAAAGACCTCCCGCACATACTGGTAGGAGGTGGAGGCGGTGATGATGCCCAGGGCCCTGCCTCCCATTTCCACCCTGTTCAAGGGGGAGGTTTCCGCGTACTCCTGCAGTTTTTTCGTGCGTTCCTCCACAATGGGGTGGCGCTTCTTGGCATTGCCCGGCATCATCACATACTTGGGAATGTTCTTTTCATAGGGCTTCTCATGCTCAGTCCGCTCCCCTGTCTCCACCACGGACTGGGAGTGGGCCACTCTGGTACACATCTTCAGCAGCACCGGGGTGTCGAACTGCTCCGAAATTTCATAGGCCAGCTTGGTAAAGGCCAGGGCCTCGGCTGAGTCGGAAGGCTCCAGCATGGGTACCTTGGCGGCGATGGCGTAGTGGCGGCTGTCCTGCTCGTTCTGGGAAGAATGCATGCCTGCATCATCTGCCACCACGATGACCATCCCTGCATTCACGCCGGTGTAGGACATGGTAAAGAGAGGGTCTGCTGCCACATTCAGTCCCACATGCTTCTGGGCGCAGAAGGAGCGCCGCCCGGCCAGAGAGGCCCCGAAGGCCGACTCCATGGCCACCTTCTCATTGGGCGCCCACTCGCAGTAAATCTCCTCATATTTCACCGCTTCCTCCGTGATCTCGGTACTGGGGGTACCGGGATAGCTTGAGACAAAGCAGACACCTGCCTCATAAAGGCCACGGGCAATGGCCTTGTTGCCCAGCATCAATTCTTTCATATAGCTCTCTCCTTGTTTCTTACCCAATGTCATTATTTTAAGCCTTCCCCTTGAGGGGAAGGGGGACCACCGAAGGTGGTGGATGAGGTGTCTTGTCACGGAAAAGTTAGCATAGGAGGCCACCTCATCCGTCAGCCTTCGGCTGCCACCTTCCCCTCAAGGGGAAGGCATTTGGGACAATGATGCCTAACTAAATGACATTGCGTTTTTATCTCTGGGTTTCTTTCGCCACCAGATACTCTGTGCCGTAGCGTTTCCTGAGGGCCGGTTTCTCTATCTTGCCGGTGGCATTCCTTGGCACCGTATCGAAGATGATTTTCCTGGGACGCTTGTAGCGGGGCAGCTCCAGGCAGAAGTTCTCTATATCTTCCTGGCTGCAGGAGGCCCCTTCCTTCACCTCGATGATGGCGGCAGAAATCTCTCCCAGCCGCCTGTCCGGCAGGCCGATGACCGCCACATCTTTCACCTTTTCGCACTTGTGCAGGAAGTCCTCTATCTGCACCGGGTAAATATTCTCCCCGCCGCTGACGATGACATCTTTCTTGCGGTCCACCAGGTAGTAGAACCCCTCTTCATCCTGCCGGGCCATATCTCCCGTCAGGAGCCAGCCCTCCTTCAGCACCTGGGCGGTGGCCTTTTCATCATTGTAATAGCAGGTCATGACCCCGGGGCCTTTCACGCAAAGCTCGCCCACCTCTCCCTGAGGCACCTCGCGGCCCTGCTCGTCCAGGATACGGCACTGCCAGCGATAGCCGGGCACGCCGATGGCCCCCACCTTGCGGATGTTCTCCAGCCCCAGATGGACGCAGCCCGGCCCCGTGGACTCGGACAGGCCGTAATTGGTATCGTAATCGTGATGAGGGAAGTAGTCCTTCCAATGGCGGATGAGGCTGGGGGGCACCGGCTGGGCGCCGATGTGCATCAGCCGCCACTGGTCAAGCTCATAG
>JAGBLH010000078.1 GCA_017635515.1 Selenomonas sp.
AGCAAACAAATTCAGGATGAGCTATTTTTGAGCAGGTTAGCTGATGAGGCATCAAATACCATAAATTCAGCCGATATTCTTAGCGTATTGCGTGATATGGTCAAGCATTGGAATAATGCGGCTTAAAGTTGTAAACTGGTGAATATTAGTGTAATTTATAATTTTTGTCAAATTTCAGGCTTCTTTGTTCTTTTGCAAAAGTCGGAAATCCCTCTTTCGCATATAATCTACAATTGCCCCGTTATGTCCCTTAAAAGAACATCCGTAGACTTTACATAGTCTATTTTTAGGCACAATTTAACATATAGAGGCAATTTTTTCACATATGCACGCCACTCTTGTTATGCTAGAATAAATAGAGCTTTTTCCAAAGGCTTGGGAAACTGCATAGTTATTCATAGAATTGGAAGGGGATTTGCAATGTATGAACTTATAGGCAGTATCTGTGCTGTGTTCCAGGAGCTGGCTGACCTGGTGTGGGGTTTTCCCACCAATATGGAGTGGTATGCCAGCCTTCCGATTATCGGGGAGCTGCCCCTGGTGATCATTTTGCTGGTAGGCACAGGCATTTATTTCACTTTGAACCTGCGCTTTGTGCAGGTCAAGTATTTCAAGTATGGGCTGAAGGTCCTGATAAATAGCCACCGCAGGGAAGAGCAGGGCATCAGCCCTCTGGCTTCTTTCCTGCTGTCCACGGCCATGCGGGTCGGCCCCGGCAACATCCTGGGGGTGACAGGCGCTGTTTCCACCGGCGGGCCAGGTGCCTTGTTCTGGATGTGGCTGTCCGCCTTCTTTGGCATGGCCACAGCTTTTGTGGAGTCTACCCTCTCCCAGATTTACAAAGAAAAGCAGGGCGATGAGTATGTAGGCGGCCTGCCCTGCTATGGCAGGAAACTGCTGGGAGGCGCTGCCATCGTGGGCGGCAGCCTGAGCCTGCTCTACATCATCTATGCCCTGCTCTGCATTCCGGCCCAGGGGTTCAATACCATCTCCGCCATGGTGGCCATCACCCGGGATGTGACCGGGACAGAACCGGCAGCCGATGGTGCCCTGGTGTGGGGCTTCTTCCTGCTGCTGATGGGACTGACCACTTTTTCCATCTTCGGCGGTCTCAGGCGCATTACCCGCATCACCGATATACTGGTACCCATCATGGCTGTGATTTATGTCTCGGCAGTGCTGGTCATGGTTGCCATGAACCTTAAGCTCCTGCCCTGGTTCTTCTATGTGGTGGTGACAGAAGCTTTCCGCCCCGAGCCCATCTTCGGCGGCGCCCTGGGCATTGCCCTTTCTCAAGGCATCAAGCGGGGCCTCATGAGCAACGAAGCCGGACAGGGCACCCTCTCCATGCCCGCCGCCGTCTCCCATGCCAAGCATCCCTGCGAGCAGGGCATCATTCAGGCCATCGGCGTCTTCCTCGACACCATGGTCATCTGCACCCTGACAGGTTTTGTCCTCATCATGGGGCAGGCCTGGCTGAAAGACGGCTCCGCCGCCTGGTTCGAACTGGGGCGCCTGGAAAAATTCCTGGCCTCCTGCGCGCAGATGCTGGGCGATGGAGCAGGCTATGGTCTGGCTACTCTGGTCATAAGCATCTGCTTCGGCATCTTTGCCTTTACCTGCCTGCTGGGTTTTCTTTCCTTCTCGGAGATATGCGCCAGACAGATTTCCGGCAACAAAACCTTCATCTCAGCGGTCAGGCTTGTAAATCTCACTGTGCTGGCCTTTGGCATGGTTACCAACATTGCAGGGTTCGACCTCAGCGCCCTCTGGAACCTCAGCGACTTTGCCAACATCGTGATGGTCTGCTGCAACCTGCCTCTCCTGTATCTGGGCTTCAACAAGGTGCAAAAAGCCTTCGAGAACTTTGAAAGCCAAGAGGAAAAATTCGACTCGGAAACCATTGGCGATCCTCTGCCAGTCTGGGACGAAATGAACTGAATGAAATAACAGCCAGCAAAACGGCCCCCGGTCACATAACACCGGGGGCCTTGCTTATGACCTCAAATTGACTTTAGGGCGTGTTGATTAATTCACTAAGCCCATCTTCACGTATCTTGACTGTCCCTGCTGCGTTGACAAATCCTCGACATAGCGCCGCTATGCCTCCGGTTTGTCGCCTTGCAATGGACAGCCAATCTACGCAAATCTGGGCCAAGTTCATTTAATCAACACGCCCTAGCCGCCTTTAAGAGAAAGGACTTCAGACTACGGCTTCCTGACTCTCTTGCCCGTACCCTTGATGGCACCGTTGGGACAGACCAGCACGCAGAGGTGGCAGCCCACGCAATTCCTGCCATTCAGGACAGGCTGGCGCTTTTCGTTCAGACTGATGGCCTGATGCCCCCCATCTGAACAGGAAATCGCGCAGCGTCCGCAGCCCATGCACTTCTGCCGGTCAAATTTCGGGAAAATAACGGTGTCCCGTTCCAGCTTGTCGGTGGTCGGGCTGACGCTGTCAAGGGCCTGCCCCACTATTTCCTTCACCTGCCGAATACCCTTGTCACAGAGGTAGTAGTTCAGCCCCGCTTTCAGGTCATCAATGATGCGGTAGCCGTACTGCATGACAGCGGTGGTCACCTGAATGGAGCCTGCCCCCAGCAGCAGGAATTCCAGGGCATCACGCCAGGTCTCCACGCCGCCCATGCCGCTGAGGTGCATGCCAGCGAGCTTCGGATTCTGCCCCAGCTCCGCCAGGAAGCGCAGGGCGATGGGCTTCACCGCATTGCCGCTGTAGCCGCCCACGGCAGACTGCCCCCGCACGGCAGGGCTGGAAACATAGGTATGGGGATTCAGCTGCATGATACTCTTGATGGTATTGATGGTAGCAATGCCGTCTGCCCCTGCCCTTTGGGCTGCCTCGGCGGCAGGGCTCATGGCGGCCACATTGGGAGTCAGCTTGGCCAGCAGGGGCAGGGTGGTGCCGCGGCGGGCAGCCGCAGTGAACCGCTCCACCAGCTCCGGCACCTGGCCGATATCCGACCCCAGGCCACCTTCCATCATATTGGGGCAGGAAAAATTCAGCTCGATGCCGTTGGCACCGTTTTCCTCGCAGGTGCGGGCCAGTTCCTCCCATTCCTTTTCGTTCTGCCCCATGATAGAGGCCAGAATGAATTTCGTGGGATAATCCTTCTTCAGGCGGCGGAAAGTCTCCATATTCTCCGGCACGCTGTGGTCCGAAAGCTGCTCGATGTTCTTGAAGCCTATGATGCTGCCATTATCACCCTTGATGGAAGAAAAGCGCGGGGAAGCCTCGTGGATGTCCAGGGTGCAGATGGTCTTGAAGGCAGCCCCTGCCCAGCCAGCCTCAAAGGCACGGGCGCACATCTCGAAGTTGCTGGCCACCACCGAGGAGGAGAGCAGGAAGGGATTCTCCAAGGGCACGCCGCAAAGATCCGTCCGCAGGGCGGCTTCATCGACGGGCAGGCCCGTATCCAGCAGGGGCAAGACCTCCGCTGACAAGCGGGACAGGAGGCTCCTGATAGGCACCTGCCCCGACCGCAGGCAGGCTGCCTCACAGGGAGCCGGACAGTCACGGCAGCTATCCTGCCCGGCGAGGCTCAGGGCTGCCGTTTCCTCATTGGCAAACCAAACCGAGCGCAGCCTGCGAGCAGGTTCCAGGCCTTTGGGGCAGGCCCTGTCACAGGGGGCATCCTTGCACAAGGCGCATTTGAGCATATCTCCACGTTCCAGAATGCTGTGCAACTTCATGACCATGCTCCTTCCTCTGAAAAGCAAGTATTCCTCTAGTGTGCCATCCGATTGATATTTACCATTAGGTTCACGCTGTATATGTCATCAGATGCAAGGCAGAGGATGGAAGCGTAGCGGTGCTACGCTGACTGACGATAACGCAGCAGATGATGGCATAGACAGTGTGGACCGGTGATTATCAGTCAGACGGCACACTAAATATTATTCTCCAACAGACTGCTTTTTCCTCCCCTGCAGGGTCGCAAAAGCCCCCCAAGTCAGACCTTCTGCTGACTTTTGGGGGGCTTTGCTGTCTGGATCCAGATGTTTTATGTGGAGGACTTACCTTACCAGCCTATCTTCGACTTGAAGGGCGCAATGGGCTTGGGACACGGGAATGAGGGCAGAGGCATGACCGGAATCGGAAATACATATCCTTTACTGGCGTTTTTCTTCAGTACTGCTTCTGTAAGTTCAATTTTCTTTGCATCAGTCATAGTAGCCGCTCCTCTCAATTCTTCCATGTATTTCAGGTCTATCCTTGTCTTTCACCTGTACATACGATTGAAGCAGCCAGCTATTACAAGATAGGTCAAAAGATATATATCCAGATATTTTCGCCATCTATCGGTCTGTTCCCTGCAAGCCGGAAAACTTCCAACTCAAGTACAAGACAAGCGAAAGACTGTCTCCAGGCTGTCTTGAAACGCTTGACTTGCATACAAAAAAGGCATCGCAGAAGAAAAATTTCTCCTGCGATGCTTTTCTTTATGGTATACCGTCTCCCACACGGGGCAGACCATCGACTACGCTATTGCCAACAGCCCCTACAAGCAAGTGACCATCAGCGGAGCCGTTTCCTGGAATACCCCTGCCCCATTGGTCTCCTCCCTGACAGCGACCACCTTCAGGCAGAAAAAGACAGCAGGTAGCCTGGGGCTGATTCCTCGGGGCTTCTATTTTGTCAGCGTCACCTTATCAATTTCCTGCCCATCCGGCAGGAAGCATCTGACGGTTATTTCCTTATTTGTCACCTGCATGGTGAGATAGTTGTCCGTTTCCGGCTGGGGGGCCACCACCTCATCCAGCTCATGGTCAATCCAGAGGCCGGGATAGCGGACATTGCCTGCCACCCCCGTAAGGATGTAGAGAGGGCCCTGGCTGTCCCGCCGGAAATTCTTGATATGCCCCCGGTTGCGGTAGGTGTGCAAATGGGCGGTAAAGACAAGGTCTATGCCCAGTTCCTCAAAGAGGGGCATGAAGGCCTCACCCACCTCGGAGATACCCTCCTGCCGCTCGGGGCGGTTGTGGATGCGGTATTGCAGCACATCCTTATGGATCAGCGCAATCTTCCACTTCTTGCTGCTTCCCTCGGCATCTTTCCGCAACCACTCCAGCTGCTCTGCCATAAGCCCCGGCTTGAAGGCCTCCGTCTCATCCCACTGGCTGTTGAGCACTATGAAATGCACCTCGCCGTAGTCAAAGGAATAGTAGTAGCGGGAAAAATCCCGGCTGCCATTCTCAGGCACCGCAAAATATTTCAGATAAGCCTCAGGCAGGCGCACCTGCCAATTCTGGTCGTAGGTTTCGTGATTGCCCATCAAGGGGACAAAGGGTCTGCAGTCAATGAGACCATTCACCCCGTGGAACCAGGCCTGCCACTGGGTATGGTCTTCGCCATTGTCCACGATATCTCCCATGTTGATGAAGAAGGCGGCTTCTGGATGGCGCTGGGCGGCGCTTTGCGCCAGCTGTTCCCAATCGCTGTAATCACTGGACTGTGAGTCGGGGAAAATCAGGCACTCGAAAGCACCTTTTCCCGCTGTACGCAGGGAGTGCCACTCACCTGCCGCTCCACTCCCTGCCACGCGGTATTCGTAATCCGTATCTGCTTCAAGGTCCTTTAGTTCTGCCCTGTACTGGTTATTCTTTACCCCGTCATCGGTGAAAAAATCCTCCTGGGCAGAAGTTCCTTTGAGATCCTCCTGCCCCTTGCGGCGATATTCGATGACGGGATTTTCCAGGACATTCTCGGCCTGCCACATGATGGTCCGGCTATGGGCAGGATCTGCCGTGATCAGCTGCCGCAAAAACTGCTCATCCACCTCCCCGGTAAGGCGGCGCACACTGTTGGTCGCCTTGCGGTACAGGGAACCCTTGGCGAAATACATGCCACCTGCCAGCATGGTCAAAGCCCCCAGGCCGCCCATGATAAAAGTTCGCCTGTTCATATTCTGCTTCATAAGTTCCCCCTGCCAATAAGACTCATCCTGCCGCAAAAATCTTCTTCATCCCAGACTTCCCAGCCTGTAGCTTGCTCAGAAACCCAAGCCGGCAAACCAGCTCTTGATTTCCTGCTCATCGGCACGCGGACTAAGCAGCTTGCCCGGCTTCCAGTTGGCCTGGCCCTTGGTGAGCTTCTGCAGATAGTCTGCACTGGAGCCTATGTCACTGCCGCCAGAGGTGCAGATGGCCGTCATATTCTTGCCGGTGAAATCATAGCTTTCCACAAAGGTGTCCATGAGGCGCGGTGCCTGGCCCCACCAGATGGGATAGGCCAGCACGATGGTGTCATAATTGGCCACCGGCGCATTCTTGTCAGCCAGCTCCGGGCGGGCCTGATCGTTCTTCTGCTCTACGGTTGCCCTGGTGCTTTCGTCATTGTAGTTCAAATCCTCACTGGTGTAGGGGTTGGCAGGACGGACTTCATAGAGATCCGCTCCCAAAGCCTTGGCGGTACCTTCTGCCAGCTGCTTCGTATTGCCAGTGGCCGAAAAATAAGCCACCAGGATTTTGCCCTTGGGGGCAGGGGCCGCCGTCTCTGCCGCTTTCTGCTGTGCAGGGGCAGCTGCCTTCTGCTCTGCCTTGCCCGTATCGGAACCGCATCCCAAAAGACCAAACATCATCAGCATACTCAAACCAATCAGCCATATTTTTTTCATATTCCTGCTCCTTTCATTCTCTGGCTCTCACTCTAGCACTTGAAGTTCACTTCAAGTCAAGCAAAAACTTTAAGGCCGTCTGTATTTTGTTGCCTTGCCTATGGCGATGCCTGCCAGTACGTAAAGCCCAAGCATGCCAGCCAATAAGAGCGCATAGATTTCCCCCGGCTGGTTCGTCGCCTCTGTCGCAAAGATATGCTTCATCAGCAGCCGATCCCCGACCCGGTTCAAAAAGGAGCCCCATACGCCCATGACCAGCACCAAAACTGCCATCCCGCCAGCCAGCAGCCGCCCAACTAGAGGCGGCAGTGACAGGTTCAGCATCTTCTGCCACTGCTTTTGCCAGCCCTGCCAGTGCAGGCCCCAGTGCAGGCCGCACAAAATCAGCAGGACGTAGGGCAGAGAGACATGGTATTGATGCAGGGCAATGCTGCGCTGGATAGCCAGTGGCATCACCTCTTTGAGCAGGTAGTTGGAAATGCCCAGGCCGGACATAACCACCGCCAGCACACCTGCCATAAGCAAGGCATTGATGACTGTGCCCAAAAGCCGCCCCCAGCCCCAGCTGCCATGCCGCAGATTTCTCAGCCAGCTGCGGTTCTGATACAAATGCAGCAGGATGAGCAGCAGCCAGGCCACGCCCAGGATTTCATGCAGCAGCTTGGGAAGATACTGGAAGCACATAACCGCCACAAACACCAGCGGCAAGCAGGTCGTCACCCCTAAGCGCTTCATTTACTGCATCCCCTTGGGCGCATTTTTCATCCAGACCTGCTCCTTCTTATTGCTGCTGCTGGTATTCTGTGCCATTACCCCCACCAGCTTGTGCGGGATATAGAGTTCTTCCAGATAAGCAAGATCTGCGTCCGTCAGTTCAAGGTCTGCCGCCTTGACCGCGCCATCGATGTGGTGCAGCTTGGTAGCTCCTGCCACCGGCGCCGTCACCTTGGTCAGCAGCCAGGCCAGGGAGATTTCCGTCATGGAGACTCCGTATTTGTCAGCAAGTTCTGCCACCCGCAGGATGATCTTTTCATCGGCCTCAGCCATGCCATCGTATTTCAGCTTGGCATAGCTGTCCTCCGCCAGACGCTTGGAAGTTTCCCCGGGCCTTCTGGAAAGCCGCCCGCTGGCCAGGGCGCTGTAGGGGGTCATGGCAATTCCGTCCTCCTGGCAGAGTTTGGCCATTTCCCGCTCCTCCTCGCGGAACAGCAGGTTGTAATGGTTCTGCACTGACACGAAAGGAGCAAAGCCTTCCTTTTCCGCCAGGGCATTGGCCTTGGCCAGCTGATAGGCATAGCAGTTGGCAATGCCTATATAGCGGACTTTGCCGGCCTTCACCTGCTGGTTCAGACCCTCAAGAATATCGTAGAGAGGGGTCTGGTAGTCCCACATATGGTAGATATACAGATCCACATAGTCCATGCCCAGATGCTGCAAGCTCAGATCCAGCTGTTTGGCGATATGCTCCTGACCGCTGACCCCCGCCTCGATTTCCTGCTGGCTGCGGGGCAGGAATTTGGTCGCCACATACACCTTGTCTCTGGCGGCAAAATCTTTCAAGGCCCTGCCCAGATACTACTCGCTGGTGCCGTTCTGGTAGGCAATGGCGGTATCAAAGAAATTTATGCCCTGCGCCAAAGCATGCCTGACAATCTCCCTGGTGGCATCTTCATCAACCGTCCAGCTATGCTGTCCCGTAGCCGCATTGCCAAACCCCATGCAGCCCAGGCAGATGCGGGATACTTTCAAATCACTCTTGCCAAGTTTTGTATATTTCATTGCTGCGCGCCTCCAACCTTCACTCCATCTATCTTTTGAATCAGTCAGATTGCCTGCCATGCCAAGTTTCAGAAATGGCGGAACCCCTTCTGGCTCAGCGTAATCTTGGCAGGAAGATTGACCACCTCATGAACATTCACGAAAAATCCCTGGGTCTGCTTTTGGAAGTCCTTGTAGGCAGCAGAGCCCGCATATTTTTCATATGCTGCCTGATCCTCGTACATTTCCATGGTATGGATCACATTGGGATTATCGTGCTCCGACGTTACAAACATGCCCAGCACGCCTGCCTCATCTCTGACGGCACGGACTGCCTCCTGCTTTGCCAGTGCCTGGTACTGAGCCAGGTTTTCCGGCTTGACCTCATAGCGATGCATAAAGACCATCGTTGCTACACCACTGGTTTTTTGTTCCAGAGCGATGCCATTAGCCTCCAATATCTTGAGGCTCTTCAGCATCGGCAGCCGTGCCGCACGATAATCCTGAAAAGTCTCGCTGGTGCTATGGATGCGGTAAGCCTCGTAGCTTTCATAGATTTCCAGCAAGCGCATCAGGTCGTGATTCTTTGCATCAATAGCACCATAGAGCGCATAAGTACCGGCTTCCTTGGCAGTTTGCGGCGCCACGATACGAGCGCCGATTTCCCCCATGGCCTGCATATTGCCGGGAGTGCTTTCCAGCACCGCCCAGTGAACCATGGGCATATTCCCTTCCGGCGTGCGGATAGGCTGAGCAAATGACAGGGAACTTGCCATAAAAATTCCTCCCAAGGCCAACAACATCGTCTTTTTCAGATTCAATTTGAAATCCATCATTTTCTTCTCGCCTTTCATGACCTGATGAAACACGCTCCCTTCTCTGCATTTATTTCTGATACTGTTCCGCAAAACCAAGGCACTTGCCCAGCACCTCTCCCGTTTTCACATACTCATAAGTGGGCATTTCAAAGAGAATGGGCTGCAGCTTACGGTAATCAATCTTGCCCTTTTCCGTGAGCTTATCTTCTTCCACAAAGGTGTGGTCGATTTTCAGGATGAAGCTTTCAAAGGTTTCCGTCTCGTAAATATCTTCCACGCTGCATTCCATGGTCAGGGGAGATTCGGTCAGCAAAGGGGCGCCGGATTCCCCTGTGGTATAGGCGAACACTTCCGACTTGTCCACCTTGGCACCGCTGACCTTGCCCACATAGGAAGCCGCCGGCAGCATGGCTTCGCTGACAATATTCAAGGACAAAGCCCTGTTTTCCTTCACGCCCTTATTGGTGTAATGAGGCTTGGCCATGCTCACCATCACCCGGTCATGACCGATGATGCCCACATGTCCGGCCAGCAACCAGTTGGCCTTGCCGTCCACCATAGCCCCTACAACCACCAGCGGCGTAGGATATAAACCAAGTACTGAACCGATGTCTTTCTTCATGGCTGAAGCTCCTCTCACTTGTTCTTCTCGGCGGCTATCTGGGGCAGCGTCTTGCCCCCCACGCCCCAGTTTTCCGGCTCGTTTTCTTCCACCAGCACGAAAAACGCCTGAGGCGGCATGCCCAAATCCTCACTGG
Organism: Selenomonas sp.; assembly: GCA_017635515.1. Taxonomy (GTDB): domain Bacteria; phylum Bacillota; class Negativicutes; order Selenomonadales; family Selenomonadaceae; genus Selenomonas_B. The sequence goes on from JAGBLH010000078.1 coordinate 9,970, forward strand.
CCACCCTCGTAATATCGGCAATCAATTTGGCTTTCTGTTCCGTCGTTGCTTTGGCGGTCTTTACAGCAATAAATGGCATTTTGATACACTCCTTTTGGCAAACTTCTTTATTTTAGTGAATTAACCTTTGTGAATTTTGGCAATATACCTGTTCCAACCACCCCCGCCTTGCCAGTTCCTGATCCAGGGCGGTCTTTTTGCCCAGCAAGGCCCTGGCGGGCACATAGGGATAGTCACTGCCGTAGAGAATGTGCGCCTGATCGGTTATCTGCAGCAGCATGGGCAGAGCATCCGGCGTAGGATCGCCGGCCAGGTCAAAGTACAGGCTGCCAATGCTTTGTTCCATATCCACCGGCTCCATCATCTTCATACCCGCCAGCATCTGGAACATCGCTTTGGCTCTTTGCTTCATATAGGGCAGGAAGGAACCGCAGTGCGGCACCACCACCCGCACCTGGGGATAGCGTGCCAGCATGCCGCTGGCCAGGAGATTCACCATGGCCCGGGTGGTATCGGCAGGATATTCGTACAAGGCCATGACCTTGCCTGTCACCGTTCCCTGCCTCGGCAACTGCGGTGCAGGGCTGGGATGGATGATGGTGAGCGCCCTGCGCCGATTGAGCTCAGCATAGATCTCTTCCCAACGCTCATCCCCCAGATAAATGCCACGGGCATTGCTGGGAACTTTTACCCCCAAGGCCCCCAGCTTGTCCATGGCATAAGCAATTTCCTGCAGGGAACCATCTATGCTTGGGAAGGGCACCGTGGCCACAAAGCCGAATTTGTCCGGATACTGACGGCATAAGGTTGCCATCTCCTCGTTGATCTGCCTGGCCACCTCACAGGTTAGCGCTTCATCTCCATTATAGATATGCGGCGTCGCCAAGGATAAGACGGTGTAGTCAATCCCCGCCTCAGCCATGAAAGCCAGGTGAGCTTCCGCCGACCACTGGGGCAAGGGAAAGCCCTCCTCCGCCAGAGGATCTATGCCCAGCTTTTTCAGCCCTTCAGTATAAGCAGGCAGCATGGCGTGAGCATGGATATCTATTTTGCGGCCTGACGGCAGTTTCACTGCCCCCGCCGAAGCCGCCTGGGCATCGCTCCGCCAAACCTCGCCCATGCCCAGCAGGGCCAAAGCGCTCAAAGCACCGACTTTCAAAAAATCACGCCGTTTCAAGCTTCATCTGCTCCTTTCCTGACTGCCAACAGCCTGCACAGGCTGCTACGCCTTCTGTCTGCCATGCCAGCATCCCCTCGGCCGAAATCCCTGGCATATAACGAGTACAAGATGTCCCCCACTTCTATAAGTGGGAGCGGCAAACTACTAACAGGCGGCGAGTTAATATCTCCCGCCTCGTTGAAAGGCCAAGAGGAAGTTTTGCCTTTGGCAAAACTGGAACAATGGCCTTATAATTCCTCCCCCTGTATAAAAATGACACCATGTAACCTTTCTTGTTTACTATTATATATTCAAAATGACACTGTGTCAACATTATTTATGAAGCCAGCTTCAATTTTTGTCACCTGGAGCAACCTTCAAAGTAAAAATAGCCCTTCGCAAGCAAAAAGAGCCTGCCTCAAGCAAGCTCTCCCTTTTGCCTCTTACGGCAACTTATTGTACTCTTTTTCCTCTACCGGTTCACACCATTCGCTGGAAGCATTCTCTCCCGGCACTTCTATGGCCAGATGCTGGAAGGCGGAATCCTTGGCCGCGCCATGCCAGTGCTTGACATTGGCAGGGATATGCACCACATCACCGGCCTTCAGCTCCTGCGCCGGCTTGCCCCACTCCTGATACCAGCCACGTCCGGCGGTGACCAGAAGCATCTGCCCGCCACCCTTGTCAGCATGATGGATATGCCAATGGTTGCGGCAGCCCGGCTCAAAGGTCACATTGCCGATGACCACCTGCTCGGTGGAAATCATATTGAGATAGCTCTTGCCATCAAAATACTGGGCATAATTGACATTTTCACCGCCCACCGGGAACATGCTGGTTGCCTGGATGGCTGCCAGATCCATACCAGCGTTTCCATTCGTTTTCGCATTCTCAGCTGCCGGCTCGTTATAAACCTCTTTCGCCAGATTGAAGGCCGCCCAGGCCTTGGGCCAGCCGGCATAGAAGCCCAGCTGAGTGATGACTTCAGCCATTTCTGCTTTGGTGACACCATTCTTCTTGGCCGACTGCAAATGATATTTCAGGGAGCTGTCCACCATCCCGCTGGCTACCAACGCCGATACCGTCACAATGCTGCGGTCATGCAGGGACAAAATATCATTTTTCGACCAGACCTCGCCAAAGAGGATATCGTCATTATAACGGGCAAAATCCGGGGCAAACTCACCGAGCTGCTGCCGTCCTGCCGTCTGAGTTACCTTCACTGCTGCACGTTTATTCGTATCTCCCATTGCTGCTACCTCCACGGTAAATAAATTCGCTGTCATAAAAGTTGCGGCTGCTAGTCCTGCCGCAATGATTTTCTTCTTCATCCAGGCCTCCTTTTCCTGCTGCTTTCACCCTCTGACTGCCACTCTAGCACTTGAAGTTCACTTCAAGTCAAGCAAAATTTTCGAGAGCGCAGCTATTCCGCCCGCCGATCGCCCGCTTCTATCGCAAGAATATGCCCGTCTCTGCCCGGGTTCATAGCGCAGCCCCAATTTTATACGCCATATCGGCAAAGGAAGATTTCTCCACCAAGGAACGTGCTCCGCAGCCGGTAGCCATCACCTGGCCCACATCCTGCCACTCCATGTAGCGTACCAGTGTTTCATAGTGATTGACCAGCGCCTCCATCGTCCAGTCAGCGCTGTTGTAGGCCGTAGCCATCATGATAGATTTCTTGCCATGCAATTTTCCCGTGCGGGAATAGAATCTGTCCACAATGACTTTCAGCTGCGCCGACATGCCGAAATAGTAAAGAGGTGTCGTCAGCACAATAAGGTCAGCCTCCAGCATCTTGGGCATCAGCTTATTTTCGATGGCATCCTTAAAGATACAGGGGCCGTCCATGCCGCATTTGTCACACCCCTGGCAGGGATGCGTTTCCTCATGGGCTGCATCAAAGGTAAAGACCTCATGGCCAGCACTTCTGGCGCCCTCTGTAAACCTGTCCGCCAGGTAAATTGAGGTTGACTCTTCTTTGGGATGCGGACTGCTGGTAATCACGACAATTTTCATTTTTGTTCCCCCCGACACGCTTCCTTTTTCCGGCACCACATTTTTCTTAGCCTCACCATCAGTCAAGGCTGACAGACCGCAGCCTGACAAAAACAAGGTTATAGCGCCCGCAGTGGTGACTTTCAAAAACTCTCGTCTATTCACACACACCACTCCTGTAAATAAATGACATCATGTAATCTTTATACATAACTATTATATATTTATAATGACACGACGTCAATATTATTCGTAAAAAAATGACCGTCAACATAACGGTCATTTTCTCTCGATCCTATTGCACAAGCCAGCAGCCGAAGCCTCACCACCAGTCAGCGGATAAAGTTGGTGGCTTGCCACGGCTCTTTTTCCGGCAGGCCAAACTGTTCCTTGCCCAGCTGGATGCTCTTCATCAGGAAGGTCATATTGCGTGCCAGTGTCCGCATGGTCTGCAGGCCCTCAGCATCCTGCGCAGCCTCACCCGGCGCCCCCCCGTGGACACTGTTCCAATATTGGCTTGATGCAACAGGCATACCCGAGATGGTGAAGAACTTATTGAGTTCATCAAAGGTTGCCGACAAACCACCACGCCGGGCCACCACTACACTTGCCCCCAGGGTGCTGCATAAGTTGTTTTCACTCATGCAGTACCCCATTTTTGCGGCTGCGCGCCAGTTTTTCTTCTGCTGTTGTGTTGCCACCTCTCATGGCCAGCACTACACCAATTAAATTTCACACTTCCCCAACATGTACTTGCAAAAAAGGTGCCCGACAATTTGCCGAGCACCTTAAATCTGTATTGCTGATAATCAGTGGCAGCCATTTCCATGACCGTGACCGCCACAACCATGGCCATGACCGCCGCAGCTATGGCCTTCGCCGTGGCCGTGGCCATGATGGTCGCAGTGAACAGCGGGGTCATAAGCCAGGTTGCCTGCCAGGAAAGCATTTACGGCTTCATCAGCACTGCCCTGAACACCGCCGTACAGAGTAATGCCTGCCTGGGCCAGAGCATTCCAGATACAGAGCCTGCACCGTAGTGCGGGCCACCCCCATCTGCCGGGCACATTCTTCCTGGGTCATGCCTACGTAATCCAAGAGACGAATGCACTCATATTCCTCCAAAGAAATAGTGACCTCTGGAGCATCTTCGCCCTCCTGCGGCATAAAACGCGTGCAGGGAGGCAGGGCACTTACCCGGCGTTTTTTCATTGGCCTGCTCATCATCAACCTCCATTTCTGACATATACCTTAATCATATCTTACCATATTTTTGACATATGTCAATTCTCTCATCCGCACTTGCCGCAATGGCTGCACCCATTGCATATCAAGCGACTGCCACAGGCATGGCAATGAGGCCATCACAGGCTGGCCTATAGCACTCGTCTGGTGCTACAGGCAGCCCAATGGCATACCGCAAGTCAAAATGCATCGGCTTGCCCCTGAAATTCAAGCCTGCCTTAAAAGTTTGTTTCACCTGCTTCTTCTCACTCAGCCGCTTCCTTAGCCACGATGGACGCCAGTAAATCAGCCAGGGTGACTTTCTTGAAATCAGCCAGCATATGTTGCCTGACTTCTTCGAGCCTGTCACCCAGCACCCCATGGATATTCCTGCCCACAGGACACTTGGGATTTGGGTTCTCCTGAAAATGAAACAAATCTTCATCCTCTTCCACAGCCTGGAAAACATCCCACAAGGTGATGTCTTTCGGGCTTTTGGTGAGTTTGGCCCCGCCGACACCTGCTGCCACTTCCACCAGACCGGCGGCTTTGAGCTGGCCCAATGTTTTCCGGATAATGACTGGGTTCACATTGACACTGCCGGCCAAAAAAGTGGAAGTGGTCTTGTACTCATCCTTGAACCGCTCAATACAAAGCAAGATATGCGTTGCTACCGGCAGACGAAAAGAAAACTGCATGAAAAATCCTCCTGAACATTCGTTGTATCCATTGACATTACACCAGTCTTTATATATAATCGTTGTAACACATTATATTACACCACTTTCAAAAGGTCAACGAAAATCAAGGAGATGAGCGTATGTCTGCTGCCATCAAAAAACTGAAAACAGCCATAGAAAATACCGAGGCAATTCTCATAGGTGCCGGGTCCGGCTTCAGCACTGCTGCCGGTTACACTTACAGCGGCGAGCGATTCCAAAGGCATTTTGCCGACTTCATAGAGAAATACCATTTGCGGGATATGTACTCGGCGGGGTTCTATCCCTTCCCTACCCCAGAAGAAAAATGGGCCTACTGGAGCCGTCATATCTACTGCAACCGCTATGACCAGCCAGAAAGCCATGTGCATAAAACCCTGTTGCAATTGTTGCAGGACAAGGACTACTTTGTCCTGACCACCAACGTAGACCACCTTTTCCAAAACAACGGCTTTGACAAGCAGCGTCTGTCCTACACCCAGGGAGACTACGGCCTTTGGCAGTGCAAGACTCCCTGCCATCAGCAAACATATGACAATGAGGAAGCTGTCCGCCGCATGATAAAGGAACAGCAGGATATGAAAATTCCTACAGAGCTTGTGCCCCATTGCCCCATCTGTGGTGAGGAAATGGAGATGAACCTGCGGGTTGATGCGTCCTTTGTGGAAGATGATGGCTGGCACGCTGCCGCCGCACGTTACCATGATTTCCTGAGCAAACATCAGACAGGCTCCATCCTTTATCTGGAGCTGGGCGTGGGCATGAACACTCCCGGCATCATCAAATTCCCATTTTGGAAAATGACTGCGGCCAATCCCCAGGCAACATATGCCTGCCTCAATAAAGGGGAGGCTTGCTCTCCCAGCGAAATCAAGGGGCAAAGCATTCTCATTGACGATGATATTGCCTCTGTCCTGCATGAACTCATACGCTGAAGAAGGGAAACACCATGAATACCTTAGAAAGAATCCAATACCTAAATAGGATACTGTTGGAGGAAATGCCCCAGTATAAGGCAGATGCCGCTACTTTTCCTGACGAAACCCACGCCCAAAGACGGCTGCTGCGTTCCCTAATGAACCTGCGGCCCCCCGGATCCATATCCACTGACTTCCTGCGGGAGCAGGACATCTTGCTGCAGGAGGAATCATCCGCCAAAGGTGTGGTTAAGCTTGATGAACTCCCCACCATAGCAGATGAAACCTCCAAAGATATCACACCCCAGGATGCACCAGCACGTAACCTTGTTCTCTGGCAGGGCGACATTACCCGTCTGGCCGCAGACGGTATCGTCAATGCGGCTAACAGTGCCATGCTCGGTTGCTTTGCCCCCTGCCATGGCTGCATTGATAATGCCATCCACTCAGCAGCGGGCTTGCAGCTGCGAGAAGCCTGTGCCCAGCTGATGAAGCAACAGGGACATCCTGAGCCCACAGGACAGGCAAAAATAACCCCCGCCTATAATCTGCCCAGCAAATTTGTCCTTCATACCGTAGGCCCCATCATCCCATCTGACCGCCAGCCGAACGAAGCAGAAGCCGAACTTTTGGCCTCCTGCTACCAATCCTGCCTGGATCTGGCTGCCCAGCACCATCTCAAAAGCATTGCCTTCTGCTGCATCTCCACAGGTGAATTCCACTATCCCCGCAAAGAAGCGGCACAAATCGCCCTGAATACGGTCAGCAGGTGGCTTGCCTCTTCCGGCAGTGAGATGAAGGTCATCTTCAACGTGTTCAAGGATGAGGACCTGGAGGTTTATAGGAAACTCTTAAAGTTTTAGAAAAAATCATTGTAACTATTGACATTACATCTAAGCGATGTTATTATTTTATTGTAATCAATATCATTACAACATTGTGTTTAGCGTATTTTTAGGAGGAAACAAAATGGCAAACTTCAAAAAGATCAGCGTGGAAAAGGATGCAAGAACGGAGCTGCATGATAAACTGGGGCTGACGGGAGCTGAAATCAGTGTCAACAACCTCCCGGCCGGAGCAGGCGTCCCCTTTGTGCATTACCACAAGAAGAATGAGGAAATCTACTTTGTTATCTCGGGCAAGGGACAGGCCATCATTGACGGCGAGACTGTAGAGCTGACTGCCGGTGACTGGCTGCGTGTGGAACCCAAGGCCAGACGCCAGTTCTCCGCCGCTGCCGACGAAGGCATCAGCTTCATCTGCATTCAGGTACGGGAAAATTCCCTGGAAGAATATACCGCAGATGATGCTATTGTAGAGCAGTAATCTTGCATCGTTTGATATAAAATGCCATGGATCTGTTGCATGAGTACTTTATCATTTATGCACAGTCCCGCTTTTCGTTACTGAACTTCAAAATACATTTTCGGTATTAAAATCTGAAAAAAATTGAGCACAAGGTATCGGTCGGTACAAAAATCGCCTTTTCCTTGTGCTCTTTATTTGTCTTCAAGCAAATTTATCCTTAGGAAACAAGTGTTGCCCTGCTCTGCCTAGATTTTGCAATGCAGCTTTTGAATATTGTAAGCCATCACCAGCAGCACGATATCAATAAGGACATTTACTGTGCCGTGGCTCAGAATGTACATGTGTTTATTGTATTTATCAAGCCGTTTTATGAACTCATCCAGCTTTTTTGCGGCTACGCGCCAGTTTTTCTTCTGCTGTTGTGTTGCCGCCTCTCATGGCCAGCACTACACCGATTGAAATAAGCGCAAAACCAGGCAGGAAGTATCTGGTCATAGCTTCATCCAGTAACCAGTACCCAAGGATAGTTCCAACCACCGGCTGGAAAAACATGAACAGTCCACCGATGGAGGCATCCATGTAAGTCAGGCCTTTACTCCATAGAACAAAGCCTGCTGTAGTTGAAACAACACCCACATAGAGCACCGAACCCCATATTTGCGGCATAGCCATCGCACTCAAGTCAGCTTCGTTAAAAAGCCACCAAAGCCCATAGGGAGTCAGCACCGTAAATGATATCAGCACGCCATAGAACGTCAGGGCAAAAACAGAGTAGTGGCTGAGCATCTTCAAGAGTATGGACATCAAGGCCCAAGTGATTGCCGCTATACAGAGGTATATTCCCCCTAGCAAACTGCCAGTCTGAAGATTTTCCGGGTCTACCACTATGAGCAGTACACCTGCAGTGGCCAGGATAACAGACATCAGTCGACTCAAATTGAACCGCTCATGCAGCATCAGGCAGCCAAAAACCACCATGAATGCCGGTGTCGCTGCTGTTATCACCGAGCCCATCTGCGCTGAAGTCAGCATTGTGCCGGATTCCTGAGTGACAATGGATATTGTCTGCCCAGTCAAAGCCGCAACAAGCATCAATTTCCAGTCCTTGCGCTCTATTTTCCATGAAATTCTCTGATGGAGCATGATCAGCACCAGGGGCACAAAAGCAACCCCGTACCTCATCCACACCAGCGCCACAGGTGTGATTACCCCCACCGTAAGGCGAACAGCAATGAACATAGCTCCCCAGATGCTTCCTGCCAAGGACAGCAACATAGAGCCAATAATTAGATTTCGCAACGTGTATTCTCCATTTCAAAATAAGCTTTCGCTTCCTATCCTATTACACCTCCCCCCAAAAGTAAAGCAATCTTCATACATCTCCACCTATACCAATTCCTGCCCGGCATCTTCCAGTATACGCATCTGTTCCATAGTCTGTTCTTCCGTGACCAACTGCGGTGTGCACTGCATTACCGTGGCATAAAACGCATCGTAATAGCGACCATAATCGCCGCGCTCGATGGGAACTTTTTCTTCAAGCGAGCCAAACTTTCTCTATTCCATTCTCCACTAACATGAGCTTTTTCCCAGCACAGGATGCTTGGCATGCCTTAATGCCCGCACCCGGATAAGCCGCAGAGCTTCGCGCAGATCCACATCCAAGCGCCTGCCGTCACTTTCATAGACGCACATAGGATTATCCACACCAATCTCGCTGCCTGGCATATAAACATATTCCTGATTTTCACTATCTCCAAAGATAACGCCGGTCTTCAGTTCAGTTTCTGCTATCATCAGCTTCTCCCTTCACAATATACAAATGCCTATTTCAGTCCCCTCCCAATCTGCCAAAACCTCAAGCCTCCACACCGCATCACTAATGTAATATAAGAATCCTCGGTAAGCTCCCAGGTTGCCCCAGACTTATCACTTCATTTGCACATCCTGGCCAGCAACCGATGAGGCAGCAATGATGCCAAGACTCTATGGATGCTGCTCACAGGGTCAGGCGTACAAACCACGGTGCCACTTTTGGCTGCAGCCATGGATTTTTCTACCACCTTCTTTACATTGGCAGCTCCAGGCATATCAAAGTAGGCACCATGCTTATCTGTCTCCCTTGCTTTGGTGACAAACTCAGTATCCTTGATCCAAAACGGACAAACTGCCGTAACAGAAATGCCTAAATCATTCAGCTCTACACTAAGGGCTCGGCTGTAGGAAAGCAAAAAAGCTTTACTAGCTGCATACACTGCCAGATTGGGAATGGGCTGAAAAGCCGAGCATGATGCTATTTGCAGGACATGGCTCCCCTTCCCCATATAAGGAATGCACATTTCTGTCACCGCCAGCGCTGCCCGGCAGTTCAGGTCAACCATTTGCTGCAGCCTTTCTCTGGGACATTCCCTGCTTAGCCCAATACAGCCAAAACCGGCAGCATTCACCAGATATGTTATCCTTGTATCTTCTGCCAGGCATTCTTCTTTCAATATCCCTTGCAGATTATCCAAGGCAGACCGGCTTATAAGGTCCAAAGGAAGACACTTGCATGGAGTTTTCAAGCTCTCCGCCAGTTTTTCCAATCGCTCCTTACGCCTGGCCACCAGCCATAGCTCATACAATCCTTCATCATCAAGGAAACGCGCATAACCTGCCCCTAAACCACTAGAAGCACCGGTAATAACAGCAATCTGCTTCATCTTGCAACCACAAACCTTTCATCTATCTAAAATCCCATTACTGCTTCGCTCCCGTCAGTCTACCTTTTACAACCTTGCACAGCCGTACTAAACTTTCTTCAAGATGCCTTCTGGTATATTGTTGCCACCTTCTCCACATATCTCTATAATTTAACCATAATACAATCCTTCGGAGGTATCTGACATGAAAAACAAGCTGCACACGGAAAAACTGTACCTGCCAACTGACCCGGATATCCTGCGGGAGCAGGAACTCTGCCTGGAATTACAGTATGATTATAACAACACACGCCCCTCAGAAGGCAAGAAACGCACCGAACTTCTGAGGAAGATGTTTGCAGAAATCGGCGAGGGCTGCTATATAGAGCCTCCCCTTCATGCCAACTGGGGCGGACATCATGTTCATTTCGGCAAGAATGTTTACGCCAACTTCAATCTTACTATGGTAGATGATACCCATATCTATGTAGGCGACAACACGCTCTTCGGCCCCAACGTAGTGCTGGCAACAGGAGGGCATCCCTTGCTGCCTGAGCTGCGAGCCAAGGGCTACCAGTTCAACGCACCAATACACATTGGCAAGAATTGCTGGCTGGGTGCCTCAGTCTTGGTCATGCCCGACATAACCATTGGCGATAATACAAATCCATTCCTTCGCCGCCAAACAACCTGTCAGGGCAAAAAAATTGACCGTCAAACATAACGGTCAATTCTGCGGTACGATAATCAATCAGTTGCCATCCGGCACCCAGGTGCCTTTGACGCCTTTCACGGCCTCGGCTGCCGTGATAATCTTGTCACCGTTATCAATATCAACCAGCTGATAGCGGTCATTGCCCATGCCCATTTCCTTCATGTAAGTCAGCTGACGCATGCTGTGGCGGGATTCCATGCGCTCCACCAGGTCGTGCTTGCTTTCTTCGGGCAGAGCATAGACACAGTCTACGCAAGCCTGGTCAGCAGCCAGTATGTCCAGAGAAGCCACCATGCCGATATCCGGTGTGACCACAGGCTGGGCCGAAGTTCCGGCGCAGTCACAGTCCACGCTCATATTCCGCATCACATTGATAAAGGCGATCTTATCCTTGAAATGACTGACTGTGGCCTGGGTGGATTCAGTCATGCGCTCCATGAATTCCTCATTGCTCACACCCCACTTGGAGCCTGAATCGCCGGCGTGAATCATCTTCTTGCCAATCTTGCCATCGGCGCAGCCAATGCCGATATTCTTATTGGAACCGCCAAAGCCTCCCATGGCATGGCCCTTGAAGTGGGTAAGAGCCAGTAAGGAATCGTATTTCAACATATCCTTGCCCACAGACATTTCTGAGAACCACTTGCCATGGGGCACAGGCAGCATGGCTGTGCCGTCAGCATCAATGATATCCACGGCAGCGAAATCAGTCCAGCCGTTGGTCTGCAGCGTCTGCCTGTGCTTTTCCGTGGTGTCACGCCCGCCGCCATAATAGGTGTTGGTTTCGATAATGGTGCCCTCTGGCAGGCGGTTATTCAGCATTTCTTTCACCCAGGGACGGGGAATGATATTGGGGCCATGGGGTTCACCGGTATGCAGCTTGATGGCGACCTTGCCGCCCAGGTTGTCTTTCACCCTGTCATAGAGCTTCAGCAGCCCCGCTGCCGACAGATTGCGGGTGAAGTACACCACGGACTCTGCCCCCTGCCTTTCGCTGTAGGGAATATAATGCTCTCCGCCGGTGCCGGCCACTTTCGCCTTCCCCATCTGCTCTTTCGCCCCCTTGTCTTTCTCCACCGCATCAGCGGCAAAAGTGGCGCAGCCAGGCAGAGCGGCCATAGCCACCGCCGCCCCTGCCAGCTTCACAAATTTCCTGCGCGTCATCTTCCGGTTCATAAGATTGACCTCCTTAGCTGCTGTTTAAGCTGTCGCACTATCCTACTCTCACTTTACCACTTGAAGCTGACTCTAAGTCAAGGCAGTATTTCACTTCTTATCGCCTTTATCCGTTATGCTCTCCACAGAAAAGCACCTCTTTTACCAGTTCAAGAGTAGCTTCCTGCTTGAAGCTGCCGATGCAGGCCTCGAGCTGCCCCACGTTTTCTGACACCTGCTTTGGCAGGGCGTACTCTTTCAGCATAGCCAGGACTTCGGCGGCGCTGTCGTAGTCGAACACGCGAAGGAATTCCTCTACGGCCGTCATGGCTTCAGCGAGCTGTCCCTGCTCCAAGGGTGGCTTGTCCTGGGCTGCCTCTGCAGGCTCAGATGCCAGCAAAAAATCCAGGGCCTTCTCCAGCCTGAGATAATCTGCCAGCAGGGCCGGGGTCTTTTGCCTGATTTCCTCCAGCCTTCCCTCGTCACCCAAGCTCTCAAGCTCGGCTGCCAGCTCTGACAGACTGCCGGCCCCAATGATGCGGGCAGAGCTTTTCAGGGCGTGTACCTTGATGGTGTAGTTTGCAATATCGCCGTCAGCTGCAAACTTCTCCAGGGCGGCGGCGTTCTCCCCGGCAGCCCTGGCAAATTCCTTCAGCACCTCCAGGTAAAGCTGCGGGCTGCCCATGGCTTGAGCGGCTTTCTCTGTCTCTATGCCCTCTATCTTCGGCAGGGGCTGGCTGTCTTCTGTAGACACCGGCCCCTCTTTTTCTATCAGCCCGGCGGGCAGGAAACGCTCCACCAGTTCTTCCAGCAGTTCCGGGTCAACGGGCTTCAGCAGGTACTCGGCAAAGCCCTGCTGCAGATACATATCCCTGGCGCCGATGACGTTGTTGGCAGTCATGGCAATCACCGGCACCTTCGGGCGGCATCTGCCCGGCTCACGGCGCAGCGCTGCCAGGGTTTCCTGTCCGTCCATATCCGGCATGCGGTGGTCCAGGAAGATAATATCATAGGCATTTTCCTTGACCTTCTCCAGGCACTCCCTGCCGCCCCCGGCTGTGTCTACGGTTATTTTGGTGGCTTTCAGCAGCCCCTTCATCACCGTGAGATTCATGGGGGTGTCATCCACCACCAGCAGCCTGGCTCCAGGTGCGGTGAAGCGGGCCTTGTAGGCCTTCCTTTCCTCCAGCCTGGGAGCCTGCGCCGCCTGACGGAAATCCCCGGCAGGAATCCAGCAGATGACATCCTGCAGCAGGCTGAAGGAAAAGGCAGAGCCTTCCCCATAGACGCTTCGCACCTCAAGGCTACTTCCCATCAAGGACAGCAGCTGGCGGGTAATGTTCATGCCCAGCCCCGTGCCCTCCACATGGCGGTTGCGCTTTTCCTCGATGCGCTCAAAGGGTGCAAAGAGCTTCTGTAAATCCTCGGCCTTGATGCCGATGCCCGTGTCCTCCACAGTCACTTTCAGGGCAATCTGCCCCTCCTGCACCTTCCTGAAGCCTGCCCGCAGTGTCACGGTGCCTGTTTCCGTATATTTCACCCCATTGGTCAGGAGATTGGTGATGACCTGCTTCAGGCGCACCTCATCCCCGTAGAGGATTTTGGGCATGGCCTGGTCCATTTCCACCTTCAGGCTGAGTCCCTTGTCCTCAGCCCGCTTCTGGATTAAGTTCACCAGGTCACGCATGACAGCTGCCGGGGAATATTCCACGGGAATGATGGAGAGCTTGCCCGCCTCTATCTTGGAAAAGTCCAGGATGTCGTTCACCAGGCCCAGCAGGCTGCGGCCCGCGGTCTGAATATCCCTGGCATAGCCGTAGGTGTCATCCTCCCCGGTGCTGCGCAGGATCATCTCATCCATGCCCAGCACTGCATTGATGGGGGTGCGTATTTCATGGGACATGCTGGACAGGAAAGCTGACTTGGCCCGGTTGGCAGCCTCGGCCTCCACCGCCATTTCCGAAAGCTCATGGGTGACCATGTGCAAAAAGCGGCTCATGCGGTAGGACAGGGGGATGATGCCATCGCCTTGATGATGGTAGGGCTGGCTATGCACCTCCGCGGGGGCGCCCTCTCCCGCCTTGCCCTCCCGGAACCCCACTGCCACGAAGGAGCTGTTCAGCACTCCGCCCTGTCCCTTTTGCAGGGAAATCTCAAAATGGCCGTGGCAGTATACCAGCTCAGGGAAATAGCGGCGGTAGTAATCCCACTCCAGATGGGCCTCCTCCTGAAGGAAATTCAGGCGGTTGCCGCAAAGGGACATATAGACAGCTTCGGGCCCGAAGGCCTTCATGCGCTCGCTGCCCGCCATAGTGGAGCCCAGCACTTCCTCTTCGGTGCCATAGGAAAAGCAAAGCTTCTCCCCCTCATAGACAGGAGCAGAGAAGTAAAGCGCCCCTGCATCGCTTTTGGCCAGAGGCACCATGCAGATAGGCTTGCCCTGCCGCTGCACCATCAGGGGGAATTCACAGACATTGGCAACGAAGTATTCGTCCCATTCTACGCCAAAATACTTCTTGTAAACCTCCAGGGCGGGCCTGCCGTCAATCTCTTTCACGCAGCCCTCCCCCATGGGCTTCCTCTCTCCCAGGGTCACCGCAAACTCCCGGCCCACAGGCTGCCAACCCAGGATGTAGTCCATGTAGACGTCCAGGCTCTCCCCAGCGTAGATGGCCACTACAAAGCCGGAGGAAAGCAGCGTCCTGCCTATGGCATAGACCTCACCTTCCCGTGCCTCTCCCCGCAAGGACTGGGCGACAGTATTGGCCATGGCGCCAAAGATGGGCACTTCCGCCCTGCCCTTAGCCACACTATCCATGAACCTAGTGACTGCCAAGGCGGGATTCACAGCAAAAAGCTGCAACCCCCGAACATGCTCCTGCCTCCCTAATATTTCTTTTAACTGCCTTGCTGCCGCTTCTTCCTCCCCCGGAGTGCAGGGCAGCTCTGCCACCAAAATCTCTGCCTCCCGGGTTCCCAGGAGGTTCAGCTTGACCCCGCGCGGGTGCCCTGGGTCGCCGGAAATGTACTCGGAGCAGCCTGTCCGCTTCAGCCCCGGCAATTCCCTGTCCAGACTGCCCAAAAGCTCAGTCGCCTCCTGCCAGCCATAACCCGCCACAAAAATCTGCAGCAGGGCATCCTTAGAGGCCGGATGCCTCTCCAATTCCCGCCGCAGTTCCGGCAGGGCTTCTATCGCCTGAGGGATATCTTCATATGCATAATTTTTCTGCCACATAACCGCGCTCTCCTGTCATACCGCCATCAACATGCCTGTTTTCTACTTCGCGGCCAGTGCCCCAAAGTCCTTTCCCCCTGCTCACAAAAAAAGCCAGAGCCTTCATGGCAAGCAAGAATTCCCCTTGCTTGCCATGAAGGCTCTCAATTCAGATGACATATGACTAAAGGTTCCGCACTGCTAAAGCTGCTGAACCTGTATATCGTTATGTGACCTTGGCCTGACTTTTTTCCGGCAGCTGCAGCAGGCAGGTCTTGCCGCTGTCCAGGGGCAGGGCCACCGCCAT
>JAGBLH010000079.1 GCA_017635515.1 Selenomonas sp.
AACGCATCATCGAGGAAGGTAGCCATGCAGGACGACCTTCCTCTGAGTAGAAAGGGGCGCATGATTTCGTCAACTAATGAAAGATCAAGAGCCTGGAGTTTGACTGCCAGCTTGAGTTTCTTCTTGTCGAAGCGCTTGAGGTGGCTGTTGTGAATGCGTTGGGAGAGGAGCTGCTTAAAAGCAGCGTGGGAGCCGATTTCAGGCAATCTCAGCATGATGATCATCTTCTTTCAAGTACTATTGTACATGTGAAACATCAAACTGAGATGGGTGATACTCATTCGCAACAGCTTTTGCTACAAATTGTGGGGGCACATTGAATAATGTGCCAAGTCTCGAGGCAGGCAAATAGTCGGCTTTGAGTTTTCTAGTTTACATTTATGCTTACAGGGAGGAGGCTGAATGAATGATGAATAGCTGGATTGCATTGGCAAAGGGAGAAAATGAGGAACTTCTGTGCTGCTTCCAAACAGCGATATCATACTATGAAAAGGCGGCAGAAGAGAACAATTTTGAAGCTATGGAGCACTTGGCCCGCATCTATGAGGAAGGTTTAGGGGTACAGCGTGATTTACTCAGAGCCAGAGATTGGTGGCTGCGGGCCCAGAATGGATATACTGCTGATGCGTTTTTGAAAGCAGGAGATATCTATTCTGCAGGGACAAGAACAAACCAGGATATAGTACTTGCCAATCAGTTTTATAAAAAAGCTATCATACATAAAAATGAAAGATATAGCAGCTGTGATAAAGAGGGATATAAATTAGCTGAGGCCATAGAGTATTTAATGAATATTTGTTCAGAGAGTCCTGATGTCGGTGGCAAATATATCGAAAAATCATTGACTGATTTGATAACTGCAACAATATCAGTGAATCCTGACAATCTTGCGCTACGTAAACTGCTGATGAAAACGGCTCCTGGCTATATAAACAAGGATATCCTTCAAAAGGCCGCAGATATGGGGAGCATTTGGGCCATGTATAGATTGGGGAGTTTGTATCTGGAAGGTGACAGCGCCTGGGGGATTCAAAAAGATACTCATAAAGGTTTTGAATGGATACTGCAGTCTGCGATGAATGGCAACACCCTGGCTATGCTGCAGGCAAGTGATTGCTATGCGGAGGGGATAGGTACAACACAGAATTATGAGGAGGCAGTCATGTGGGCAGGCCAGGCGGCAAAATTTGGCGGCCCCAATTTATGCAATCTCCCCGATTCGCTTTCATATTTGAATTTGAACAATATGGTCCATATCCACTGGTCAGCAGTCCATGCGGTGAAGGAAGCCATTCCGTGGCACGAAAACAAGGCAAAGGCAGGAGCAATTGATGCCATGCTGGTAATGGCTGGACTTTATGAAAAGGGTGAAATTGTACCAAAGGATAGCGGCAGAGCTTTATACTGGCATGAACAGGCTGTTAAGTTCAGTACCAAAGACAATATAAAAAGTGATTACTATTTAGGAAGGTTAACACCATGGCCTGACGGGAAATCTCGCTCATGGTCATATTATAGAAATAAAGACGTGGCATGCGATGAACATGGCAGGCTGGCTTGCAAGCTGGCAGCAAAACTGGAAAGAGGGCAGGGGTTGTCTCAAGATACAGACAGGGCAAAGGAATGGTACGCCAAGGCTGCGCAAGCTGGAAACTTAGACGCTTTGCACAGACTGGCTTGTCTTTGCAAAGAAGAAATACGTGAAGATCCGTTCTATATTGCCAAATGGCGTACTACAGTGCGAAAAATGCCCAGAACCAGAGTGCTGCTCAAATATGCAGAGGAAAATTACCCCACATATACACAGGAAGCATTTTTCTGGCTTTTACAGGCTGCGATAGATAGTGATCATGGAGACCCTGATGCCATGCTGGCTGCTGCCTGCCTTTTGAGCAAAGGCGATGGCATAAGCAGGAATGCCACGCTAGCAGAAGTATTTTATAAGCAGGCTATCGCATGGAATAAACGAGAAGCAGAAAATGGCAATGTTGGGGCCATGTATAATCTTGCTGTCATGTATCGTGATGGTGATGGCTTGACACAAAATGCAATCGAAGCGGATTATTGGTTCAAAAAGGCTTCCAGGAAGGAACTGGAAGCAGGAGAGCCGAAGCTTTTGGGGGATATCTGCTGTCAGAATAAAGGGAAAAACATAAATGAATTAAAGGTGAGCTTACACATTTATGCAGCAATATCCGGGAGATATGCCGTTGATAAAATCCTGTTTTATAGCCCGGATTGGGATATCCAAAGATTTCTTGATTCAATGTTGCCAGATGTGTTGTCTAAACATCAATCTGTCTTGTTAAATGGCAGATCAGAAACAAATGGATTTATTGCCAGAAAGGAATTGAAAATAAACCAATCTCTGGCTATACTTGAGGGGGAGAATGATAATGCAAAAAGCAGGAAGTGTTATTTTCATCGCAAGCACTTCAAGTTTTTCTTTATTGTGACTTACCTGGATTGCGAAAATGAAATGAAACGTGTGCAGCTTCTGACTGAAGCGGCACAAGATGCAGACACGCCTACATGTGTTATAATGATTAATCATGGAGGCCGCAGCAAGCGGCAGGAAGAGTTCATACGATATATTTCACACAGGTCAAACTCATTTATAGAAATTGACAATGAGTATGTGACGCAGGCTAAAAAGGCGAACAGGATAGAGTCAGTAATGCGACGGATAATCCAGTCTTTATGAAGATAATCTCTCTAAAAAGGATTCTGTGGAATATTGTATGGGGAAAAAGGAGATTTTATGAAAACAGTAAAGATATCAGGTAATTGTTCTGAAGCTATAGTCTACACGACAGACAACGCTGGCACTGCCTTGGATGAGTATGCCATAGCCCAGCTGAAAATGCTGGCAGACAATACGGCGTCTGCAGGCAGCAAGATTCGTGTCATGCCGGACGTCCATCCTGGCAAGGTCTGTACCATCGGCCTGACTATGACTGTAGGGGAGAGGATTTTGCCTGAGGTGGTAGGCATTGATATCGGTTGCGGGATGACCCTGGCCAAACTCAAGAAATTCCGCCCAGAGTACCCTCGATTGGATAAGGTCATTGCCGAAAATGTCCCTGCAGGTAGTAACCTCCGCAAGAAAGTACATCACCTGGCTGAAGAATTTGATTTTGACAGGCTGGAAGCAGCCAGGCATATCCGTCGTGACCGCGCTCTGCTTAGTCTGGGTACCCTTGGCGGCGGCAACCATATGCTGGAGATTGATTTCGATGACGAGAAGAATGCGTATCTTGCTGTCCACTCCGGCAGTCGCCATCTGGGCAAGGAACTCACGGAGTATTACCTGTCAGCAGGACAGAAAATCCTGAAGGCCAGGGGGGAGGAAGTGCCCTACGAGCTGACTTACCTTGAGGGAGAGCTGATGGCCTCCTATTTGCATGATCTGGAGATAGTGCAGGAATATGCTGCCCTGAACCGCCGCATTATGATAGAAGAAATCTGCAAGGCTATGAAGTGGAAGGTTGAGGAATTTCTTTCCTGCCATCACAACTATGTGGATTTTCGCGATGTGCAGCCTATGCTGAGAAAAGGTGCCATATCAGCCCGGAAGGATGAACTGGTCATAATCCCTATCAACATGCGGGATGGTATACTACTGGGCAAAGGCAAGGGAAATGAAGCTTGGAACCAGTCGGCTCCACATGGTGCCGGGCGTATCATGAAGCGGGTGGATGTAGCCGGCCTCTACACAGTCTCGGACTTCAAGCGGGAAATGAAGGGAATCTATTCTCCCAGCATAGGCAAGGACACTCTGGATGAAGCCCCCTTTGCCTATCGTGGCCTGGATGAGATTCGAGAGGCCATCGCTGACACAGCTGAGGTGACAAAGGTGCTTCGCCCAGCTTACAATTTCAAGGCAGGAAGGGAGGACTAGTCAGTGCGGCTGCAAATAAGTTCCGGGCAGGGCCCGGCAGAATGTGAAAGGGCAGTATATCTTTTGGCCGAAGAATTCCAGCGGGAATTTCCTGATGCCAAAGTTCTTTCTTTGGTCAAAGGGCATAACAAGGATTGCTTTTGCTCCATCACTCTGGAGACAGAGCAGGATGCTTCCTCATGGGCAGGTACGGTGGCCTGGATATGCCAAAGCCCCTTCCGTCCGCACCACAAGCGAAAGAACTGGTATATTCACGTTAGCCTGCTGCCTGATGAAAGCCATCAGGAAGAAGATAGCGAGTACAAGTTGGAATACTTCCACTGTGGCGGCAAGGGCGGGCAGAATGTCAATAAGGTAGAAACTGGCGTCCGCCTCACCCATATGGCTTCGGGACTGACTGTTACAGCCACAGAAGAGCGAACCCAGGAGGCTAATCGCAGGATTGCCCAAAAGAAGCTTGAGGCTCTGCTGGCCAGCCGTCAGGAGGAGGCAGTTGCCCAGCATAAAAACGAAGCTCGTCATGAGCATTATGAACTGGTAAGAGGCAATCCTGTTAGAATTTACGAAGGCCAGCGTTTTCAGCGCAAAAGCTAAAAGAGCATATTTACAGCAAGGCACTTGTCACCATGATAGGTGCCTTGTTTATTTGAAATAAATATTTTTTGATGAATAATTTTTTAGACATATCATTTTCTAAAATAGAGATAAAGAGACAATTGGAATGTAATGTGTCAAATGTGTATAGCTGAAAACTGCTGGGAGGTTTAAAAAAAATGGCCGAAAATCGTATGCCACCACAAAATATAGAGGCCGAAAAATCAGTGCTGGGGGCCATGCTCATCAAAAAAGAAGCTATTATTTATGTACAGGAAATACTGAGTCCCGAGGACTTTTACAGAGAAGCACACAAGGTTGCATATGAAGCCATGTTAAAACTGACGAATAATGAAGAGGCGGTTGATATAGTTACCCTTACCGAGGAGCTACGAAAAGAAGGGCATCTGGAGAAGATTGGTGGTGTGCGCTTTGTCACGGACATTGCCTATACGGTGCCCACAGCGGCAAATATTTCTTACCATGCCAAAATCGTTAAAGAGAAAGCAGAGCTGCGCCGTCTTATAGATGCAGCTACAGCTATTGCTACAGCTGCATATGAGGACACGGACGAAGTGGCGAATATCATGGACGAAGCAGAAAAGCGCATACTTGTAGTGGCGGCGGGGCAGAAAACAAGCGGCTTCGAGTCTATGAAAGCAATTCTCTTGCGCACTTTCGAGCGAATCAATAGCCTCTATGAATCCAAGGGAAATATTACAGGCATTTCCACCGGTTTCAAGGATCTTGATGCCATAACAAGTGGCCTGCATCCCTCAGATCTGGTGTTGGTGGCTGCTAGACCCTCTATGGGCAAGACGGCCTTCACGCTAAACATAGCTAGTTTCATTGGTTTGCACAACCTGGGAACAGTAGCTTTTTTCTCTTTGGAAATGAGCAAGGAACAGCTTATGCAGCGAATGCTATGTTCCGAAGGCGGCATTGATGCTCAAAGGCTTCGCACAGGGAAGCTTGAAGATGATGAGTGGACGCGCCTGGTGGAAACAAGCAATCGTTTGAACCAATCGCCTATATACATAGATGATACCGCAGGTATCACGGTGATGGAACTGCGCTCTAAGGCTCGCCGCTTGAAAGCAGAGCGAGGTCTTTCCGTAATTTTCATAGACTATCTCCAACTGATGCAGGGGCGGGGGGCTAAAAACAGCGACAGTCGCAATCAGGAGATTTCCGACATTTCCCGCTCCTTGAAGGCTTTGGCCCGAGAGCTTGATGTCCCTGTCATTGCTCTCGCACAGCTTAATCGTTCCGTGGAAAACCGCCAGGGGAGGCGTCCGATGCTATCCGATTTACGCGATTCAGGCTCATTGGAGCAGGATGCAGATATAGTCATGTTTCTTTATCGTGAAGACTATTATGACAGAGACACAGAAGCCAAGAACATTACGGAAGTAATTATTGCCAAACATCGCAATGGGCCAGTTGATACGGTAAAATTATACTTTCAGAAAGAATATACCAAGTTCAGAGATTTACTGATAGAGTGATAGATGCATATGGCTATTTCACGAAAAATATTTTGTATAATGTTCATTTTTCTATAATAGGCGACAGTAAAAAGGTCTGACGCTAAACAGCAGACTTGTTATCGTGAGCATGCAGAGGAAAGATGCGCAATGAGTCAGGTAATTTTAATCACATCACCCAGATATTCAGGAAAAACTACCGCTACAGCTAATATTGGTGTCGGACTTATCAGAACAGGGAAAAAGGTACTCTTTATTGACATGGATAATGAATTTGAGAAGACACGTCCGAATCATCGTTTCCTTAAAAATCCATTGCTACGGTAGCAGAGAACATTAACTTCATCAAAAGTTAGTACATTACTGGACAATCAAAGAATGCCTGAATAGGCGAGGTGGCATCGGTGATAAAAAAGACCTTTTATTTTGATGTGGAAACAGAGGAATGGCAAGAGGGTACTGGCCATGCATCAATGGTTGAAGATCAGATTAACTTGCTGGCGCGGGAGGGGAAAGACAGATATTTTATCCCGTATCAATGGACGGTTGCAGCTAAGGATGACAGTATTTTAGAGGTGTCCCTGGATATTTTCATGGTTGGCTTCGCCAAGGGGAAAGTGCAATCGATACAGGAAAAACAATGGCTCATCGAATGCGACTTCGCCCATAGCCAACTTCAGGCATGGCCGATGGCCTTCATGAAGGAACGTCAAAAAGGTTGGGTGAAATTTTTTCACTGCCCAGAACTTGTCACCTTCCCCGATATGATGGGAGCTTCTTATGTTGAGATACCCACCGTGGTGACAGATACGGCCATATATATTTTGCAAGGATATGCAGAGAGGGAATTCGGTTTTCGCCCAACATCTATGGGGAGTCTGCACGGTCTCAAGCACATGATTGCCTTCTGTAATCGACCACTGGATATGAACATATACCTCCTGCGCCATGTTATTGGAGAACCTTATGAACTGCTCTTTCCCAGAGAGCAACGGGACAATTACCATCCGCTCTGCCATTATTTGCAAATAGACCGTCCCCCCAAGAGTCTGCGACGTTTCTATGGTGAAATGCCGGAGAACTTGGTGGCGTATGTGCTTTTGCGTCAGTTGGGATTTTGTGACATTAATGTTATACGCCGCTTTTTTCAGCGGGAGGTTCTCTTCGGCTACCATTTGGCAAAACTGACATTTCATCCGGAGACGGGAAAACTGGAAGATAACTGTCGGCAGCAATTCAATCCTTATTTGGAATGGATGGAGTGTTTCTGCCGCTGGTATTTAAAACATCGCTCCGAGTCGCAACTAGCTAACTACCTGCAACCGTTGGTGGCACTGAAATGGACTCAGGACACCATTGACATACTGCGTATGTTTGTTGTGAGCAATCTGGACAGAGACGACAGACTGCTAACGCCGGGAACCCGTCGGCGGTTGCTCCGGGAAGGTTTCACCTCTGCGGTACATGATGACATGATGCATGACTTGGCGAACGTTCTGCCACGGCTAGAACATGGTTGCTTGCAATGGTATGATATTCCCAATACGTCTATTCAATATACGGATAAGGAAAAAGCGTATGCCGATGAAATCGATGGTTACCGTTTTGTCCTGCCAAAAGAGTCAGATGATTTGCGGATATATGGCAAGAGATTTCATAACTGTGTGTCCAGTTACCGTCTAGCTGTATTGGAGCGGAAATCGCTCATAATGGCAATGGTGCAGGAAGACCGCTATATTGCCTGTATAGAAATCCAGCAAAGACGGGTCGTACAAGCTTTTGGCCCTTGCAACCAGCAGTTATCGCCTCCAATACAAGAGGTTATAAAGCATTGGGCAAAGGAAAAGAAGATTGTCTATGGCCGACGTTAATGGAAAAATTGCTAATTTCCTGTATGGTGGAGTTGGCCAAGAAGATTTTGATGTGATGGCAGCTACTCAATATGCTGTTGTCAGTCATCATCATATGGGTTTTATTTCTGCTTCATGATTATTTTTTGTTTGATGGTCATTTTTTTTCACATCGTTTTTGTACAATATATGTATAGAGGAAATAACTTCTTATAAGATTTATGGCAGGAGACATCAATCATGAGTACATCAGAAGAAGGCATTGTGAAGAAGGTAAAGGCAGCCGATGGAGGAGAAAATCGAAAAGAGAAGATCTTTATAAAAGTGGGCGAGGATAGGCTTAGGTTGTCAGATATCCGCAGCTACGGCATAAAGGATGGTGTCCGTTATCTGGTGAAGAATGCCAACATGGTCCAGACTGACAAGATGTCTTTTGAGAGTCTCAGCTACTATGATCCGGAGTCTCAGGATGATCCAATGTGCGATATATACGAACGCCCCATCACAATAGATGGCCGCCTTGTTCGTATGGGCAGTTTGTCGGAGAATGATTTCGTCATCGAGAGAAGCCGTATTCTTTATATCGATCATCGTGAATATCATGAAAAGGCCGTGAGTTTCAATATTGATGAGGTTTTGAAGGAGCTGGATACATACCTTCTTTGAGCAGGTGACAGGAAAACATAAGTAGAGGAAAAGGCATCTGCAATTTGATAGATGCCTTTTCCTCATATATCGTGAAAGATCAGCCATGATAAGAGATAAAATGGGCTGATTTGATATGCACCGAAAAATATAGGCTATGTAGTTTAGGGGGGACTTTATATGACATCTACATCAGAAATAATATTATCTGCTGAAGAAAGAAACAGGCAGATTAATCTAATTGTTGGAAATTATAGCCGTGTCTTTTTACATTCTTCCGATACGGATATTCGAGTAGAATGTATCGCAAGAACATTATCTGTACTTGATATAAAGCCACATATAATTGCAGTAGCTTTTCAACGTTTGGCAATGACTCAAAGTGAAATGCCTACGCTTAAAGAAGTTATTGATGTAATAAGGAGTGTTGAGAAGTCTGCTGGAATAGTTGGCAATGATGCCCCAAATCCTCAAAATGCGTGGCATGAAGTTATTCGTCACTTATCAGCCATATATCCATCTGAGTGGTCACATCCGTTTATTGAGCAAGTCGTGAAGAAAATCGGTGAGCGATATATTACTGAACATGAATGGGAAGCACGCGAATTATTTATTAGTGAATACGAAAGTTTATGTGATGATGAAATGAACAAAATACTTTTAGGGATGTTGTGAAATATTAACTATATTTGTTCACATAGCCTCTATGATGATTATTTCTGATTGCGTAGTCAAGCAGTTGTACTGCTAAAGTTTATTATTAGTGCCCCCGTATCATCCTGCCATGCCGACGCTAAGAGGTTCTTTTCTTTGTCTGGCCAAGCGCTTTTCCCTTCGTCGAGTAAGCAGGGAGGGCAGATTGTTATGAATTGGTTGTCCTGTCGGTAATTGCTATAATCGAGAACAATATCATCTATGTAAGCATATCCCCTTGTTTTTAGATAGTCAAAGTATCTTGGATCCCATTCATAATCCATGCCCATGAAACCTGTTTTGGGATGTGCAAAGGGGGAAATGCAGAGTTTTAGACCTCCAGTGGCATCATAATATCGTGCTAATTCAGGCGCAGAACTAACTTCAGGGAAGCGGGGCTGGGGGGCGTATATTTCCAGGAATCTAATATCGGATGCTTTGAATATGAGGTTGTGGTAATCTATGATTATTTTCATTGTCTTCAAATGTTTCAATGGATTTTGAAGAGTTTTCTCCCTATCTGAAGCAAAATCCAGATGATGCATGTTTATACCTCCAGTAGTCGTTGCCAACATGCGACAGAATTTTTCCGATTCGAATGAGTTTATCGACAATTTTGTAAGCTATCGCTTTTTTCTTGCTATGTTTTCTAAATATATCATATTACACGTATACTTTTGCATATACCATTAGAAAATACAACTCTAAGAAAATATTTTTGAGGAAAGAAGGAATTTTTTTTAGTGTCACGAATGTAAAACATTATAATCAGTTACGAAGTCATAAAAAGCTCTAAAGAACAGTGTATGATTGGGCGAAATGCCTGACAGTATAGTTAGAGATTCATTGGAGCGCAGACGTTTGGCTCAGTCAACAAGAGAAATAGACCTAAGAAGTATGGAAAGCAAATAGGAACGTAGCATGGAGGGAGACAGCTATGCAGGACAGTCTCCTTTTTAGTAAAAAGTGACGCATGGTCTCGTCAACTGGTGAAAGGTCAAGAGCTTGGATTTTGATTGCTAGCTGGTATTTTTCTGGTTGAAGTGCTTGAGGCGTCTTTGCGAATGCGTGGGGAAAGGTGTTGCTTATAGGTAGCGCGGGAGTCGATTCCATGAAAGCTGTGTTTTCTAATTTATATTTATATGATGAAGGGAGATTTTACATATGAATTTTTGGTTTCATCGTATCAGTTATGAGGCAAGGGTATCCTATCCACTCTTGGGAAAAGGATTCTTGACTATCGGCTTTAGCGGTCTTTTGACCGAACATGAGAATATTGTGGTGGATATAAAGAATGACAAAATTACCGAATCGGATTTTAATGGCGTTTTTCAGGATGTTTACAAGAAAGTGAGTCGTAATCGATGGTTTTTATGGGATTTTGCCAAATTTGCCATAGGAGATCAAGTTGTGGTTCCGTCAGACAAAACATTCGCTGTGTTCGAAGTTGTGGAAACCGCCAAGGCAGTTAGGTATTTGCCTCCTAATGATATTGCAAATTTGAAGGATTCTTTGAGTGGTAAAAATATCTTTTTGAACAAGGAAGGATTCATATCTTTCAATGATGACAAAGGTGAAGAAGTAGAATATGATTTGGGTTTTTTTGTGAAAGTTAAGCCAGTTACTGATTATATTGACGAGGAGAATAATTCTACGGTATTTGCCCCGCGTTCGATGTTTTTGAAAGATCCTATGATGCGCCGCCTTAAATCGCGTTCAACCAATGGACAGATGAATGATTTGCAGGAGCTTGTAAAAGATGCTGTTGATAGAGTCAAACGTAATGAGCCGCTTAATTTTAGGAAAACGATATATAACCAATTCGGCAATCCGTTAAAGAAATTATTGCAAATTGAATTAACTGATAAAAAATTCGAATCGTTGGTCCAATGGTACATGTATAAACTTGGCGCGGATGATGTGGAGATTCCTAGTAAAAATTCCTCTAAAAAACCAGCTAATGGCGATGCGGATATTATTGCTTTTTTTGAAAAATTAAAACTCATCATCTATGTTCAGGTAAAACATTACAGTGGTACTCAAGCCAATACTTGGGCTATAACACAAATTCAAAATTATATTGACTTTGCTGCCAGCAATAACAATGATTACACCTGTGCCGCTTGGGTAATATCATCCTGCGATAGATACAGTGATAATGTAAAGAATGCAGCGATACAGCAGAATGCAATCAATCGCATGTCGCCAATCCGTTTGATTGACGGCAATGAATTCGCCGAAATGATGCTTGATGTAGGCTTCGGCGGTTTGGGGGACGTCAATGTTTTTTGATGATTGGATAATAAATTCCTAGGATTAACAATCAAAAAGATTCTCGTAGGGGGCTGTCCTAGATTTTATGTAAACTCCATATCGTGATGTAAAATTGTTATCAAGACAAGAGAATTAAGCCCTTGTCGCTAATACCAAACATATTTCTCTCTGCACGTCAAGAAATCCTTGAACGTGCATATTTTTTTCCGGAAGTCTATCTTCAAAATAGACGGCTGACTGGGCATGGGTAATGCTGGAGGCGGCCTGTCCATTTCTTCGTTATGACCATCATGGCAAGGTAGAGCATTTTCAGCAGACTGGCATATTTGGGGAATATGGACTTGGACTTTGTCGTCTTGCGAAGCTGGTGGATTATTGACAATCTGGCCTTCGCTGCGTACTATTCCTTATCCCCAGAGGAAACCACCTACCCTTCAAGACTAGGAGCATAATTTTATAGTTTGATGTATAAAATTTTGCTATGTATAATTTTTTAGACATACCTACCCCTATAATGGAGATAGAAAGGTAGACCAGGTACCATTTAGATAAGAAATATAACTGAAATAGTATATTATTCTCTAATTTACATGAGTTTTTGAAGGAGGGACATCACATGATTGTAAAAATTGGATATTCAGCCGAAGAACGACGCGCTATTAAGGTTTGGAAGGAATATGTTCCAAACATTAGTAACAATAATAAAGAATCAAAAATGGAGCCTATTAAATTAGGTGATGAGCGTGTGGATGAACTCTTGAGTGATATCATAAATGCATTAGCTGGCGACTATGAAGGATGGATTAAAGGAGGATTGGGAGGGAAATATAGCAACATAAACACCTATCCTTGGGGGCAGCCAAGTGGTATTTTTGATACGTTGTGGGCATCTTGCTTGAATGAAATGACACTGCAAGAGGTCTTGGATTATATTAAGAAGTGGTGTGGGATGTCGTTGAATCAATATCCACGTGGTCACAATAAACACGTGATTCTCGTCACTGATAAATGGGATGAGAATATCTTCTTTCATTATTCGGATGAATTTCGCAACCTTGCTATGCGTGAAGATTTTTGGTTCTTTATAATTTTTAAAACAAGTAATGCATGGCTGGAAATTCCATTTTTGTCCAGGTCATTTTATAAACTCACCCGCCATGCGCCAGATGGTTTCTATAAATTGGATGATTATACAGAGAATGGTCAGTTGAATAATGATAATATCTTTAAAGATGGCCGAGTATACTCTGCTACGAGACTGCCTGTTGATTTTTTCTTCGAGGGTATAGCACATTTCAGAACACTTCCAGGTGGTAAATCGTCGATTTGCTTATTCCTTGAAAACAACAAATATTGTATAATATGTGGAACATACTATTTTTTAGGAGAAGAACATGCCGTTTTGGCTATTGGAATTAGGAATGATGAGAGAAAGATTTATTCAGCATTGGAAGCAGGATATGCTCCTATTTATTGTAAAAATGGTTTATCTGCAATGTCCTTAGTTAGGGTAGCAAAGCTGAATCCTAAAATCCTGCCTATACCTTAATATGTTAAGAATCTCTGTTAAGGACATAAGATAGCTACCGAACACTTTCAAGGAGGAAATCCATGAACCTGCCCTTTACCCTGACCCAGACTGAACTTTTTGAACTGCTATTGAATCTGGCACCTACCCGGCCTGTTTTTATCTGGGGGGCGCCGGGAATTGGCAAATCTGCGCTGGTTCAGAAGTTTGCCGATGAGGTGGGAATGCCTTGTGTTTCTCTTTTGGGCAGTCAGCTGGCCCCGGAAGACATCATCGGCATTCCCCAGATACGGGGCAATACCTCCGAGTTCCTGCCGCCCAAGATGATAGCCCGCACCGAGCCTTATGTGCTTTTCCTGGACGAGCTGAATGCCTGCTCCCAGGAGGTGCAAAAGGCTTTTTACAGCCTTATCCATGAGCGCAGGGTGGGGGAGTACCATCTGCCTGAGGGCAGCGTGGTCATCGGCGCGGGGAACCGCACTCAGGACGGGGCTATCGTGAAGACCATGTCTTCAGCCCTCATCAACCGCATGTTCCATGTGCAGCTGGTGGCCAATGCCAGGGAATGGCTGAATTGGGCCTATGAAAATGAGCTTCACCCCTGGGTTATTGACTACATCACCCAGCGGCCTGACCATCTTTTCTCCGAGCCTCCCAAGACAGAGGAACCTTACTCCACGCCCCGTTCCTGGCACATGCTTTCCGATGCGCTGAAAGAATACCATGTGGGAGAGGACGGCCAGGACGTTTCTATAGCTACCTTGCGGGTACTGGCTTATGGTTGTCTTACCCCCGGTCATGCGGGAATGTTCCTGGCTTTCACCAAGAATGCAGGCAACAAGCATCTGCTGAATGAAATCATCAAGGGGGATAAGAACTGGCCCGCTAGTCCTGAGGACAGGGATGTGCTCTATTTCGTAGCTCAGTCCTTCCGGGCGAGACTTCTTCATGACCTGCCCCGGGAAAAGCAGAAGTTGAACCAGGAGGCTCAGTACCTCACCCATCGGGCCAAAGCCATGCTCAAACAGCTGGCCCAGATCAATTACGAACTGGCCCAGATGGTGGTTTCGGCTGATGAGGGCAAGACCTTGCCGGAGTGGTTCATGATTGAGATTGTCAGGGATATGCCCAGGCTTGTGACTGATTGAGGGGAGGCCGTCATGAAAGGCAAGAGGTCAAACAAGCTATCCCCACAGGAAAAAGCCATTCGCGAGGGTATAGCCATCATCAAGAGTGCCAGTATCTTTGGCAGCTTTTGGGAACGTGCCAGCTTTGATGTGGAACTTCGTTCCTTTGATAAATGTACTGTCGCCATAGTCAGCTACGGCAGGGGTAAATCCTCCTACTATTCGTGGCGTTATTCCAACCCTTGGCATGGCAAGATCTATCTGAACAAAAATCTCCTGCTGCCTCCTGGCGAATGGGCCTATGCCATGGCTCATGCCATCATGCATCTGGCTTTCGGCCATTTTGATGCCGAACATATGCCGGGCTATGAAGAGTTTGCCGCAGACGGCTCCAGGACATGGAGGGTCTCCTGTGACATCTGGCTTTGGAATGAGGCCTGTGATATCTATGTCACCAAATTTCTGGCAGACATCAAATTCGGCAGTCCACTGCGCTATGTTTCTCTGGACGCTTACCACGGCCCTTTGGCAGACGAAATTCGTATTTACAACTACCTGTTGGAAAATGAACATCCTCCCGGCGAATACCGCTTCGGCACTGCATCCCGTAATGTGATGGATATGCAGGGACTGGAAAAGCCTGCAGTATATGAGCAAGCAAAGAATGCCGCTGGCAATGTAGAGGAGAACCCTTACAGCAAAGCCTTTGCCCGCACTTTGGCCGAAGCTGTGACCAGCGCCGTAAGGGAGGCAGGTGGCATTACCCTCACTGACAAAAATGAGGAAACACCTGCCAGAAAAGCTGCCGCCTGGTTCATCAACCACTACCCGCTGCTGGGAGGATTGGCTGCAGGCTTCAAGATTGTGGAGGACAATCTTTTCTGCATAAGGAATGAAATATCCGAAGCTGCCGTCAATGTAGAAGCGGCGGAAATTTATGTGAATCCTGCTGCGGACCTGACGGATGAGGAACTGAAATTCGTCCTGGCCCATGAATATCTTCATGCGGGTCTAGGGCACTACCACCGCTGTCAGGGCCGGGATCCTTATCTTTGGAACGTAGCCTGTGACTTTGTCATCAATGGCTGGCTGATAGAAATGCAGGTGGGGCAGTTTCCTGCCTCCGGGGGACTTTACGATGAGGACCTGAAGGGCAAGTCTGCCGAGGAAATCTACGATGAGATAGTGAAAGAACTGCGCAAGTACAGCAAACTCTCCACCTTCCGTGGCTATGGCAAAGGGGATATGATGGGAGGCAGCCGCAGGTTTGGCGCGGCTGCTTCTCTGGATGATTTTTTCCGTAGCGCCTTGCAGCAGGGGCTGGAGTACCATACAGAGGGAGGAAGGGGCTATGTCCCTGCCGGGCTGATTGAGGAAATCAGAGCTCTTGCCATGCCGCCTATTCCCTGGAATGTGGAACTGGGCCGTTGGTTTGACCTCCACTTTGCGCCACTAGAGCGGCGGCGCACCTATGCCCGTCCCAGCCGCAGGCAGGGCAGCACCCCGGATATTCCCCGGCCCCGCTATGTCCTGGGGGAATTTCCCGAGTGCAGCCGCACTTTTGGCGTGGTCCTGGATACCTCCGGCTCCATGAACGCCCGCCTTATCGGCTATGCTCTGGGAGCTATTGCCAGCTATGCCGCTGCCAAGGAAGTGCCCTTTGCCAGAGTAGTATTCTGCGATGCCGAGGCCTATGATGCTGGTTACCTGGCCCCGGAAGATGTTGCCGGAAAGGTGGAAGTCAAGGGTCGGGGCGGTACCATCCTGCAGCCAGGAATCAATCTCCTGCAGAATGCTAAGGATTTTCCAAAAGATGCTCCCATTCTCATCATTACAGACGGATATGTAGAGTCAAACCTCACTGTCAAAAGGGAGCATGCCTTCCTTATCCCCAGAGGAAATCACCTGCCCTTCAAAGCCAGGGGCAAAATTTTTTATTTTGATGAATAAAATTTTGCTATGTGCAATTTTTTAGACATACCTCCCCCTATAATGGAGATATAGAAGCAGACCAAACATCATTTAGATAATCGGGGGTAGAGTCATGGGCAGAATCATGGACAGAAAGGCAGAAATTCAGTCACCTGAGATCAGGGTGAAAATCATCGGCGCAGGCGGCGGGGGAATCAGTGCTTTGGAAAGGCTGGTGGAGGATAGTGTCACCAATCTTGAACTGATAGCCATCGACACAGCTGCCAGATCCCTGCGCGATGCTCAGAAATACGGGGCCAAGGCCATCCAGATAGGTAAGGCTGTCACCAATGATTACGGCACCGGGGGCAATCCGGAACTGGGGGAGCGTGCAGCCAGGGAGGACAGTGAAGCCATCAGGGATGCTCTGCGGGAAACGGACATTGTGTTCCTCACGGCAGGTCTGGGCGGTGGTGCAGGTACTGGGGCTTTGCCTGTCATTGCGGAAATCATCAAGGAAATGGGTATACTCTGCGTAGGCATAGTCACCCTGCCCTTTTCTTTTGAGGGAGGCAAGCGCCAGCGGACTGCCGCGGAAGGGCTGGCAAAAATCAAGGATAATCTGGATGCCCTCATCGTCATAGAAAATGACCGCCTCCTGACACCCACTATTGTGAAGATGAGTATCGAGGCGGCCTTCCGTCAGGCGGACAGCGTTCTCCGTCAGGGTATCCAGTTGATTTTCGAACTGATTTTGGACATTGGGGATATCAATACCGATTTTGCAGATATCCGCACCATGCTTCGTAGCAGCAACAAATCCGATGCACTTCTGGGCATTGGTGAAAGCGAAACCGGCTCTGTCATCGAAGCTGTGCAGAAAACAATCAACAGCCCCTTCTTCAACCGCAGCCTGAAAGGTGCCAAGGCCATCATCTTCAACGTGACAGCTGGTGAAAATCTGGAACTCATTGCCGTCCAGGAAGCCATGGATTACCTGCGCAAGCAGACACAGAACGAGGACACGGACATCTTCTTCGGCACTGTCATTGACAATGAAATGGGTGAGAAAGTCAGGACGATGCTGATTGCCTCTGACTTTGAGTAATGTTATGTATGCTGGAGGAAAGACTATGCTGCACTTATCAAAAACCAAATACATGAAGGGTGTCCAGTGTCCCAAAAGGCTTTGGCTGTCAATGCACCAGCCCTGTATTCCTGTGGCAGCCGGGGGAGGATGCCAGATGGATGATGATGTATACGTCCTGGCAAGGAAGATCTTCGGCACTTATCAGCAAGTGTCCGTGGACACGGATGATTTTGTCAGGCTGGTGGAAGAAACGCGGCTGCTTATTCAGGACGGCCATACTGTGATTGCTGAGGGTGTGTTCAGCGGCCAGGACTTGTCCTGTAAGGTGGACTTAGTGAAGAATCTTGGCAATGACCAAGTGGAAATATACTGCATAAAGCGCAGCACGGGGGTAAAGCAGTCATATCTGGAAGAAATTGCTTTCCAGCGGTATGTTCTCACCCTGGCTGGTTATGAGGTGAAAAAGTCTGCCATTATCCATCTGCGCAGGTCTTATGTGCGGCATGGAGAGCTTGATCTGCAGGAGCTTTTTTACATTGCTGATGTTACAGAACAGACGGCGCTCAAACAACTGAAAGTACGGGACAGGATTGCCATGTTGAATGAATATATGAAGCAGGAGGCGGAACCTGAAAAAGCCACAGGCCAGCATTGCCACAATCCCTATACCTGTGAATACTGGAGTTGCTGCTCCGCTGGAGTTATCCAGCCACAAATGGAAATAAAAGAGAAGCTGGATTTGAAAAGTATAGGTTTCTTTCTGGATCAGCTTTCCTATCCCCTGTACTTTCTGGATTTTGAGACCATTTTTCCTGCTATCCCTATGTTTGATGATAGCCGTCCCTATATGCAGATTCCTTTCCAGTTCTCCCTGCATTGGCTGGATAGTGAACGGGGCGTTCCCCGGCATAGGGAATACCTGGCACCAGCTGACGGCAGCGACCCCAGGCATGAGCTGGCAAAGCAGCTTTGTGCCGCCATTCCTGAGAATGTATGCACACTGGCCTACTTCGATAAATTCGAGCGTGGACGAATAAGGGAACTGGCTGAGTTGTTTCCCCAGTATGCTGACCATCTGATGAATATACATGACCACATGATTGATTTGTACAAGCCCTTCGGTTACAGATGGTATTGGACAAAGGAAATGAAGGGCTCTGCTTCGCTGAAGTCAGTGCTGCCAGCTCTTTTTCCAGATGATTCCAGCCTGGATTACAGCAAGCTTGAAGAGGTGCAGAACGGTGGAGATGCTTCTTCCTTATTTCTCCGTATGATAAAGGACAGCAACCTGACCGCGGAAGAAATCGACACCATGCGCACTCATTTGCTGGCCTATTGCAAACTGGATACCTGGGCTATGGTGAAGATATGGCAGAAACTTTTGGAAGTAACAGGCAGGATTTGAATCATTGTTGTCGAAAGAAAATACGGCTAGGCCGAACAAAGCTTTGAGAAACTAGAGGTGAGAAAAATGGCAGGCAACAAACGTATGCTGGGAATTTTTATTATTGATATTTTGAGCAGCTATGCCAGCAAGAAGAAACCTATGACACAAAGCGAAATAATTGACAAACTGGATAAAGATTATCAGGAAAGATGTACCCGCAGTACGCTGGCCACACACATTGGAATCTTTCAGAGCCCAGAATTTCAAAACGCTTTCGGCTGCACTGTCAAATGTGATAAACGCGGGGCAGGTTATTACCTTGAACGTGATATTAGCAATGGGGAGCTAAGGCTGCTAATAGACAGTGTGATGTCTATACGCTCCCTCTCCGATGCTGATGCCAGGAGTCTCATAAAAAAGCTTATTTCCAAGGGAAGCTCTGATTTTCGGGATAAGGCGAACAGCTATACATCATACGATATTGGTGGTCTGCCTTATTCTAATAACAATGAAACTCTTAAAAATATGTCCGTAATCAATGAAGCTATAATTAATAAAAAAAAGATTAGCTTCATTTACAATCAAATTGCACTGGATGCCAAGAATGAAATCATACTAGAACCCAAGCGCATGGAACGCTATCTGGTTAATCCATATCGGATGACGCTGTATGGCGGGCGACTGTATCTGATAGGAAACACAGAAGGACATGAGAATATATCTACCTATCGGGTGGACAAAATAACTGAAATCATGGAAGAAAAAGCCCACATCAAAGAATGGCGTAATATAGACAAAAACTATGATCCTCCCAGAACTATGGTTGAGAGCCTGCATATGTTTCCCTCTGACTCTGAAGATATTGAATTTTGGATAGAGGATCATTGCCTGAAGGATGTGGTGGACTGGTTTGGTCGAAAAAATTTCAAAATATGGAGCCATAAGGACAAAAGATTGTTGATTCAGGTAAAGTGCAGCAAAACAGCCATGCAGTTTTGGGCACTGTCTTATGGAGAATACGTAGAAATAACAAAGCCGAAAGGATTAAGGGACGAAGTAAGAAAAGTAGCCCAGAAAATTTATCAAAACCACCAATAATGGGCAATACGGATGTGAAAAGGCATTTATCTGCATTGGATAGATGCCTTTTATTGATTAAAAGTATATAATGCCCAATTTTTTATACAAAGATTGTTTTATAATGAAAATATATAGGATTTGTCAAACAGTATCCAATGCGGAGGTGTGTTTACAATGAGCAAGAACTGGCCTTGCTGGTTCTACGAGATTACCAGGCAGAGAATGGTCAGAAGGGCAAAGAACATGATGAATCATCATGTCAAGACTCCGCTTGAAAAGAAGATTGCCGATGACTATCTGGACTATCTTTATACTTATATGCTCTACCATCTGGATAAAGAAGAACTGGCCGATATGTTGGGGTTCCATTATTATCAGGATACTTTGGATGATGTGAAGAACGGTGAGGCAAAATGGTTTTGGGACAGAGGAAATTATGGCATCAGCCTGATAAAAAGCATGTACCACGAGCTATATGAAGATTATTCCTTCGACATAGAAACATTTGATGAGATTCGTTGGCATAAGTATTTGCAAGGCATATCTCCCACCGGCAACCCTGCAGAAAATCCTGTCATCATCAATGGTAGATGTGTGAAGCCGATGGAATTTTGGCCCTGGCGGAACAAGTTGGCCTGGTTTTATCAGCGTCAGCAAGAAATGAAGGTAACGCAACTTGCTGAGGATAATAACATCAGGCAGCAGGAAATGTATAAGATTGCCTTCCTGGATGAAAACGCCCCTTCCTTTTGCACAGGTTCCACATGCTATCTTACTGATGATATAGATGAGTTCACTGAGAGATGGCTGAAGCTGAAACCATCAGAAGACAGGAAAGATCGTTTTCTGATGGCTAAAGCGGGTGAACATATCAGCGAAACTTATGATTCGAAAGAGAGCATAGTTGAAAAATCATCATACAAAATATATGCAAGAAAGTCATTTCTGCTGGAAAATGTTTACTTCCGCAGTACAAACTTTTGGTGCGTTCAGACGTATTACCATGTAGATACTTGGGAACTGGAATTCTTTTGGTTGGCCAGCGGGGGTGCTTATAGGCGCATGGTATCTTACAAAGCTAATGGCGTTTGTATGATAAACATTTTCCCTTGGCGTTTAGAGGCAGTGAGTTCTTATGGAAATAAATTCTTTGAATGTCATATACCTTATGACCCGCAGTTTTCCTTAAGCCCTAATGCTGAATGGCCTGATGCATCATTTGCAGACTTTGCTCAAAACAGTATTGCCACGATTTGCTATCAACCACTCAGATATTTCTCAACTGAGCAAGAGATGTTAGAGGATTTGAATGATTTTAAACTAACCTTTGGTGTACTGGATGTGATATTTGATGAATTGTGCGGTTTGTGAGCAAATCTAACAAGTTCATTTAGAGATTTGTTAAGGTGAATTTGTGTTATGAAGCAAAAGATAAACAAACATCCTAAATATGGAGACATCCTTAAGAAAACACGCTGTAACAATGGTTACAATCGTTCGAGAATAACTCAACACCGCTTGAAATGTGCTTTACAGAGAAATATAATACCCGGATGCAAATATTCCATAATTTGGTTTGACGAAGACAAAGACAGGTATATCTTATATGGTGCATCTATAAATGCAAAGCGTTATTGTAAATATCTAGCTAAAAGAATGCTTCGCCGCACAAGATTTGTTGGCAATTATGGAGGATATAGGAAAATTGGTTGCATATGGTGGTGGCTGAACTGAACATGATGAGTATAATGTTTTGAAGTTCAAGGTTTTGTTACGTGATAGAGGTATGTAAATAATTTTGATTCGAAGGAGTTATGATGAATTTATGAAAACTATAATGCAGATATTAAAATCAATAGATGGTAAAAAATTATTGTCAGCTTATATTAAGGTTGATAAGCCAATGATAAAAATAATGGATTTAGAGGAAATAGACGGAGAGATATACAGCAATATAAAAAATGGATACAAGGTTGCTTGGCATGAATTTTACAAGGCTGTCCTTTCTTTGAAACCAAAAACAAGAGAAATCGGCAAGAGAGGAATTATTATTGGTATTAAGACCGTTGACCATGCTATCTACCATGAGCTAGTTTTTGAGGATGAGGTTATACAGTACGGAGAAAAGGCCAAAGGATATAGTTATTCATTGGATGTGAATTAGAAAACCTAGGCAATCTAAATGAGAATTGGCAATCATCGGTATTGAGGTGATGTGAAATGCCCTTATACAAGGTTGGAATACCGTAGCTTGAAAGTGTATGGAAAAATTGGCGCAGGATACCCAGCCCTGAAAAATTGAATTTTTTTCAGGGTTCATGCACTCTCACATTTGCGCTCATGCCAAGCATCTATGTGAATGACGGACAGTATGGCGAATAATCGAATATACCACATCATGGATGAGCGATGGCGCCCTTCTTCCAGCAGTCCGTCAATCTTTATGCGTTTCAGCAGATTTCGTACCGCGAGGGTTCAAGTCTATGAAGGGTGTTATGCTGTTTTTGCTGCACATCTCGTACACAGCTGTTGCATCGTGTGCAGAATCAAGGATCAAAGCGGAAATATTCCAGTCCGTGAAGAATGTCTTGATGCAGGCAAGTCCGTGCAGCATGGCAGGAAGGTCGTGGCGGGAAGCACGCTCCAGGACAGGGAAGACAGGCAGTCCAGAGTTGGTATCTGTGAAGAGATAGAGGTTATAGCCGTAGTAGAAGAAATTTCTGGACGAATCCCAGCCCCAATTGGCATCGGGCTGTGAGAACCAGCGCTTGTGGTGGCAATTGTCGATACCCTTTTCATGGCAATCGCACATCGAATGGCTGCGTTCACGGTTAGATACCTTCACGGGAGTGCCGTCTCCGGCCAGAACAAGCTTCCTGATATCCAGAAGATTTTTATGCATTGAACCTGTCATGAATACCTTGCTGTAGATTTCACCGATGATGTACAGCTTGGACTTGAGGATACCCTCAGCACTGTGCTTCTTGAAATATTTGATGATGGTGTCAGCATGATCTTTGTCGAAGGATGGGGACTTTTCGCCATTACCCTTTCCTTTAGGCGGTTTCTTCCTGCGGTAGCGCAGGTGGGGCAAGAAATTGTTGCAGCCTGGCCATAGGCGATGGAAGAAGTCATAAAAAGCACCGAAGGACGGTGTATGGTCGGGGGAAAAGCCTGATAGTATGGCTAGAGATTCATCAGAGCGCAGACGTTCAGCCCAGTCGACAAGAGACATAGACTTAAGCCATATGGAAAGCAAGTAGGAACGCATCATCGAGGAAGGTAGCCATGCAGGACGACCTTCCTCTGAGTAGAAAGGGGCGCATGATTTCGTCAACTAATGAAAGATCAAGAGCCTGGAGTTTGACTGCCAGCTTGAGTTTCTTCTTGTCGAAGCGCTTGAGG
>JAGBLH010000080.1 GCA_017635515.1 Selenomonas sp.
AGACGTATAATCTTTCTGTGAATTTGGTTTTAGCATACCTAAATTCTACACCTAATCCCGGGGTTTGAATATCCCGGGATTATCTTTTTGCATAAAAATGAGGCTGCTGCACGTTTCATTACGTGCAACAGCCCCTTTTTCGTGCTGACAGCAAATATGCAGATTATCTGGCGTCCACAGCCCCGTTTATTTTATCGTCACCAGCGACCTGTTCGTCATTCGCAGATAATCCGCATTCACATAGTCCCAAAAGATGGGGGCCTCCTTGATCTGGCCCACCTTCATCATAAAGCTGCTCATCTCCTCACAGCTGGACCTGAAATGCTGGTCGATAGCCATGCTGTAATGGTTATCCGCCATGATGCGCCTGACCTGGCCTTTTTCCAGATTCAGCCTGCCGGCGATGATAGCAGCAGCCTCATCGGGACTCTCGTTGATGAAGTTTGTGGCCTTCTCCAGCGCCCTGAGCATAGCTTCTACCTCCTCCGCGTGCCCCTGCAGGTAGTCGTCTGAGACCTGCATGGTGGTGTAAAAACTAAGCCAGTCCACCTTCCCCCGCTTGTCTCCCAGATAGGAATTCAGGCCACTGAACAGGAGCGTTCCACCGTTTGCCTGTGCAATGCTGATCCAAGGTTCCCAGCAAGCCATGGCATCAATACTGCCGGCCTCCATAGCTTGCAGCTGATTCCGCGGGCTCAGGGGCACGAAGGTGATCCTGTTCATATCCACCTTGAGTTCGTAGCACATGTTGCGAATGGCCAGCATGACGCCGGAGCCCTCTGCCATGCCGATGCGCTTGCCCTCAAGGTCCTTGCTGTTCACGATGCCTGCCCCTGGCCCGGCCACCACGCACTGGGTATCACCAATATCCGCCATGGGAGCCACCACCTTGACCTTCACTCCCTCAGTCGCCAAAGCCAGCACCGTATAAGGGGATTCAAAGGACACCTGCGCCTCGCCGCTCTTGATGAGGGCAGGCATCTCGCCTCCCGACTGCACTAGCCTGTTTTCCACCTCCAGGCCTTCCTCCCGGAAGTACCCCTTTTCCTCAGCGATGATTTGCTGGGCTGAAATCTGGGGATCCGTCACGCCATAAGCCACGACCTTATGCCTGATCCTGAAATTATCCTGCAGCGCCTTCCCACTATCCGAGCATCCCACCAAAGCCACAGCACAGATCACTGTCAGCAGTCCCGCTATCAGCCCCCACTTTATGTGCATGCCAAACCTACCCACTACCCTCATCCCCTTTCCCCATTTAATAAGCAGTCACGAACACCATCTGAAATAAATTCGTTAAATTCAGTATACTGTAAGGCAACCACTCTCCACAATCCCCCAAAAACGCTCCCCATCCCTTGAACATTCTATTTATTTCACAATATCTCTTTCTATCTCCCAATTACTCTCAAAAACGCCTTTTTTCTCTCTTGTAATTTTTATTTCGAAGCCCCAGCAGCCGCCCCAACAGTCCCTTTTCTCGTGCTATCAGCAAACATCCAAAAGGGAATATCAACCTCGCAAAAAGTCATCTGAACCTCGCAAAAACCGTTTCAGCTTTTCAATCGAGAAAATGGCTTGAAATAAGGGGTTGTCTGACCTCACACCCCTGCTACACAGCCCAAGCCTCGCAAAAATGCCCCTGAACCTCGCAAAAATCTCAGTCCGTCAGCAGGGCACCGGCCTCATAAGTGCGGTTTGGATCATATGTGCTCCCATTTGCCTTGATAAGCTTCTTGTCCATCAGTGCATTCAGCCTTGTCCTGACAGTGTTATCCGACTTGCCAACATATGCCGCCAACTGCGCACGTCCAGCAGATCCACGGTTCAATATATAAGCCATAATGGCTTGTTCTATATCATCCAGCTGATTCCACATAGAAATGCCTACATTGTTTACCGCATATAATTCCTGGCGCATTCTGCGCATGACTATATTATTCTTCAGTACCAGTCTCAGAGATTCTCCCGGCTCGCTATAGACAGGGGCATCCAAAAAGAATTCTGCCATATCGTTGTAAATGCGATTTACACCCTCATTCAGTTCCCGAACCCAGCCAAATTCTGTCATCACACGGGAAATTCGTGGATTACGAGAGTATCTTGTCTCCTTGATGTTCTGCAACGTCACCAGATTAGGAAGGCGGCCAGGACTTTCTATTTCCAACCTATCGTCGTACATACTAACCTTGATGAAGTTTCCGCTCATAGCATACTCACGATGAGTTACAGCATTGACAATACCTTCCAGCC
Source organism: Selenomonas sp. (assembly GCA_017635515.1). Classification (GTDB taxonomy): domain Bacteria; phylum Bacillota; class Negativicutes; order Selenomonadales; family Selenomonadaceae; genus Selenomonas_B. The sequence goes on from JAGBLH010000080.1 coordinate 2,254, forward strand.
AGGCAAAATCCGGGTATTCAGGGACTGTGCGAAATTTGCCATTCCTAACGTCCAACATGGTAAACTCTCGGAGCTGAGTGGAAATGAACTCCCTTGCTGCATCCACAATGCGCAGCAAAGGGAGTTCTATGCTTTTATCACGGCTGATATTGATTTTTGTGCCAGATTTGGCAGCAGTCCCCTCATAGCGCAAAAATCGTATGCGGCAGTTTGGATAGAACTTTGCAATGTTCTTCGCAAAAAGCAGCACAGCAGCATTGGTAAGAAAATTTTGGCCATCATGCTTCTTGATAAAGCCACGTGCGTTCAGTACCTGCTCATCAGTATAATCATCGGCCCCCAGCTTGTGCCGATATTCGCTCAGCAACCCCTCATCCAAATCTGAAAGTTCAGCATCCTTGTTTATCTCATCTTCGAAATAACGCGTGCTCTTAGCATACTCCAGATTGACTAAATCTTTGCCGCGAAGCTCCTTGGACTTATCGCCTATACGCAAATATGTGCGGTCATCGCTGGTGCGTATGATCTGATCCACGCTCTTCTGTATGTGAATCAACAGCAGCCTGTCCTGTCGCCCATACTCATTTTCAATATCCAGCCATTCATCATTCCACTGAGGCATAGGCTTGCAACAATCCTTAGGTGCTGCAATCAATTCATTCAAATGCTCCGCACTCACGGTACTGATGCCTTCCAAATTACGCTTCTTATCGCTTATGCCTACGACAATGGTCCCTCCATCAGCATTGGCAAAAGCCGAAATAATCGGTGCCAGCTTGGCAGGCTCTATTCGGGCAGACTTCCTGTCAAAATACTTATTCTCAGGTTCTGTCTGCATATACTTCAATGTCAGCAAAGGATTGATACGTGATTGAATCATCTGTTTTCTCCTTACCACCAAATCTAATCACCAAGACATACTATATTCTATTCATTTTATCCTTTTGCTGCTCCAAAAGGCAAGAAAGCTCTCTTACCCCAAGAGCTTCCCCGCATTCAGCTTCTGCAAGAGCTCGTTTGTCTCTCCTACAGACAGCTTATGCTCCAGGGCATACCATATCACACTGTCCCACGGGTCACGCACATAGAGCTGCTTGGCCCCCGCATAGTAAAGCAGCCGCTGTGCCTCCTCGGGGGACAGGCCCAGCGCCAAAGCCAGGGCCAACACTTTTTCCTTGGCAGGATTTTTCTTGTACCCAGAGAAAATATGATAACCATAGACCTGATCCAGATTCGACCTGCGCACCACCTCGGCCTTGGTCAGCCCCTTTTCTTCCAAAAGCTGCCCCAAATACTCCGCCAGCGTGAGCTGCCGCAGGTGCGCCCCGTTCTCCGCGAAAAATTCCTCCACCGAATCTGCCTCGCTCAGCTCATGCTCCAGTTGTTTCGTATCCTTGTCTGCCAAAACAATCCCCTCCCTTTCCCCCATCTTATCCCAACTATTTGCAGAAAGCAAGGTGAGAGCGTGAATAGCGCCGTACTTGTTTACCTGGAAACCACCTACACGAAAATACGGCTGCTCCGCCAGACCGAAAAAAGCACCATCTGGCTGGCAGCCGACAGGGCGGGCCAGCTGGCAGTGCTGAAGCGCCTAGCCCTCACCGGCCTGCCCCTCAAAGAGCTGCAAGAAGCAAACTGCCCCCTCTGCCCCCAAATCTACTACTATGCCGAGGACGAAGGGGAAACCATCATCGTGGAGGAACACATCGCTGGAAAGCCCCTAGACCAGCTGACTGCCGACCAGAAGCTCACCGAGAAGGAAGCCGCCGACCTGCTGCTGGCACTCTCCCAGGGGCTCATGCTCCTGCACAGCCGGGGCATCCTCCACCGGGACATCAAGCCCTCCAACCTGCTGAAAGAAAAATCAGGGCAAATCCGTCTCATAGACTTCGATGCCGCCCGGCTCATCAAAGACGAAGCCGATAAAGACACCACCCTCCTGGGCACCCGCGGCTACGCCCCGCCGGAGCAATACGGCTACGGCCAGACCGATGCCAGAAGCGACCTCTACGCCCTGGGCATGACCATCAAAAGATTGCTGCCCGCAGACTACAGCGGCTTCCTCACCCCCATCATCCGCAAGTGTGCGGCAGTAGACCCCAAGGAGCGCTATCAGTCTGCCCCAGAACTCGCCCAAGCCCTGAAAAGGCATCTTTTCTTCCATAAAATAAAGCGGCCCCTGCTCGCCGCCCTGACCCTGGCCCTGTTGCTGTTCTTTGCCCTGTCATCTTCCAAGCAGATACCAGTCCAGCAAGAATCGGCAGCAGAAACTCCTGCCACCACAGAATCCCAGCCTCCTGCTGCCCCAGCCAGCGATGCCAAAGAAGCCGAGCAGCCCCCGCAGGATGATGCCACCGTCCCCCTATCCGCAGCACCGGAAAAAGCCCCCTCCATCGCCCCCGCTGAAGTGCTCCCCCCCACCACAGCAGAAGCCCCCGACATCACCTTCCCCGCCGAAAGGCCCGCAGAGATACCGTCTCCCGCAGCCCCTGCCGTCCCCACGGGCATTCTCCGGACCACCCTTTTCTGGAACGGCCAGGCCCTAGACCCCACTGCCTATCCCCCTCCGAAAATATCTCCCAACGAGTGGCTGACAGGCAGCGCTTTCCTCCATGTAGAAAATGACAGCAACACCGCCCTGCCCCCCTCAACAGTCACCTTCGCCTACGCCAACAACTACGGCAAGAAGCTGAACACCGAAACCCTCCTCCCCGCCCTCTCCCCCGGTGAGACCACCGACATCCCCATCCCCTGCGGCACCGCCTTCCCGGAAGGCACCGAAGGCCTCGCCATCTGGGTGCAGATACGCCTCCCCAAAACCATCCTGCCCCAGACCGAGAACTACCAATGCCTGCACCTGGACGTCGCCCAGGCAAAATAACGCAAATTGTCCCCACAGCATAACAAAAGCTGTGGGGACTTTGGTATAATGGGTGAAAATATACCCCCATCCTTATTTAAATGTACCTTCCGTACTACCAGATGTAGCATCCTGCTCACGCTGATAGACGGCATCCAGAGTGATATCTACGATATCCCTGCCGCCACGGCTGAGGCAGATGTACTTCTTGATCTGCTGCTCCACCCGTGGCTCCGTTTCCCCGGGCAGGAGGACAGACTCGCTCTCCTGCCCCAGTATATAGTCCGCACTCACGCCAAAAAGCCGAGAAAGCCCCTCAAGCTTTCGCACAGGCTTGATGACCCCGCTTTCATATTTATTGTAAGCAGTGCGGGAAATTCCCAAAAAATCCGCCACTGCCTCCTGGGACATGCCCTTCTTCTCCCGAAGCGCCCGCAGCCTATCTCCCGTAATGCTCATGGTATCACCGTCCTCTAAGAACATTATACGGAAATTGAAGTCTGTTGAAATCCGTGAGTTTAACACACATAAATTTACAACTTTACACTCATATTATTGACTTTCAGAGAGAATTTTTATATAATTCTGCTTAAGATAGTGAGTTAAACGCACGATATATAAAAAGGAGGCGCGACCATGAACCGCATCAGAGAACTGAGACAGGAAAAACAGCTCAGTCAGGAAGAACTTGCCCGCCTGCTGGGAGTAGACCGTTCTGCCGTAGCCAAGTGGGAAACGAGCACCAACCTGCCGAGAGCAGAGAAGTTGATAATAATGGCCAGGATATTCGGCTGTTCGGTAGATGAATTACTTGCTTCGAATAAAAACGGACCATTGGGGAGGGACCGGCATGACGGAAATACATAATTCTATCGAAAAACACTTATCAGACCTTTTCAGGGCAAGATTCCCCATGATATATCTGCCCACCTGGGAAGAGGAACGTGCCCTAAAAACCTTATGTCATATAGGAAGGGACGCATCTTTGATCAAGACCCCCCGAACCCTCTTCATCTGGCGCATCACCACCGGCATAGCCCTAATTGAAAATGAATCGGATATATCTACGGGTGGAAAAATCGAAAAAGATACCGCCGACCCCTTAAAAGCGTTAGAATTTATTCAAAAATACGACAAACCTGCACTGCTCGTCCTATTGGACTTCCATATCTACTTTGATAGCCGGAAACCAGAACCAAAGGTCATACGAAAAGTCAGAGATACC
>JAGBLH010000006.1 GCA_017635515.1 Selenomonas sp.
AAAAAATTTATATATTGGATAATGCGTCAACATATCAGCCTTTGCTGGACTATTACAGCACCCTGGAAGAGCAGGGCGTATGGGTTCTGAAGCTCAGGCAGAATCTGGGGCACACTGCACTGTGGCGGAGCGGCATTCTGGAAAAGCTGGATATCAGGACACCGTACGTCTATACAGATCCCGATGTGCTGCCGCTGGAGGAATGTCCGGGGAATTTCGTGGCGGATTTATTGGAGCTGCTCAGGAAATATCCTTGGCTGGAAAAGGCCGGGCTGGGCCTGTACTATGAGGATATAACCTATTTTGATGCCGCAGCCAAGCGGGATTGGGAAAAGAGATTTTACAAGGCACCGGTAGAGGCGGACGTTTATTTCGCGCCGGTGGATACGACTCTGGCACTCTATCGGGATGCAAGGCATTACTGCATAGAAGAGGCTGTGCGCACAGGCGGCCGGTTCATGTGCAGGCATCTGCCCTGGTATTATGATTATGAGAGGCTGCCTGAGGACGAGCAGTATTATCTGGAGCATGCCAATGAGAGCAGTACCCTGAGAAGGGACTGGGAGAAATAGCAGTTGGTTAGGAGGCCGAGCGCATGGATAAGGCAAATCGTGTGGCTGCCATCGTCATGGTCAAGAATGAGGCTGACATCATCGAAAGTTTTGCCAGACACGTTTTATGTCTGGCGGATGTGCTGCTGGTGGCGGACCATCTCAGCACGGATGCTACGCTTGAAATCTTGACTAGCCTGCAGGAGGAGGGGCTTGCCCTGCGCTGGGAAAGCTACTGCCAGAGCGGCCATCATCAGGCAGAGGTCATGACAGGTCTCTTGTGGAAGGCCATACGGGATGAACAGGCGGATATCATCCTGGCTCTGGATGCGGATGAATTCCCGGTGGCAGAGCAGGGCGGCACCTGGCTGAGGGAATATCTGCAAGGACTGGACAGGGAGCAGGTTTACCAGCTGCCCTGGGTGCGCTATAGTCTGAGCCGGCCTGAGTCCGGGCAGGACCGGTTCCTGCTGTCAAGGCCCATGCTGCGCAGGTCTGAGGCGGAGCCGCTGGGCAAGGTGCTGCTGGGGGCCGGAGCCGTGCAGGCAGGGCAGCTGTCCCTGAGTCAGGGCAACCATGTGGCCAAGACCCCGGAGCAGATGGGGACGGTTTTTGGCGTTCCGGCCATGCCTGTCGCCCAGGGGGTGCATCTGGCGCATTTTCCCAAGCGCAGCCAGGCGCAGCAGATTTCCAAGACGCTGTGTATGTGGCTGTCTAACCTCAGCAGCTTCACGGATTATACCTCCTACACCATCTCCTATCGGGAAGCGTTCAAGGCTATCACAGAGGGCAGACCACTGCCGGAGGAGGAGTGCGCTGATATGCGGGAGGTACAGCTGGCTGCTTACGCTGATGAATGCAGCCTGCGCTATACCGAACGGGAAGTACAGCCATACAAGAATGCCCTGCGCCAGGCGGAGCAGATAGCGGCTGACTGCGGGCTTATGCATGCGCTGGCCAGCCATCCTTTCGTCAGTGTGCTGCTGCTCTGGGACGGAAGGCGGGAGGAATTTCTGGCTTCGCTGGATAGCATCAAGCATCAGTCCTACAGGCCGGGACAGCTGATAGTGGTGGATCTGCAGGGGCGGGGGCTGGACAGTCTGGCGGAGGAACTGGAGGAGTCCGGCATATCCTGGGGGAGCGTGACGAGCGTTGAAGCCGCCACGCTTGGGCAGGCGGTCAAGGGGGATTATGTGCAGTGGGTGATGCCGGGTGATGTGCTGGCAGAGGATAAGCTGCGTGATATGACGGCGCTGCTGCAGGCGAACAGACAGGCAAGGCTGGCCATCAGCACAAATCTCAGGCAGGACAGCGGCTGGGCACCGGGCTGCCTGGGGCTGGACAGCGGCCGTCTGGCACATTATTTTTTCGGCAGGGAGCTGCTGCGGGCCATGCTGAGGGAAGGGGAGTTCTGCTGCAGCAACCTGACAGGCATGCTCTTTTGCCGCAGCCTGCTGGAGGAATGCGATTTCCTGCAGGGAGCTTTTATGGAGGGAGCACTGCTGCCGGCGGCGCTATGGCAGCTGTGCCTGTCTGCCAACCATCAGACAGCATTGGTGTAGCGTGATTTTGTCAGGGAGGAGTCCAGGCAATGGACGGCGGATGAGCGTATCCTGCATGAGCTGGGTATTTATTACCTGCTGGATGCGGCTTTGGCCGGGCATATTATTTCGGAGGCGGAGCATGGGCAGGATGTTATGCGGTTCCGGCAGCGCAGGGCAGACCTGCTGCCCGTGCTCAAGGCAGAGGCGGAGCCGAGCCTGTGGGCGGCTTATGCGGATGTGTGAGTGTTGGAAGGTGGGAATGATGAATGAACAAGATCGTCTTGGTCACGATGGTGAAGAATGAGGCGGATATTATAGAGAGCTTCGTGAGGCACAGCCTGACCTTTGCTGATGAAATAATCGTTGCCAATCATAAGAGCAGTGACCGCACGGGGGAGATACTGGCCAGTCTGTCGCAGGAGGGGCTGCCCCTGACTATCCATGAGCTGCATGAGGTGGAGCTGGCTCATGGACTGGTCATGACAAGGCTGATGTGGGAGGCCATAGAGAAGCATGGCGCAGATATAGTGCTGCCGGCAGATGCAGATGAATTCCTGGTCAATACGGAGACGGAGGAATCTTGCCGCTCCATCCTTGGGCAGCTGGACACAACCAGGGTGCACCTGCTGGAGTGGCGGCTATATGAGCCAAAGCATCAGCACGAAGGCGAAGAGGAATTCCTGCTGACCAGGCCCTGCAAGCGGGGGCGCGATCTGGCACCGGGCCAGAAATGCATAGTGGGGGCCAAGGCGGCTCGTGAGCAGCGTTTTCGGCTGGTGCAAGGATGCCATTTTGCTTACTGGGGAGAGCCGGGAGGTGAAATGAAGCTGGTGCCTATGGAGCCAGTGCCACATCTCCATGCCGCACATTTCCACTGGCGCAGCGATGAGCAGTATGCCAGCAAGATTGCCACCAGCTGGCTCAACAATGTGGCCAAGTACACCGTGCATACGCCCACGGCGGGCTTCCTGAAGGTGTGCTTTGACAAGATTCGCGCCCATGAGAGGGTGGAGCCGGATGATATACTGAAAGACGGAGAGGATTTTGATCTCAGCCCCTATGTCAAGGGCCAGACACTGCGCTACAGCAAGGATGTAAGGCCGGATGTGCTGGCCAATCTTATGGCGGCCGGTGAGCAGGTGGCTCAGTCCTATGCCGAGTACAAGGTGCTGCAGAGGCGCAAAAAGGCAAGTTTCGTGGTACCATATCTTGGAAACTGGGAGGCGTGGGAACAAGCCTTGGAGCAGGCTTTGGGCCAGACTTATCCCTGCAGGGAAATTCTGGTGCCGGTTATCCGAGGAGACGGGCAGGCAGTGGAGCAAAGGGTGGCGTCCCTGGGGCATGAGGAGATTCATGTCTTCAGGGGGAGCGAGATTTGGGCGCAGATGTCAGCCAAGGCTCAGGGGGATTATGTCCAGTGGGTGATGCCGGGGGCTGTATGCAGCCCGGAGCAGGCTGTGCGGCTCATCAGCTGCCTGGAGTCCCAGGATTTTAACTGCATCCTTGCCCTGTCAAACGGGCAGGAGGTCTTCCCCCCCTGGTCTGTTTATTATGACATCATCGAGGAAAAACCTTTCTCCATGTTTGCGCGCAGGGAGGCCTGGCAGAATTTTCTCAGGCTGGGCAAGAAGCCCTCGGCTGGGCTGTCGGGCGCTATGGTTTCCCGGCAACTGATGGAGGAATGCGGCTGGCTGCGGGCTGGCTTCCTGGATGGGCATCCCCTTTATTTCACGATATGGCGTCTCTTGCTGATGAGCGGCCGTGACGGAGGAGAGGATGGCAGGCTGCTGGGGAGTGTCAGGCGGCAGTATGTGAAGCGTGACTGGCAGAATGTGAATCCGGAGGAGTGGCTCTGGCACCAGCTGGAATGGGTGAACCTGCTGGAGCTGGATGGCGCTTTGCTGGAAGAAGAGGAGCGAGAGCAGGCATGGCAGGGCATAAGGCACAACTGGGAGTTGCTGGGCAGGCGCATGCAGGGGGGAGCCGGCGCAGGCAACGGCCTGTGGGAGCAGTATGGGGAAATGATGCAGGAATTTGAGCAAAGTGATTGGCAGGTGGGCGGCAAGGCATGAGGACGCATGAAGTTAGTGAGATAGCTGACTCCCGGCAATGGCTAGACAGGGTGGCAGAGGTATTCCGGCAGCTTCAGCTCCTGGACAGGGAGGGAGATTATGGCAAGGCTTTTCTGGAGAACTTGGAGCTGTATGAGAGTCTGAATCCGGATACGGCGGAAGGGCATTATTGGCTGGCACGCTGCCTGCGCGAGCGGGGAGAAATGAAGCTGGCTCTGGCACAGGCGCGGGAAGCATACGAAAGGCGAGGGCAGCAGCCCCTGATCTGGCAATTTATGGCAAAACTGCTGGCAGAGCTGGGGGAGGAACGGGAGGCGTATTTCTTCCAGGCGTTGGCTTTGGCGGCTAGGCCCGGTGAGGAGCCGCTGGAACTACCTGAGCAGCAGGACAGGTTCCTGCTCTTGCAGGAACTGAAATCCATGCCGGGGATGGCTCCTTTCCAGGTAAAATTAAGCTCGCCTGCCCCTGGTGTCAATTATTATGGCGGGCATCTGGTTGGGCAGTTTCTGGACAGTGATTTTCTCGGGCATCGGGAGCCAGGCTACCGCGAATGGTGTGGCATCTACAATCCTCATGGCTGGTGTGAGGTGAGAGGTGTCCAAGCGGAGTTGTTGGAAAAAGTGGCCGTGAAAGCGCTGGGGTACACAGATTTCGTCTTTGATATCATGAAAGTGCAGCTGGCGACGGAGGTCAGGCTCTCACCGCCTCCAGGAGTGGCAGCGGTGGTTCCGGTGGCGGGGACGGAGAACTGTCAGTCGGCTGATTTCATTGATGCACAGCATGGGGGCGAGGTGAGGTTGCCGCGCTATGAGTTTGATTTCTATAGATTCAGTGAACCATTGACGATTCGCTCTGCCAGTCCCATGGCCGTCGGGGAGCCTATCCTTATGCGGCATGGTGCAGGACGGCTGCGGCTGGTGCTGAACATCCTGGCAGATGGGCTGAGCTGGAAGCAGATGAAGAAGGAGAATTTCCGCAGGGTGCCCAATATACGCAGATTCTTTGCTTCCGGGCTGACTTTCGGCAATCATTATACAGTGGCTGAGTACACTTACCCTGCCTTGGCGGCTATCCAGACAAGTATGTACCTGCACCATGGACAGATTTTCCATGATAAACGCTGGGAGAGGGTGCGGCCAGGGATTGCAACCTTGTCTGAGAAGATGAAAGAGCTTGGTTATTACTGCGTCACGACCATGGGGGAGTCTAGTGGCATATACAATGGTGCCAATCGCGGCTTTGACCGCGAAATCATCCAGGGCATCTATCCATGCGCCTACGAAGGGGTGGACAGAACCATGCGTTTCTTAGAAGCCTTTGGAGAAACGGATGCATTTGTGTTCATGCATTTGACAGATTCACATCCTTATAATGCCAGCGTACCGCCAGCCGTCCAGGCAGAGGCGCATGTGCCCTGGTATGGAAGCCTGGAGCAAGCTGATGATGCATCGGTGTTCCTGCCCAGCAACCCCATGAGCCTGGCCAGCAACGGAGCGTCCATAGAAATGATGGACCGGCATCTGGGTACGTTGTTCGATTACCTGGAGGAGCATTACCGGCCCGGGGAATATCTTGTCTGCCTGTACTCAGATCATGGAGCTTCCATATATTCAGATCCTCCTT
>JAGBLH010000081.1 GCA_017635515.1 Selenomonas sp.
ACAAGAAAAAGGCGATTTTTGGACCGCTTGATCTCTTGTGCTCATTTTTAGTGGATTTTAAAATGAATAGGCACTTCTTATGCTTTAACAAGGAAAAGGGGGCTGTGGATAAGTGAAATCATACTCTTGCAACAGCCCCTTATCTTCATTCTTCAAGCGTTTGCTGCCAGGATGCCCTGATGGCTTCGGCTCTTTCCGTGACCCTCTGCATCAGCTCCAGCCGCAGGGCCGCGGTGGGTTCTTTCTCTCCTGCCATAGGCTCAATGCCCATGGCCTGCAGGTAGCCCTGCAGTCTGGCCAGCACCTTGTCCGGGGCGGCGTACCATTCGCTGCCCCGCACTCTGAGGAAGGTCCAGCCCAGGCGCATGAGCACCGCCTGCTGGCGCTGTTCTTCCATGATTTCTTCTGCCCCGGAGTACCAGTGCTCGCCCTGGCAGTCGATGGCTGCCAGCCGGCCTTGGCCGGCTACCACCAGCCCCAGCTGGCCGCTGCCGGTCTGCCAGTTCGTATGCACCTCGAAGCCAGCCAGTTCCAGTGCCCTGCACACGGCAGTTTCCAGGGAGCTGAGTTCCCTGGCATTTTCCTGGGGCTTGGTGGCGGCATTTTCTCTGATATACTCCAGCAGTCCCCGCCGCAAGTCATTGGACTTCAGGGATTCCAAGGGCATGGAATGCACCGCCCAGAGCTGGTCGCGGCTGCGGCTGACGGCTACATTGTAGCGTTTCACATTGTCAGCGCCCCGGCCCTCTCCCAGCAGGCGCAGCTGTTCCTCTCCCTCGCTGCTGTCTACCAGGGAAAGGAAGATAATGTCCCTTTCGTCTCCCTGGAACTGAGCGGGATTGCCTGCGATAAAGCCGCAATTCTCCAGCGCAGTAATGCCAAGCTTCTCCGCCGCCAGTTCCCGTATCAGGCGGGACTGCTCCTCCCCCAAGAGGGAGATGGCGCCAAAGGTCTTGCCCTCGTACTCCGGCTGTTCCAGGCAAGCGGCCAGCAGGGACACGATTTCCTCGGCCTCGCAGGTGTTCCGCTTGGTGCCTTCTTCCCTTTCCCCTGCCACCTGCCAGTCAATGAGGGGCATGAAGGGTGAGGAAACGCCCTCCCGCAGGGGACGGATGCGGCCCTCATAGCAGAGCTTGTTGCTGTAGCCGATGATTTCCGGCACAGAACGGAAATGCTCGGACAGCAGCCTGGCCTGGAAGTGCATCTGGGCCAGGTCGTACAGGGAAGTATCCATGGTGTAAAGGGAGGCATGGTCAATGATTCCCTCAATGGTGGCAGACTGCAAGGATAGTATATCCTCTGCCTGCACGCCGATGTCAGCGGGGCTCACCTGCTGGTCGTCACCTACGATGATGACCCGCTTGGCGAAGTATAGGAGAGGCAGGGAGAGGATATCCGCCTGGCTGGCCTCGTCAATGATGATGAGGTCAAACTTGGGCGCATCAGCAGGCAGATTCTGCCAAACCCGGGAAAGGGGCATGATCCAGGCAGGCACCGCCCGCTGTGCTTCCAGCATGCAGGCCCTGGCCTCCCGCAGGTGGCGGGCGGCGTACTTGCCCGTGCCCTTGCCCAGCTTTTTCACGGCCTTGCTCCAGCCCATAAGGCTGGCCTGCAGACCCGTGCCCTCCACTTTTTCCAGCAGTTGGTACCAGGCCAGAGCCTCCGCCAGCTGTGTGGTGACCTCCTGCAGCTCTGCCGTGAGGTCTTTGGTCTCGGCAGCAATCCTGGCCACATTGACTTTCGGAACCCCGGCCATTTCCATCTTCAGCTGCTCATAGGTCCAGGCGGCCACGGCCTCCTGGGGGGCTTCCAGTTTCAGCCCCACCTGATTCTCCAGCTGCTCGGCCCAGTGGGGGGCACTGGCAGACAGCTTGCCTAAAAGTTCCTGCCGCCTGCGGTAGCGTGGCTTCACTTCCTGATAGTGCCTGAGACGCTCATAGGCTTCCTCATAAAGGGCACTGTCCCCCTTGGTCACGGCCTTGCGGAGTTCCTCGGAAACCTTGCCCGTGGCCTCCTGCAAGACGTCCCAGAGCTTGTCCAGGGCCCTGTCGGAGCGACGCTCCACATAGGAGAGATGGACGAGTTTCAGCCAGCGGGGCAAGTCCTCCTGCAGCCAGTTCAGCTCCTTGTCCAAAGCCGAGGCAGGGGTCAAAAAGTCTCCCTTGACGCAGATGTTTTCCCAGATGATTCCCGCCTGCTCGCACTGACGGCGGATTTCCATGAGGGTTTCCTCCCGCCAGTCCAGCAGGGACTTGAATTCCTGCCATCGGGCCTGGCAGAGATCGTCAAGGTCTTCCTCCCCTGCTGCCATATCGGCATAGGAATCCATGCCCAGAGGCACCAAGAGCTGCTCCCATTCCCGGGAAAGCTGCGCCCTCGCCTCATGCAGGGACACGTACTGCATGGCCATCTGGCAGTCCAGGCGGCTGCCCAGAGGCTTGCCGTCAATCACGAACCCCTGCTGCACCTTGGTAAGCTCCGGGCGGCGCAGCTTCATCCACCAGGGCAGCTTGCCGCTGGCATCGAAGATTTCCGCCAGCTCCGCCAGATTTTGAATGAGATCCTTGTCCAACGGCCTGTCCAGCAGATATTTGAAGTCGTGACCGAAAAACAGCTTGATATACTGAGACTTGAGCTGCTGCACCCGCTCGATGTCCCGGCCCAGCATCTCCCAGACCTCCCGGCGGGCGCCCCCCTGGCTGCCTGCCAGCACGGCAGCTCTGGCCCAGGGGATGGAAAATCTCTTCAAATCGAGGGAATCGAGGTAAATCTGGGCCTGCTTCAAAAAGTCCGGCACCAGATCCTCCCCCACCACCCGGTGGCCCTCGCAGAGGATTTCCTCCTTGTGGTCAATGACCGCCTGAGGCAGCGCCTCCAAAAGCTCCTTTTCATTCTTGATGAATCTCTGCTCCCGTTCCAGCAGTTCCCCGGCCCTGGCAGGCGGCAACAGGGAGAAGACGTCAGGCAGTTCCTCCCTGAGCTCGCAGAGGCTTTCTGCGTCAAACTCCCCGTTCAGGAGATAAAGTTCTTCCAGTTCATTCTTTTCCAGCGGGAAGTCCTTTCCCTGCACCAAAGGCAGGGGCAGGCGGCCCTCCAGGTCCTCGTGGATGTGGAGGTAGTCAGCCATGCGGGACAGGGACCAGGCCTTGCCCCCCAGGTTGAAGTAGTCACGCTTGGCCTCCAGCTGCCGCACCTCTTCCAAAGTACGGCGCTTGTGACCCAGCTTCTTCAGTACTTCTTCCCGCCGCCTAGAGAGCTCGTCCGCCCTCTGGCGCATTTCCCCGGCAGACTGGCGGGACATCATCTCGCAGATGCCCGCCACGGACTTCTCCATATCCTGACGAGCTCCCTCCAGCAAAGAGACGCAGAGGTTCTGCAAGCCCTCCGGCAGCTTGTCTTTCAGCACAGACAAAGCCTTGCTGGTGGCAGAAGTCACCAGTACATGCTGGCCCTGAGCCAGGAAATGGCCCAGGAGGTTGGCGATGGTATGGGTCTTACCCGTGCCCGGCGGCCCCTGCACCACTACAGCGGGAGCCTGCTCTATCTCTCTGGCGATGATGAGCTGCTCGGCGTTGGCAGGCTTGGTGAGCAGGATGTCTGCCGCCTCGCCTCTGGCATCGGACAGCAGCTGGTCCCCCTCGGATTCTGGCAAAACGACCTTGGTGGGCTTGAACTCCGGGTCCACGATTTCCAGCATGGCCTGGGGAATCTCGCCCCCCTGCTCAATCTGCGCCGCAATATCCGCCACGGCCTTGGCAATGCCCGCATTGTGGCGGCGCAGGTAAAGGCAGGGACGGGGATAGACGAGATACCAGTCAGTAGGCAAAAGCTCAAAGCGCTGGGCTGCCCAGCGGCAGTTGGGTGTCAAAATGGGCGCTGTGCTCTCGAAGAATTCCTTGAGGTTGCCCGAGAGAGGGTGGATGCCCTTTTCGTCCATCCAGGCAGCAAACTCCCTGACCCCTTCGCCCTTGATGCCCGGCAAATCCTGGAAGAGCTCCGTGTAAAGCTCCGTAGCGCTCTCCCCGTCCACCACCTGCATCTTGCCCCGCTTGTCGTAAAGCAGGCGCACCTTCTTCATCAGCATTGGGTGCTCGATTTCCGTATCCAGGCCGTTCAGGAAGCAGGCATTGCCCACCACCAGTTCCAGCCCCTCAGGGTCCTGCCTCAGCTTGTCATAGAGGCCGTAAAGGGACATAAAGAGCTTCTGGGTGCGGCTCTTGACCAGTTCCCCCGACCGCCAGAGGCTCCTGTGACGCTTCCAGTCCTCAAAGGCCGCCAGCCTCACCCCGGAGTCCACGAAGCGTTCCGTGATTTCCCCCAGCCGGGGGTCTCTGCGGCTGCGTTCGTCCCGCACCTCGATTTCCGTCACCTCGAAATTCTTCCAGTCCGGCGTCCGCACCCAGCCGATGAGGTCAAAGGGCAGCTCCGGGCAGGGGGTGAATTCCGGCTTCTCCACCTCGAAAATCAGCCCCTCCGGGGCGCCGGGGGGCAATTCGTCCTCCGGGCTATAGAGATGTATGCGCTTGGGATCCAGCGGCACAGAGGCGAACTCCAGGCACCAGACCTCATTCTGCAGATTCTTCACGAGCTTCTGGCGCAGATTGCCCACCTGCCGCAAATAGTCCAGTAATTTCAGCATCTTCTTCTGATTATCCACAGCCCGCAGCTCCTTTTTCAAATATTGCTACATATAGTAAGAATAAGCCTCCCCCGTTTACGGGGGGAGGCAATACTATCATTCCGAAAGTATAAATTCAATATGCACCGTGGCAGAAAGCTCCAACTCCCCAGGGGAGACAGGCGTCTCCACCGCCGCCCCATTGTCTGCCTTGGCCGCTGCCAGCATAGGCATGGAGTAGCTGCGGCTCATGTAGCCGCTGTTTTCCTCCGACACTTGCCTCAGGCCCACGATACTTTTCCCCAAGGCTGCTGCAATGACCTCCGCCTTGCTGCGGGCATCGGCCACGGCCTTCTTCAGAGCAAGCTGCTGCAGCCGCTCGGGAGCCTGCAGGCCGAACTCCAGGGAATCCACCTTGTTTGCTCCGGCGTTCAGGGCCCTGTCAATGATGCGGCCCAGCTTGGAGAGGTCTTTCACCTCTATCCGCAGGGTATTGGTAGCGGTATAGCCCTTGAGCTTGCGCTCACCATTCTTGTAGTCATAGCGGGGCTGCATGGAAAGATTGGAGGTTCTGATAAACCTGTCCTCTACCCCCAGTCCCTTCACCGCCTCGGTGACGGCCTGCATCTTCCTGGCATTCTCCGCCTGCACCTCCTGGGCCGAGCGTCCATCAGTGATCACGCTGAGACTGAGGCTCGCCTCGTCCGGCGCCAGCTTGGCCTGGCCCGTCCCCTGCACCGAAAGTCCAGTTCCCTCCATGCCCAAAGCAACATTTAGAGGAACCAATGCCATAAACACTGCTGCAACTATACTAAGAACAATTTTTGCCATCATCATCACTCCATGCTCAATCGAACCCCGGCGCCCACGAATGGGCGCTCCCCGCGGACCTTTGGACTCGCGTGAAGCGATCCAGGTCCGTAAACATGTCACTGGCATGTTTACTCTTTTGGTTCGTTTTCTTTGCGCCAAAGAAAATGAACAGCCGTAGCCTATCTCAATGCGACTGAGGCGGCGAGCAAGGCTCAAGGAACTTCCCCCCTTTGAGGAACTTCTCCTCAAAATTCTCCTCACTCTCGGGATGCCCGAAGAGATACCCCTGGATGGCATCTGCCTTGCAGCCCTCCGTCAGCAGCTTGTACTCCTCGATATCCTCCACGCCCTCGATGCAGGCCTCGATGCCTATGCTGTGGCAGAGGGCCACCACATACTCCACCAATTTCTTGTCGAATTCATTCTCCAGGATCTTCTTCACGAACTCCCGGTCAATCTTCACAATATCGCAGGACAGATTCTTGAAGGAGGCCAGAGAGGAATACCCCGTGCCGAAGTCGTCCATGGCAATCTTGATGCCCGCCTGGCGGAAGGCATCGAATTGCTGGTTCACGAAGCTCCAGTCCGCCACGATCTTGCTCTCTGTCAATTCCAGCACAATGGCTTCCGTGGGCAGTTCATAACGCTTCAAGCAGTCCAGAGCGTATTCCTTGAAGGACAGATCCTTCACCTGCTCATAGCTCATGTTCACGCTGATGCGGAAGTTCGGCCTCACCTTGCGCCACTCTTTGCAGATGCGGGCAGCTTCCCGGAAAATCCATTTGCCTACGGGCACAATCAGCTTCGTCTCTTCGAGGATGGGGATAAACTCCATGGGCGCCACCATGCGCCCCTTGGGGTTGCGCCACCTGAGCAGGGATTCTGCTCCGATAAGCTCCCTATTCCTGGCCCTGACCTGGGGCTGGAAGAAGAGGCTGAAGCCTTCGCAGTCATTTTCCACGCAATCCCAGAGAGAATCCCGCATTGTGATGGAGCGCACCCAGCGGTTGTACTCCTCCTTGCTGAAGAGGCAGTTGCGGTTCTTCCCCGCCTGCTTGGCCAAGTCCAGGGCAGCCTCAGCGTGCTTGTGCAGCACCAGATAGTCCTTGCCCCCCTGGGGATAGGTCACAGTGCCGGCAGAAACCGTATTGAAGTACTGGCGGCCATCTACGGTGTAGGGATGAGCCAGGCACCCCTGAATGGTGGCGAAGAGCTCCTCCACTTCTTTTTCTCCGTAGCCCAGGCACACCAGGCCGAACTGATCGCCATCCAGTTTGTAAAGGGTGAGCTCCTGGGGCAGCACTGCCTCAATCTGACGGGAAACCTCCCTGAGCACCCGGTCTCCCACCACCCGGTTATGGGTTTCGTTGATGATCTTGAAGTTATCCAGCCCCAGCACCATCACTGCCCCGCCCTCGCCGGTGACCCGATAGGAGGCAAGGGCAGACTTCACCGCCCGCTCGAACTGGTATTTGTTCAAGAGACCCGTGATCTCATCTGCCTGATTGCGCTGGGACAGGCGGGTAAGCACCCCTGTGAAGATGCTGGGCCTCCCTTCCCGGTCAAGGCCCACAGTGCCGCGGCAACGTATCCACACATATTCGTCCTTGCGGCTCTTGACCCGATATTCCATAAAATGCTCCCGAGACTTGTGCTTCAGCACGGCTTCGATGGACTGGCCGTAGGCTTCCTGTTCCTCGGGATGTACCAGGGGCATCCAGTAGCGGTCAAAATTCTCCATGACCTCCCCGGGCAGCTCAAAGTCCTGCACGAGATTGGGCGACACCATCACCATATTTTCCTGCAGGTCAGTGAGGAAAAGGTAATCGTCAGTATTCCGCTTCAGCAAATCAAAAAAGAACTTGAACCTTTTCAGATTGGGACTGAGGGGCAGCCTGTTCATTTTTTTCATAATCATCATCCTATCAACGATTCTAAAATACTTTCTATTACATTCAAGGAAAGCCCCCTTTTCTCCTGCCTGGCACAAGAAAAAACCCGCCTCCGACAAAGAAGCGGGTTCTTTCTGAAAGGCAAGCCTCAGTGGTTGAAGATATTCTTCAGGGCCTGCTTGTTCACGTCGCGGTTCAGCTGGGCCAGGTAAGTGGTCAGCTTGATCTGCTTGGGGCAGACCTCCACGCAGTTCTGGCTGTTGCCGCAGCTGGTGATGCCGCCCTTCTCCATCAGGGCATTCAGGCGCTTGGGCGCATCGAACTTCCCGAGGGGATGCAGGTTGAAGAGGTAAGCCTGTACAGTCGGTGCAGGTCCGATGAAGTCGGACTGCGGTCCCACGTTGGGGCAGGCCTCCAGGCAGCAGCCGCAGGTCATGCAGTGAGAAATCTCATAGGCAGTCTGTGCGGTGTAGGGATTCTGGATGGGAGCGTCCTTGACGTCCCAGCTGCCGTCCACTTCCACCCAGCCCTGGATCTTCTTGAGGCTCTCGAACATGACGGAGCGGTCGATGAGCAGATCACGGATGACCGGGAAGGTGCGTGCAGGTGCCAGATGGATGGGCTGCTTGAGGTTGTCCACCAGAGAGCAGCAAGCCTGACGGGGAATGCCGTTGATGACCATCATGCAGGCGCCGCAGACTTTCTCCAGGCAGTTGCACTCCCAGACTACGGGAGCTACGCGCTTGCCGTCAACGGTGACAGGGTTCTTCTGGATTTCCATGAGAGCCGCCACCATGTTGAGGCCGGGGCGGTATGGTACATCGAATTCCTGGGTATACGGCGCACTCTCCGGGCCGTCCTGGCGCTCGATGATGAGTCTGACCATTTTCTGTTCTGCCATTTCTTATAATCCTCCTTCGAGCGTCTTTCCTTACTCTTTTTTCGCAACGGCATAGTTACGGGCACGGGGCTTGATGAGGGAATGATCGAATTCCATGTAGGAAACCTGGGGCTCCTCGGTCTTCGGGTCATAGTCCACGATGGTGGTCTTCATGAAGCGCTCATCATCGCGGCCCATGAAGACAAGCTCGCCCTGCTCGTCGGTCTTGCGGTTGCCGTTCTCGTCCAGGACAATCTTGGCATGAGCACCGCGGGACTCATCACGGCAACGGGCACCCTTGGTGACCACCATGGCGTAGAGGATCATGTTGCGGAGCTGGCGCACGAACATAGCTTCCTGGTTAGCCCAATTGCCATGGTCGGTGACACCGATGTTATCCCAGCGCTTGAGGATTTCCTTGAGTTCCTTCAGACACTGGTCAAGGCCGATATTGTCGCGCTCGATGGACACGTACTTGTACATGATCTCGCCCATCTCATGATGGAGCTTGTGAGCGTTCTCGGGGCCGTTCATGTTGCGGATCTTGTCGAACTCGGCTACGCACTCCTTGCGGGCTGCTTCCATCTCTGCCTCGGTGAGGGGATCACCCAGCTCGCCGCTACGGGCCCACCTGAGAGCCTCGGGGCCGGAAACAGTGCCGGAGTAAGTAGCGGACAGCAGGGAGTTTGCGCCCAGACGGTTGGCACCGTGATACTGGTAGTCGCACTCGCCAGAGGCCATGAGGCCGGGGATATTGGTGTGGTGCATGCGATCCACCCAGATGCCGCCCATGGAATAATGGACGGAGGGGAAGATCTCCATGGGCACATCAGCCGGGCTCTTGCCCACGAAGTCGGTGTACATCTCCAGGATGCCGCCCAGCTTGCGCTCGAGGTAGTCACGGTCGATATGAGAGAGGTCAAGATATACACGATTGGGTTCATGCATACCCAAGCCCATATGGACGCAGACCTTGTAGATAGCGCGGGATGCCACGTCGCGGGGCACCAGGTTGCCGTAAGCCGGATACATATCCTCCAGGAAGTACCAGCGCTCTTTCTCACCGGTCTCCGGGTTGTCGCGCCATACCCAGACACGGCCGCCCTCACCGCGGCAAGCCTCAGACATCAGACGGTTCTTGTCGGGGCCGGGGATAGCGGTGGGATGGATCTGGATGAACTCAGGGTTGGCCAGATGTGCGCCATCTTTATACACGGAAGTCACAGCGGAGCCGTTGCAGATGGTGGAAGCGGTGCAGCGTCCGAACACCATGCCCGGGCCGCCGGTAGCCAGGATGACCACATCAGCCGGGAAGGACACGATCTCATTGGAGTTCATGTTCTGGGCCACGATGCCGCGGACGACACCCTGCTTGTTCTTGATGACCTTGATGAATTCCCAGAACTCATACTTCGTCACCTTGCCCTTGACTTCCCAATGACGGACCTGCTCATCCAGAGCATAGAGGAGCTGCTGGCCCGTGGTGGAGCCGGCGAAGCAGGTGCGCTTGTTCTTCTGGCCGCCGAAGTTGCGGAGATCGAGAACGCCTTCGGGAGTGCGGGTGAAAGGCACGCCCATGCGGTCAAACATCTTGATGAGCTTCGGAGCCGCCTCAACCATGCCCTTGACAGCCAGCTGGTCAGCCAGGAAGTCACCGCCGTAGACCGTATCATCGAAATGCTCGTAAATGCTGTCGTGCTCGCCCTTGGTGTCCATGCAGGC
Source organism: Selenomonas sp. (assembly GCA_017635515.1). Lineage (GTDB taxonomy): Bacteria > Bacillota > Negativicutes > Selenomonadales > Selenomonadaceae > Selenomonas_B. Next base: position 9,926 of record JAGBLH010000081.1, read on the forward strand.
GTTGATGCCGCCCTGGGCGCAAAGGGAGTGGGAGCGCTTCACGGGGCAGTAGGAGAACAAATCTACCTTGCCGCCGCCTTCGCAGATTTTCATGGTAGCCATAAGGCCTGAGAGGCCCCCGCCTACGACTATGATTTTATTTTCAGGTGCTTTAGCCATTGATATTCTCCTTTATCCTTACATCACGAAATAGCTGCCCATGAATGCCAGCGTGACGAGGCAAAGAGCCGCGCAGAGGCACATGCTGAGGATGCCGATCACATTCTGGACGCGGGGACCTTTGGCGATGCCCCAGGTCATGCAGAAAGTAGTGATGCCGTTGCAGAAATGGAAGATAGCAGCGAACATACCGATGATGTAGAGCACTGCCACAATGGGGCTGCCGGTGAAGTAGCTCTGCAGGAGCTCATAGGAAATAGGCGTACCCGTGATGCCCTTGGTGAAGACACGGAGATAGAATACGTGCCAGATGAGGAACACTACCAGGAACCAGGCCGTCCAGCGCTGGAGGGCAAACTGCCAGTTGCGGATGTAGCCCATGCGGCCTGGATTGTTGTTGGCCTGCAGGCAGATGTAGATGCCGTAAATGGCATGGAAAAGCAGAGGAATGGCGATAGCGCCGATCTCAATGCCCAGGAATATGGGATGAGGAATGAGCTCCATCATAGCAAGAGCGCCATTCAAGGCTTTCGGGCCGCCCAGAGCCATCGAGTTGGTGAAAATGTGCTCAAAGATGACTCCGCCGAGCACCAGCAAACCAACTATGGAGTGCAGGCGGCGCAGATAAAAAGTAGCGTGAAACATTCTGTACCTCCTAAATAAAATTATACCAAGGCGCCACCTGCCACGCAGGAGGCGCCGCCTAAACAAGTCTCAGAAGTCTCAATAACCTTTCAGGGTGCGATACTTGGCCTGGTTGGTCTCATAGAGGCTGTTGCCCTCGCAGTCGATGACCACGATAGCCGGGAAATCCTCCACGGTCAGACGGGCCACGGCCTCAGGGCCCAGCTCGGGGTATGCCAGCACTTCGTACTTCTTGACGGACTTGGCGATGAGGGCTGCTGCGCCGCCTACGGCAGCGAAGTAGGTCACGCCGTTCTTCTTCATGGACTCAATGACTTCCTTGGAGCGGGAGCCCTTGCCAATCATGCCCTTGATGCCCTGATCAAGCATGGTGGGGGTGTAGGCATCCATGCGGCCGGAAGTGGTGGGGCCGCAGGAACCTATCGGGTCGCCCGGCTTAGCCGGCGTAGGCCCAAGGTAGTAGACCATCTGGTTCGTCCAGTCCACGGGCAATTTCTCGCCGCGGGCCAAGGCCTCAGTCATGGCCTTGTGGGCTGCATCGCGGGCAGCGATGATGGTGCCGGAAATCAACACAGCATCACCGGCCTTGAGTTTTCTGGACATCTCCTCGGTAAAAGGAGTCTGAATGCGAATCTGTTCTGCCATTGCTATTCCTCCCGTTCCTCAAAGTACCTTGTGGCTGTGGCGCATAGCGTGGCAGCAGATGGTCACTGCCACCGGCAGGCCGGCGATGTGGGTGGGGCCCCACTCGATGTTCACGGCCAGGGCCGAAGTGGTGCCGCCCAGCTGAGGCCCGATGCCCGTCTGGTTGATGAGCTCCAGGAGCTCTTCTTCCAGCTTGGCGTACTCGGGCATGGGGTTGCGCTCATCGATGGAACGGGTGAGTGCCTTCTTGGAAAGGAGGGCTGCACGGTCCATGGTGCCGCCGATGCCGATGCCTACCACCATGGGCGGGCAGGGGTTCATGCTGGCATGGAGGATGATGTCCATGACGGCTTTCTTGACACCCTCGACACCATCGGCGGGAACCAGCATCTTGATGCCGGACTTGTTCTCGGAGCCGAAGCCCTTGGGAGCAACGGTGATCTCCAGCTTGTCACCCGGCACGATCTCGGTGTAGATGACACCCGGGGTATTATTCTGAGTGTTCTTGCGGTTGAAGAGAGGCTCTGCCACCACTGATTTTCTGAGATAACCTTCGGTATAGCCCTTGGCGATGCCCTCGTTGATGGCATCCTCCAGATTGCCGCCAGTGATATGCAAATCCTGGCCCACCTTCAGGAAGACGATGGTCATGCCCGTATCCTGGCAGTAGGGACGATCCTCTGCCCTGGCGATCTCTGCATTGCGGATGATCTGGTCCAGCACATTCTGGCCCACGGGAGACTTCTCAGTCTCGCGGCCGCGCTTGAGGCCCTCATATACATCCTTGGGCAGGTAGTAGGCCGCCTCTTTGCACATCTGCGCGACGGTTTCCGTGATTTGTTTTGCGTCCAGTTCTCGCAAAGTAATCCCTCCCATAAATACAACTTATCACACATCCGTGCTCCATAATAGCACATTCAATCCTTGTTTTCAAGCAATTCACAAATGCGAGAAGCCCGCGAAAATACTGAAGCGGATTCACTTTTCCGCCCCGTTTCACGCGGGTGGGTGGCACAGGCATGTGACACTTATCACATCGTCTACTTATTCTCTTTTAATAAAGGAAAATCCTGCTTTAGAAAAGCATTTTTTTCTCCTCAATCATCCAGGCGGAAAAGGTCTGCCTCCGGCTCCCTGCCCTGCTCCAGATACAGGACCATGAAGGAACCGCAGGAATCATCCCTGGGCCTGCCGATGCTGCCGGGGTTCAGGATGAGAAGATTTTCCCCGCCCGCCGCCGTGGTGATGTCGGCGATATGGGTGTGGCCGTAGACGGCGATGTCCGCCCCCATGTTCAGGGCATTTGCCGCCAGCATCTCCGTGCCGTAGCGCACCCCTTGCTCATGGCCGTGGGTCAGCATGATGCGGAAGCCCTCCAGCTCCACCAGCAAATCCTCCGGGGCCTTGCTGTGGGGCCAGTCCCCGTTGCCTGCCACCCTGTAGACCTTCTTGCCTGAGACCATCTCCAGATATTCTGCGTCCACCACGAAGTCACCTGCATGGAGCCAGCACTCCACCCCTTTGGCCACCGGCATGGCCAGCATCATATCGATGGCTGCCGTATCGCCGTGACTGTCGCTTACCAGTCCTACAATCATAAGGCATTTTCCTCCAGCATCTTCTTCAGCTTCTCCATAGCCCGCGCCCGATGGCTGATGGTGCCCTTCTCCTCCAGGGTTAGCTGTGCCATGGTGCGGCCCGAAAGTTTTCCTTCCGTCACATAGAAATAAGGGTCATAGCCAAAGCCATTCTCCCCCCTGCGCGGCTCCCTGACCACGCCTTCGCAGCTGCCCGAGGCAGTGAATTCCCTGCCATCTGTCCCCACGAAGGAAAGCACGCAGCGATAGGCGGCCTTGGACTCTGCCAGCCCGCGAGCCTTCAGCTCCGCTATGAGCTTCTCATTATTGGCCTCATCATCACCGTGATGGCCGCAGAAGCGGGCCGAGTGGACGCCGGGAGCGCCCCCCAGGGCCTCCACCTCCAGCCCCGAGTCATCCGCCATGGCGGCGCAGCCAGTCCTTTCCCGATAATAACGAGCCTTCAAGAGAGAATTCGCCTCGAAGGTCGTTCCATCCTCTATTGGTTCGGGAATTTCTGGAAAATCTTTCAAAGAAACTATCTCCACGGGCAAATCCGAGAGCAGTTCCCGCATCTCACGCAGCTTGCCCTGATTGCCGGTTGCCATAAGTATCTTCAGCATCTTTATCCCTCTCGTCCCACCAGCCAGACCAGTTCGCCGCCGAGCACATCCTTCTGATAGGAAATCAGTTCCCTGCAGCCCTTTTCGCCCAGAGCCAGCAGCTTGCTGAGCTCCTCATGGGTGAAGGGCCTGCCCTCGCCGGTGCCCTGCACCTCCACGAAGCGGCCCTCCCCTGTCATGACCACGTTCATATCCACGATAGCTGCCGAGTCCTCCTCGTAGCAGAGGTCCAGCAGGGGCTCGTCCTCCTGGCTCAGCCCCACGCTGATGGCAGAGACGAAATCCTTCACAGGGAAGATGCCCCCCTTCTTGTAAAAGGTGGAGCAGGCTTCCACCAGAGCCACGAAAGCCCCGGTGATGGAAGCGGTGCGGGTGCCGCCGTCGGCCTGTATCACGTCGCAGTCAATCATTATGGTGCGCTCCCCCAGGGCCTTGGTGTCCACCACAGAACGCAGGGCGCGTCCGATGAGTCGCTGTATCTCCTGGGTGCGGCCCGACTGCCTGCCCTTGGCGGCCTCCCGTGGAGAGCGGGTGCCTGTGGCGCTGGGCAGCAGGGAATACTCCGCCGTGATCCAGCCCTCGCCGGTGCCCTTCAAAAAGAAAGGCACGCGATCCTCAATGCTGGCAGCGCAAATGACCTTGGTATTGCCCATCTCCATGAGCACCGAACCGGCAGGATATCTCTGAAAGCGGCGCTCCATGCGATAAGGGCGCAGTCCATCCGCCCCGCGCCTGTCTGTTCTTGGCATAATCTTTCTCCTTACAAAAAATGCCTTCCCCTTGAGGGGAAGGTGGCAGCCCGAAGGGCTGACGGATGAGGTGTGGAGTTGACAAATTAAGACAACAACACTCGAAAGCGCTCCACCTCATCCGCCCCTATCGGGGCACCTTCCCCTCAAGGGGAAGGCTTGAAGGCCATTAGCTATTCTTCTCCTGATACTGCCTGTAGTTCTTGATGATGCAGATAGGCGTCTTCTGGGAGGCGTTGCCAAAGGGGTTGTCAATGAGGAGCTGTGCTGCCAGCTCGCCCTTCACCCCGGAGGACACGCCCACCACGCGGGAGCGCTTGAGGTCGTTCACATCTGCGATCATGGCACCGAAACACCCCAGCTTGTCCTTCATCTTCTGGGCCATGCCGTAGGGGTCACCGGGGCCGTAGACAATGCACTTGTCAAAGGGAGGCATGGTGCCCGTCACATCGTCAATCATAGCCGTCTGCTCGCCGCCCCACTTGTAGAAGAGGCCGGACTGGCCGAAAATCTTGCCTATGAAGCCAGCAAAAAGGGCAAAGGCCACGCGCCACTGCCCCTCTACATCCATCAGGGACTGCATGCCGTGTGGGCTGGCCAGGCTGCCATAGTCGGGAATGAAGCGGCAGCAAAGGCGGGCCAGGCAGGAAATCTCCAGCTCTTCCGGGCGCACATAGCGTCCCTGGGTGATGGCCACCACGCTCTCTGCGCTGCAAACCAGATCGTCCGGGCCAATCTTTCCCTCAGTATAATGCTCGATTGCTTCAACAATATCGTCTTTATCAGTCAGGATACGGGTGGGCACCGGTATCAGTTCTAATTCTTCTGCCATTGACCTGCGTCCTCCTTAATCCTTCACCAATGTCACGCCTGCGAGCCGGGCAATGTCCTCAGCGGCCAGTTCCAGGCGCACCTTCTTATATTTCCAGGGCGTGCGGCCAGTTTCCATCCAGATGAAATCCACGCCGATATCCACCATATGTGCCAGAGCCTCCTCCAGGCTCAGGCCCTTGCGGGGAGTCAGGGCAATCTTAGCCCAGATATCCAGCTTGTCCGGAACATCGCCCTTGCGCTGGATCAGCACTGCCTCGAAGTAATCATCCTCGCGGGGTGCTCCCTCCAGCTCTGCCTTGCCGCGTGCATCAATGCCGTCATACTGCTCATAGGGCAGCTGCGGACGGGCGATGGCGTCCATGATGGTGGCACACTGCTTGCCCTCATTGGCAAAGACCAGCTTCTTCTTCAGGACAAGCCTGCCTGCCTCCTTGCTTTCCAGCTCCCAGGCAGCCCCGGTGTGGACTGTAACCTTCTCCTTGCCTTCCACAGCCAGAAAAAGCTGCACAAAGACCACGGCCAGCACAATCAGGCCGATAATCACATATAATACCGTCAAAACTTATTCCTCCCCTTTTTCATCCGCCATGGCCCGCTGGAAAATCTCGAAGAATTTGTCCGGCAGGCGGGTAATCTTCCCCGTATCCTTGCGGGTAAAGGCATTCTGTGAGTGCCCAGTCACCAGCACCTCGCCCGTGTCTTTGCGGACAATCCTGTAGGCAAAGGCCATCTGGGCCTTGGTGAGCGCCGTAGCCGTAGTCTCGATGACGAGCACATCATCAAAGTAGCCCGGCGAGAGATACTTGGCATCAATCTTGGTGATGGGGAACACATAGCCATCATCCATGATGTCGTCCAGGGTCAGCCCATAATGGCGCAGGTACTCCACCCTGCCGATCTCAAACCAGCGGATATAGTTGGAGTGGTGCACCACCTTCATGGCGTCCGTATCATAAAAATTGACCTTGTATTCCGTGGAAACCAAGAATATACCTCCCTCTAAGACAACATATATAATTTAGACCAATCAGCCCCCAAAGTCAAGTAAGGGCATACATGCGGCCCAGCCGCTGCAGATAGCTCTCCAGCCTGTGCAGCTCATCCTTGTCCTGCACCCGGCGACCCGAGTAATAATACTCCACCGAGGGAGGATTCTTCTCCAGAAGATTCCTCTCCTTCAGCCTGCGGATAAGCTCCCGCACCGTGCCACCGTTGCCATCCACAAAGGAAACATTCGCAGGCAGGATTTCCCGGAAGGTGTCCTTGAAGTAGTTGAAGTGGGTGCAGCCCAGCACCAGCGAGGAATACTGGGAAAAATCGTAGGCGGAGAGCTCTCTTCCCAGGTAGTCAAGCACCGCCTGGGAATTGAACTCCCGCCGCTCCGCAAACTCCACCAATCTGGGCAGGGGGTGCAGGTCAACAAGATGCTCCTTGTCCACATGCTCGATGAGCACCTTCATCTTCTTCCCTTTCACGGTGACGGGGGTAGCCACCACCAGCACCCTGTGCTCCCCGTCCATATCCAGGGCCTTCTTGGCGGCAGGCTCCATGCCGATGATGGGCAGGTCATAGCGGCGGCGCATCTCTACCACCGCCGCGCTGGTAGCAGTATTGCAAGCCACCACGATGGCCTTCACGCCCTTTTCAAGCAGGAAATCAAAAGCCCCCGCCACCAGAGCCTGGATGTTCTCCTTCGTCCTGGTGCCATAGGGCACATTGTCCTCATCCGCAAAAAAGATAAACTGTTCCTGTGGCAAGGCCCTGCGCAGCTCATAGAGCACTGAAAGCCCGCCAATGCCGGAATCAAAGACTGCTATTTTCAAGGCAAAACCTCCATCTTGCTTGGAGAAAAGCAACTAATTTATACAGCTCCTAAGTATACCTTAATTATGCTGATTTTGCCATAGTCAAATTTCCTGGCCAAGACCACAGTGAAAGGCGAAACAGCAACAAAAAAGCCTCCGCAAAGGAGGCTTTTCATTCATAAATGGTGCGACTGGGGCGATTCGAACGCCCGACCCTTCGCTTAGGAGGCGAATGCTCTATCCAGCTGAGCTACAACCGCATAGCTAGTATTTTAGCATATCGCTCCCCCATATTCAAGTCTTTTATTTGACCTTGAACTTCTGAACTTCGTTCTGCAAGTCTGTAGCCATCTCGGCCAGGCTCCGGCTGGCGTTGGCGATTTCCTGCACAGAGGCGCTCTGCTCCTCCGTGGCGGCGGAAACCGTCTCGGATTCCTCGGCTGCGCTGTGGCTGGCGGCATCTATGGTGCGGACATGGCCCACGATTTCTTCGCCGTTCTTGGCCATGCCGGTGATGTCGGCGCTGATGCCCTGAATCTGACCGGACACATTCTCTACCAGCTCGATGATGCGGCGGAAGGAATCCCCCATGGAAATGATGTTGGCGGCCCCCTTCTGCACTTCGGCACTGCCGGCTTCCATGCCATTGATGGCGTTGTTGATATCATCGCCTACAGCTTTCAGCAAGTCGGCAATCTGCTGGGCAGCCTCCCGGGAGGACTCAGCCAGCTTGCGGACTTCCTCTGCCACCACTGCAAAGCCGCGGCCCTGCTCACCTGCCCGGGCAGCCTCAATGGCGGCATTCAGGGACAGGAGGTTGGTCTGCTCGGCAATGCCCGTGATGGTTTCCACAATAGCCACAATCTCGGAGGAACGCTCTCCCAAGGCCTTGACCACTTTCATGGACTCCAGGCTGCTGGCTTCAATGTGCTTGATCTGGGTGATGGCTTCCTCCAAAGTCCTGCCACCGTCACGGGCAATCTCTGCGGCCTGACGCCCCTCACCGGCTGCCACACTGGCTTCGCCGGACACGGTCTGGATGGTGCCGCTGAGGCGCTCGATGGCCTCGGTGGTGGAGCTCACAGCGCCCAGCTGCTCATTGGTGCCTTGTGCCACCCGTACGATGGAGTTGGCCACCTGGTCAGAAGCCTGGGCAGACTGCTCGGTGGTGGCATTGAGTTCCTCGGAAGCTGCCGCCAGGCTCTGGGAAATATCATGGACGGAAAGCATGACCTTGGCCACGCTCTTGCGCATCTCACGCAAAGCCCTGGCCAGCTGTCCCAGCTCGTTCTCAGTGCTGACCTTGGCCGGACGGTCGCGGAAGTCACCGGATGCCAGAAGCTGCAGCTCTGACACCATAGCCCCCAGCGGCGCCATGACCTTGTTGATGGTCATGACGATACCCAGGGAAATGCCCACGATAATCAAGAGAGCCAGACCTGCCACAATCTTCAGCAGGCTGTAGACAGGAGCAAAGAGCTCGTCTTCATAGGCAATAGCCGCCATGCCCCAGCCCGTAGCCTTGACGGGGGCATAGAAGGCAATGAGGTCAGCCCCGTCAGCCCGGGTGAACTTCATGAACCCCGCCTGGCCTGAGAGCATCTTCTGCCCCAGTTCCTTTAGGGCAGGGTCCTCGTCCTCGGTAATCTTCTTCTTCATGATGGCTTCTTCATCAGGATTGACAATGTAGGTGCCATCTTTGGATACCAGCAGGCTGTAGCCTTCGTTACCGATCTTGAATTCGCCGACCTTTTCCCGGACAGCGTCCACATAGATAGCTGCCAGCACCATGCCCACATTCTGCCCGGCAGGATTCTTGGCCAGGGCGATGGAGTTCACGATGATCTTGCCCGTAGCCTGGGAAATGACGGGAGGAGCCACGAAGGAGTCCTTCTCACCCTTCATGGTTTCCTTATACCAGGCCTTGTCGGCGTTGTGCATCTCCTTGTAGCCGGACTTGGTCCAGCCGTGGAGCAGGCCGGAACCGTCAAAGGGGCCCCAGCTCACGCTGTCGTAGACACCGGGATAGATTTTTTCCATGAGCTTCAGGCGCAGCTCGTTGTTGGCGGTCAGCTCCGCCTGACTGCCTGGCAGCCCCCGGGCCGCCAAGGAATTGGCAGTCATCTGGGTTTCCAGCATGCGGGCATCGAACCAATCAGAGACACCGTCTGCCACCTCAGCCGTAGTCTTAAGGGAGCTGGATTCCAGCTGTTCCTCAAAGGCCGAGCCGGTGAACTTGAAGATGACACCTGCCAGAACCAGCAGGCCAATGATAACCACAGGCAGCACAAAGACCAGGATTTCGGCCTTCACCGTCCTGCCACCCTCCAGGGGGTTGAATTTGAGAGCCATGGGAATACCTCCTCAATATTATATTTTCGGAGTTGAAACACAATCTCCAAGAGTATTATTCGTATCTGACACCGAAAAACCTGCCATGACAAAAGATTTTTTCCATAATCAAGGCACCCTGTCATAGGACAGGGTGCCTTGGGGAGATAAGGATGCAGGTGCGCTTTTGGAAAAAGCTTATTTATGCAGCAGGTCGCCGCCGGCGATGCCGGGGGTGGTCATCTGCTCTGGGGACATGACGTGCTCCATGTACTCCTCAGTGAGCCAGCCCTTTTCCAGAATGACTTCCTTGATGGGCTTGCCGGTAAGATATGCTTCTCTGGCCAGGGCGGCACACTTTTCATAGCCGATATGGGGCAGCAGGGCGGTGACGGTGCCCACAGCTCCTCCCAGCCACTTATGGCACTGTTCCCTGTTTGGCTCAATGCCCACGAGCAGCTTGTCCACAAAGGTATTCACCGCATTGGTCATGTAGTTCAGGGAATTGAACATATTGAAGGCCATGACAGGCTCCATGACATTCAGCTCGAACTGCCCATTCTCCACCCCCAGGGTCAAGGCCAGGTCATTGCCAATCACCTGGTAGCAAGCCTGGTCCAGCACCTCGGCAATGACCGGGTTCACCTTGCCGGGCATGATGGAAGATCCTGGCTGGCGCTGGGGCAGCTTCAGTTCATTCAGACCGCAGCGAGGGCCTGAAGCCATGAGACGAAAATCGTTGGCCATCTTGATGAGGGTCAAGGCAGTGACCTTCATGGCACCGGAAAAATCCGCAAAACCATCGGTATTGTTGGTAGCATCAATAATATCATCAGCAGTGACATAAGTATCACCAGTAACCTCGGACAGAGTCTTGGCCACGGCCTTGATGTACTCAGGCTCTGCGTTGAGGCCTGTGCCCACGGCGGTGCCCCCCATGTTCATGGTGCGCAGTCCCTGCATAGCAGCCTCGATGCGGCGCGCGCCCCGGCGCACAGAGGAAGCGTACATGCCCATTTCCTGCCCCAGGGTGATGGGCACCGCATCCTGCAGGTGGGTGCGGCCCATCTTCAAGATATCTTTGAACTCAAAGGCTTTCTTGTCCAGCTCGTCAGCCAGGCGGTTCAAAGCAGCCACCAGCTTCTTGCCCTTATAGTTGGCGCAGACCTTGATGCCAGTGGGGAAAGAATCATTGGTGGACTGGGCCATATTGGCATGGTTGTTGGGAGAAATGATGTCGTAGCGACCGCGAGCCTCCCCCTTGATTTCCAGAGCGCGGTTGCAGAGGACTTCGTTCACATTCATATTGATGGAGGTGCCTGCGCCG
>JAGBLH010000082.1 GCA_017635515.1 Selenomonas sp.
AAGGAATCATACTGGCCGGCGGCAGCGGCACGCGCCTGTACCCGCTGACAAAAGCAGTCAGCAAACAGATGATGCCGGTTTATGACAAGCCGATGATTTACTACCCACTTAGTACTATGCTCTTGGCTGGCATCAATGACATCCTGATCATCACTACGCCCCATGACCAGGAAATGTTCCGCTTATTGCTGGGGGATGGCAGCCAGCTGGGAATCAGCATCAGTTATGCTGTGCAGCCAAGTCCCGATGGGCTGGCTCAGGCTTTCCTGATTGGGGAAGATTTCATCAAGGGCGATTCCTGTGCCTTGGTGCTGGGGGACAATATTTTCTATGGTTCGGATCTGGCCAAGGCCATGCAGCGGGCTGCTTCCTGTGATGATGGTGCCACGGTCTTTGCTTACTATGTGTCAGACCCGGAGCGCTATGGTGTGGTGGCCTTTGACAAAGAAGGCCGCGCCACCAGCCTGGAGGAAAAGCCGCAGGAGCCGAAGTCAAACTACGCCGTCACGGGACTTTACTTCTACGACAAAGATATCGTGGACATTGCCAAGGTAGTGAAGCCCTCGCCTCGGGGAGAGCTTGAAATTACCGATGTGAACAAGGCATATCTTGAAGCGGGGAAACTTCGTGTGGAGAAAATGCGCCGGGGCTATGCCTGGCTGGATACGGGAACCCATGAGTCCTTGCTGCAGGCGGCCCAGTTCGTCCAGACTATCCAAGCCCGCCAGGGGCTCAAGGTAGCCTGCATCGAGGAAATCGCTTATCGCATGGGCTATATTGGGGCTGAGCAGTTGCTGAAGCTGGCGGAGCCAATGAAGAAGAATGCTTATGGCAAGTATTTGCAGCAATTAGCTAAAGAAAAGTAAGGAAATTACTTTTGCACATGAGGAGATGAAGCAATGAATGTAGTTGTGACTGGCGGCGCCGGCTTCATCGGGGCCAACTTCGTCTACTATATGCTGGAGAACCGTCCCGAGGACAAGATCATCTGCTATGACAAGCTGACCTATGCGGGCAACTTGGCTACGCTGGCAGAGGCTCAGAAGAACAGGCAGTTCAAGTTCATCAAGGGCGATATTGCTGACCGCGAGGCAGTTTACAAGCTGTTCGAGGAAGAAAAGCCTGACGTCATTGTGAACTTCGCTGCCGAGTCCCATGTGGACCGCTCCATCGAGAACCCTGAGATCTTCCTGCAGACCAATGTCATCGGCACCAGCGTGCTGATGGATGCTTGCCGCAAATACGGCATCAAGCGCTATCATCAGGTATCCACGGACGAGGTTTATGGCGACCTGCCCCTCGACCGTCCCGACCTCTTCTTCACGGAGGAGACGCCGCTGCATACCTCCAGCCCGTATTCTGCTTCCAAGGCCTCCGCAGATTTGCTGGTCATGGCCTACCACCGCACCTACGGCCTGCCCGTGACTATTTCCCGCTGCTCCAACAACTATGGGCCTTTCCATTTCCCCGAGAAGCTCATTCCCCTCATGATCATCAACGCCATGCACGATAAGAAACTGCCCGTCTATGGCGACGGCCTCAATGTGCGCGACTGGCTCTTCGTGAAGGATCACTGCGCGGCCATCGAGATCATCCTGCGCAAGGGCAAGGTAGGCGAGGTCTACAACATTGGCGGCCACAATGAGCGCCAAAATATCCAGGTGGTGAAGGCTATCCTCAAGGAACTTGGGAAAGGCGAGGAACTGATCGAGCACGTCACCGACCGCAAGGGTCACGACCGCCGCTATGCCATCGACCCCACCAAGATCCGTGAGGAGCTGGGCTGGGAACCTACCACCAGCCCTGAGAAAGGCATCAAGGCCACAGTGAAGTGGTATCAGGAACACGAAGAATGGTGGCAGAATATCGTCTCCGGCGAGTACCAGAATTATTATGCTGAGATGTATGGCAAGAAGGAAGTAATCGACTGATAACAAGGCCCAGCGAGGACTGCGGCAAAGTTTTTTTGAAGAACATCAATTTTTTTCAATTTACCTGTTGACAGTCCTCTCTATATGTCCTATAATAACACATGTTGACAGCGAAAAATGTCAACAATCGGCAAGGCCGGGTAATGTGGGGGCATAGCTCAGCTGGGAGAGCGCTTGCATGGCATGCAAGAGGTCAGGAGTTCGATCCTCCTTGTCTCCACCATAATATGAATGCAAACCGTAGCTTGAGGGCTGCGGTTTTTCTATTTCAAGGGGTAGAAGATGCAGGTCGCAGAGGTTTTTGTCAATATACCTGTTAAAAGCATAGCCAAGGCTTTCAGCTACATAGTGCCGGACGAACTCACAGTGGGGGTCGGCTGGCGCGTTTTTGTGCCCTTCGGGGGACGGAAGGTGGAGGGCTTTATCCTTTCGATGAGGGAGGAGTCGCAGGCACAGGCAGGGAAATCCTATCAGCTGAAGGAAATCATCTCGGCTGTGGACGAGGAGGCTTGGTTCACCCCGAAGATGATCAAGGCCGCTCGGTGGCTCTCGGACTTCTACCTTTGCTCTCTGGCGGAGATCATGCGGCTCTTCATGCCGGGGAAATCCGGGCTGAAGATCACTGTGAGCTACGCCGCTGAGGAAAGCATGGGGGAGCATCTGATGCTGTCCATGCCGCTGGCCAGGAGGATTTACCAGTATCTCCTGGCGGAGGGGCCCAGGAGCCTGAGAGAGCTCAGGAAGGCTCTGCCGGAGGCAGGGGAGGATCTGCCTGCGCTGGTGGAGCGCATGGTCAGTTATCAGGTGCTGCGAAAGGACTATCTGGCAGAAAAGCGGGATAAGGCGCGTTATGAGAAATATGTCCTGCTGAAGGTTGAGTTTACGGAAGCGTTAAAGAATGATTTCAAACGCAAGAAAGCTCAGTTGCATCTGTTGGAACTTCTTGCATCAAACGAAGGAAAAGAGCTCTCATCTGCCAATCTTAAAGAAGCCGGGGTTTCTCCTGCCACCATCAGAGCGGTGGCGGAACAGGGACTGGTGGAGGTGCGGCAAAGGCGTGTCCTGCGGGACAGCTATGGTGCTGACAATGAAGGCAGGAATAGTGCCCGGGAGATACAGCTGACTGAGGCCCAGGAAGATGCCCTGGCAGCACTTGGACAGGCAGCTGCGGCCAGGACGTTCCAAGGGTTTCTGCTGAAGGGCGTCACTGGCAGCGGCAAGACCCAGGTCTATATGGAGCTGGCCAGGAAAGTCCGGGCCCTGGGGCGGCAGGTGATTGTGCTGGTGCCGGAGATTGCCCTGACGGGACAGGTGGTGGCTTCCTTCAAGGAGTATTTCCCGGAGGATATCATGGTCATGCACAGCCGCCTGTCCCTGACTGAGCGCAATGATGCCATTCTGAGGGTAAGAAGGGGAGAGGCCGGCATCATCATCGGCGCCCGCTCGGCGCTCTTTACCCCTGCGGCGGAAATCGGGCTCATCGTCATGGACGAGGAACAGGACATGAGCTACAAGCAGGACGAGTCTCCCCGCTATCATGCCAGGGTGGTGGCAGAGCAGTTGGCCAGGATTCATGGGGCTGTTTTGCTGCTCGGAAGCGCTACGCCTTCACTTGAAACTTATTATCGTGCGAATAATGGGGAACTGAAGCTTTTGGAACTGCCGGAGCGCATAGGCAGCCTGCCTATGCCCCTGGTCCACGCTGTGGATATGCGTCGGGAATTGAAAATGGGTAACCGTCACATCATTTCCCGCGACTTGCAGAGACTTTTGGAAGAGACTCTGGCCCGGGGGGAGCAATCCATCATCATGTTGAACCGCCGGGGGTTTTCGACTTTCGTCATGTGCCGTTCCTGCGGTGAGGTCATCAAATGCAAGCTCTGCGGCCTGCCTCTGGTGTATCACAAGAATGGCCGGCTTTCCTGCCATCATTGTGATGTGACTGAGCCTGTACCGGATGTCTGCCCCAAGTGCGGCAGCCCTTATATCAAGTACTTCGGCTCCGGCACTGAGAAGTTGGAGCAGGAACTGCGCACCATCATGCCTCAGGCCAGGGTGATACGCATGGACAGGGACACCACGGGCACGAAGTTTGCCCATCGGGACATTTTGAGCAGGTTCCGCCGCCATGAGTACGATATACTCCTGGGTACCCAGATGGTGGCCAAGGGACACGATATCCCCAATGTCACCTCCGTGGGCATCATCAGTGCCGACTCCAGCCTCAATATGCCGGATTTCCGGGCGGCAGAGCGCTGCTTCATGCTCATCACCCAGACGGCGGGGCGGGCAGGCCGTCACGGAGGCAGGGGACGGGTCATTGTGCAGACCTACAATCCCCAGCACTATGCGGTGACGGCGGGGCTGAAGCAGGACTACGAAGAATTCTTCCGGCAGGAACTGGAGCTGCGGAAGGAGCTTTTCTACCCGCCCTACAGCCGTATCGTGAAGCTGCTGTTTCAGGATGAGGACGAGGAAGTGGCCAAAGGGAACGGCAGGCGGCTGGTGAGGGCCTTTGAAGAGTCCTTCAGAGGCAGCAAATCACATATGATAATAGGGCCATCCCCTGCAGTCATTGCCAAGTTCCGCAACATCTACCGCTTTGTGGTGCTGATTAAGACTGCTGACCTGCCTGCCGTGCAGGAATTCCTGCGGGAGCAGAAACTGCACTTGCGGACTGAGGTAGCCATTGATATAGATCCGATTACTATGTTGTGATAAGGTTAAAATTTTGGTGCGTCTGCTATAGCCGGTGGCGAAATGCGCTATTTTGCGTTATAATATTGCCTTGTAATGTTGAATTCTAAATGCTGGATGGTGAATAAGATGAAAGTAACGAAAGAGGACCTGGATAACGTAGCGGTGCTGTCCCGGCTTGCCATTGCCGAGGAGGACACGGAGCGCTATCTGGGCCAGCTGGACAAGATCCTGACCTATATGGACAACCTCTCCGAGCTGGATACGGAAAATGTCAAGCCCACCACCTATGCCCTGCCTATGCAGAATGTGTTCCGCAAGGACGAGGTGAAGGAGTCCCTTGACCGCGAGGCAGCCCTTGCCAATGCTCCCCTCAAGGAAGACGGTTATTTCAAGGTGCCCAAGGTGCTGGAAGGTTAATTTTAGGCAGGAGGATTGAACGTGAGATTATATGAGAAACCGGCTCATGTCCTGCATGAGATGCTGGTGAATAAAGAGATTACGAGCGTAGAGCTGACGGAAGATGTGCTCGCCCGCATAGACGAGGTGGAGGGCGAAGTCAAGGCTTACCTCACCGTCACCCGTGATGAGGCCCTGGCCCAGGCCAAGGCAGTGGACGAGAAGATTGCCAAGGGAGAGGAGATTTCCTTCCTGGAGGGCATTCCCGGCGCCATCAAGGACAATATCTGCACCAAAGGGGTGAGGACCACCTGTGCTTCCAAGATCCTGGAGCACTTCGTGCCTCCCTATAATGCAACGGTCATGAAGAAGCTCAAGGCAGAGAATCCTGTTATCCTGGGCAAGCTGAACATGGACGAGTTCGCCATGGGCGGCTCCACGGAGAATTCCGCTTATCATCCCACCTGCAATCCCTGGAACACCGAGTGTGTCCCCGGCGGTTCCTCCGGCGGCAGCGCAGCTTCTGTGGCTGCAGGCACTTCCATCTGGGCCCTGGGCTCCGATACCGGCGGCTCCATCCGCCAGCCCGCTTCCTTCTGTGGCGTGGTGGGCCTGAAGCCTACCTACGGTCGTGTTTCCCGCTACGGACTGGTGGCTTACGGTTCTTCTCTTGACCAGATTGGCCCCCTGACCCGCGATGTGACGGACTGCGCCCATATCCTCAATGTGATTTCCGGCCATGATGATATGGACTCCACCTCCAGCGAGGCGGCTGTGCCTGACTTCACCAAGGCCTTGGTGGAGGATGTCAAAGGTCTCAAGATCGGCCTGCCCAAGGAGTATTTTGTCAAGGGCATGGATCCCGAGGTGGAGAAAGCCATCCGGGCTGCCATTGAGAAATACAAGGAAATGGGAGCAGAGATCGTGGATATCTCCCTGCCTCACACGGATTACGCCATTTCTGCCTACTACCTCATTGCTCCCGCCGAGGCTGCTACCAACCTGCAGCGCTATGACGGCGTAAGCTACGGCGAGCGCGTGGAGGGCGAGGACCTGGTAGCCATGATGACCAACACCCGCACGGAGAAATTCGGCGAGGAAGTGAAGCGCCGCATTGTCATCGGCAACTACGCCCTGTCTGCAGGTTATTACGATGCTTATTACCTCAAAGCCATGAAGGTTCGTACCTTGGTGGCAGAGGACTATGCCAAGGCTTTTGAGCAGGTGGATGTGATCCTGGCTCCTGTGGCGCCCACCACGGCTTTCAAGATTGGCGAGATGGCCGGCGACCCCCTGCAGATGTACCTGCAGGATGCCTGCACCGTGCCCCTGAACCTGGCAGGCCTGCCTGGCATCAGCCTGCCTTGCGGTTTCTCCAGCAAGGGCATGCCCATCGGCATGCAGATCATCGGCAAGGCCCTGGACGAGGAAACCATTATCCGCGCGGCTTACACCTATGAGCAGAGTCAGGACTATCACACGAAGATGGCGAAGCTGGGAGGTAACAACTGATGAAGTATGAAGCCGTAATCGGCCTGGAAATACATTGCGAACTGAAGACCAAGACCAAGATTTTCTGCGGCTGCGCCACCAGCTTTGGCGCAGACCAGAACACCCATGTGTGCCCCGTGTGCCTTGGCATGCCCGGCGTGCTGCCTACGGTGAACCAGCGGGTGGTGGAGTTCGGCATCAAGGCCGGCCTTGCCACCAACTGCGAAATCAACAAGTACAGCAAGTTTGACCGCAAGAACTACTACTACCCCGACCTGCCCAAGAACTGGCAGACCTCCCAGTATGACCTGCCCATCGCCGAGCACGGCTGGGTGGACATCGACGTGGAGGGGGAGAAGAAGCGCATCCGCCTCACCCGCATCCACATGGAGGAGGATGCAGGCAAGCTGGTGCATTCCGGCACCAATATCAAGGACTCCGCTTCTTCCAACGTGGACTACAACCGTACCGGCGTGCCCCTGCTGGAAATCGTCTCCGAGCCTGACATGAGCTCCGCTGAGGAAGCCCGTGCCTATATGGAAAAAATCAAGGCTATCATGGAGTACATCGATGTTTCCAACTGCCGCATGGAGGAGGGCAACCTCCGCGCCGACATCAATGTGTCCCTGCGCCCCGTGGGCTCCAAGGAGCTGGGCACCCGCACGGAGATGAAGAACATCAACTCCTTCAAGAACCTTGAGGACGCCATCAACTACGAGATTGAGCGTCAGACCGAGGTGCTGGAGGACGGAGGCCACATCGTGCAGGAGACCCGTACTTTCGACCCGGTACAGGGCATCACCCTTTCCATGCGCAGCAAGGAAAACGCCCACGACTACCGCTATATGCCGGAGCCGGATCTGCCGCCTATCGTCACCAGCCAGGAGACCATTGACAAATACCGCAGCGAACTGCCGGAACTGCCGGATGCCCGCCGCGCCCGCCTGGAAAGCGAGTTCGGCCTGTCCGACTATGATGCAGGCATCATCACCAGCTCCCGCGCTATGGCCGAGTATTTCGATGCCGTGGTGGCTACCGGCGCAGATGCCAAGCTGGCTGCCAACTGGATGATGGGCGACCTGCTGAAGAACCTCAACGATGAAGGCCTGGATATCAGCAAGTCTCCCGTGGAGGCCCAGCGCCTGGGCGAGATGATCCAGCTCATCATGAAGGATACCATTTCCGGCAAGATTGCCAAGAAGGTCTTCAAGGAAATGTGGACCAATACCGACAGCCCTGAGAAGATCGTCAAGGACAAGGGCCTGGTGCAGATCACCGACACCAAGGCCATCGAGGGCATTGTAGACGAGGTCATTGCCAAGAACCAGAAGGCAGTGGACGACTACAAGGGCGGCAACAAGAAA
>JAGBLH010000083.1 GCA_017635515.1 Selenomonas sp.
ATTGCGCACAGTGACTCTTGCATCGCCTCCGGCAGTGATGTCTCCTATGTCAAGGCTGCCACCGCTCACATTGATGGCTGCATTGCCTCCGGCCTCTACATTGCCTATATCGGCATTGCCGTTATGCACAGTGACACTTACTCCCATCTATTGTAATTTCAATGATATACTCTAGGGCGTGTTGATTAATTCACTCAGCCCATCTTCACGGGTCTTGACTGTCCCTGCTGCGTTGACAAATCCTCGACATAGCACCGGCACCAATGTGGTGTTTCTGACCGCATATGTTGAATATTCCTTTGACGCCTGGAGCACCGGAGCAAGTGGCTTCCTGCTCAAGCCCATCACGGCAGAGGCCGTCCGGGCGCAACTCAAGAATCTCCGCTACCCGTTTTCGTTAATGGGAGATGCATAGGATAGCCGCTCGCATTCATTCAACATATGTTTCCACACGCATGGTCTTGCCGTCCGTGCAGAATTTTATCTCTCCATTCTGGTCTGTACGCAGGATTTTTGCCCCTATCCCTTGCAAGCGCTCCAACACTTCCGCCTTCGGATGGCCAAAATTGTTGTTCGCACCCACGCAGATTGCGGCATAGCTCGGCCCGGCAGCCTCCAGGAATTCCTCTGAGCTTGAAGTATTCGAGCCATGATGGCCGACTTTCAGCACCGTGCAGCGGATATTGCTCCCCTTCTCCAGTATCACCTTCTCATTTTCCTTCGTCAGGTCTCCTGTTATCAGGAAACTGGCGTTGCCATAGACTATGCGGTAAACATTAGAAGCCTCATTGCCAGATTCGGCACCCTTGACAGTCAGTGGAGGTGCGTAAACAACCTCAATGCGAACGCCGTCTACCTCGAAGACCGCCCCCTCCTGAACAGGCTGAAGCTTTTGCAGCAAGGGGTCAGCGCTCCCTATCCCCATGCTCTGGGCATAGGCCTCACGGCCCTCATCAGCCGTATATACGCTGCCCACAGGCAGCTTCTTCAGCACTGCTCCCGCTCCGCCCGCATGATCAGCGTGGGCGTGAGTCAGAAAAATTGCCTCAACCTTATTGATGCCATAGTGCCGCAGGTAAGGGACTATGACACGTTCCCCGGTATTGAAAGCCCCTGGCTCGTTGCCATCCCGCTCTCCCCCGCAATCAAACAAGATGGCCTTGCCATGAGCAGTCTGCAGGCAAGCCGCATCTCCCTGTCCGCAATCAATGATGGAAAATGTCAGCTTATCTGCCTGGCTCAATCTATATCCTATCCCGAAAGCTATCAAAGTAGCCAACGGGACCAGCAGATACATCTTTCTTGCGCAGAGCTCTGCCCTCACTTGCTGCCGCCACGGCTCCCGAAGCACCATGAATGCCAGGGCCACATAATAAGCCACGGCAGCCTGCCAGCCCAGCGAGGGAATCCAAACCTGGCTCCCCGGCAAAGCAGCCATACACCTGGAAAGCTCGTAAACCAGCCCCAGCAGCAAACTGTCCCCCGCATAGGCGACTGCTCCAACCAGCGGCAGCACCAAGGCAACCAGTCCCGCGGCGATGCCTATGACAATAATCAGCTCCACCAGCGGCACTATGACAATATTCGCCAGGAACGCAGACAGGGACAGCTGGTTGAAGTACCAGGCCATAAGGGGGATGGTCGAAGCATGCGCCCCAAAAGTGACGGCCAGTCCTGCCGACAGCAGAGGCGGGACACTATGTGCCTGCAGCCAGTCACGCGCCACCGGAGCCACATACAAGAGCCCTGCCGTAGCCGCAAAGGATAGCTGGAAGCTGATGTGAAAGAGCAGGAGGGGCGAGATAGCCAACATGAACAGCCCTGTCAGGAGGAGCAGCCGCCTGGCATCTTTTTCTCTGTCCAGAGCCAGTGCCAGAAAGGCCAGCCCACCCATCAGCGCCGAGCGTATGACCGGCGGCACCAGACCTGCCAGCATACTGTATATGGCAATGACAGAAATAACCAGCACCACTCTGGCCATCTTTGGCAAGCGGAGAGTCGAGCCCAGCCATGCCATGACAGCTGCCAAAAGGCTTATATGCGAACCGGAAACCGAGAGCAGGTGTATCACACCTACAGTTGCAAAAAATTCCAGCAACTCTGGCTTCAACCCTTGGTATCCGCCAAAGAGCATGGCAAAAATTGCGGCTGCATCTTCTTTGGGCATGACAGCCTGCATAGAGGAAAGATAATGCTCTCGCACAGCTGCCAGCCGGCGCAGCAGACTTGTCCACGCCGATACCTCGCTGGCCGGCAAGGCTTTGGCAGTCAGCCCGCCCTTGGTGGCAATGAGGGTCGCAGTTATGCCCTGGCTGCGCAGCAACATTTCCGTATCAATCTGGCCCGGATTATGAAAGCCATGCGGCAGGCGCAAGGAGCCACGCACAATCAAGGTATCGCCTATCTGCGGCCTTGCAGCTGCCTCTTCTTGGGCAAATCGCGCGTAAACGTAAAGAGTCCCGCTGGCACTCTGCTCCTCTTCCTTGCCAGGCCTTACCTTTTCTGCTTGCAAGCAATACCTGACGGAGATGCTTCCATCACTGCGCGCCTTTACTTGCGGGGCCTCCGTCAGCCTGCCTGCAACCCGCAATTCCTTGCCTGCAAAATGCGAGATATCATCAGGTGGAAGCAGCATACTGGACTGAAGCCGCAACAGCCCCAGGAAAAAAGCTGCCAGCAAAAAGGCAGGCCATACCTGCTTGCTGCCACGGCAAATCCCCCATGCCGCCCACACCAGAAGGCCTATCAGCACTATCACCAGAGGCACAAACGGCAATCCAGGCAATGCCAATCCACAGGCAATGCCCAGTCCGAGTGCCACCAGCAGTGAAATCAAAAACTCTTCTTGATGCTGTCCCATATCCAACATCACCTCCTGATAAACAAAGACTTCACAGCCCATAGCAGAATATCCTTGAACCCTGCTCCCTCTCTTTGCCACCAACCTGTCCTAAAATTTAAGTGAAAAAAACATTTAAGTTTTCAGGAATAGCTACGATATATATTACAGAAAATGAAGCTTAAATATAACAACGGTTATGAAAGAGAAGAAGCACTATGAACAATTGCAAAGTCCCTTTGAAAACTCCTTCTGATTCTGATATTTGTGGGTATTTCATATATTCAGTTTCACGCGAGTGCATAAAATTAAATCTGGTCGTCATAGCCTTTTTATGCATCTTATTAATTGTGGTCTAATCTTCATTCTAAAAGAATAACAGCAATGATTTAAACAGGCCCATTTCTAAGAAAAATACTTCTAACAAGTCACTGCAAAAAGCAGTGACTTGTTCTTTTATGCCACTATTTTTCCTGTTGGGAATCCACACAAATTATCACGTATCATAGGAATCTACCAAAGAACAGAAAAAATTTTAAACGGAATGTTACTCACTTCCACCAAACGCCGAAACTAGCTGTATAGCAAGAAAATTATAACATTTCTTGGCGCAAGTGGCAATGAAGCTTATCATGAAATCGAAAAATCTAATAACGAAATGTAATAGACTGCGGGGCGTATCCCCCGTGGCTTTTCTCTCTTAATACGATATCGCCCATTCGTGGATAGGTGCCTGGATTATGATAAATTTAAGCAAATTCCTTGACACAACCAAGGCTGACATGTTAGTATAGTACTGTTATAAAGCGCTCGTAGTCCAGTGGATAGGACGTTAGCCTCCGGAGCTGAAAGCGTGGGTTCGACTCCCGCCGAGCGCACCACTTTGACTTGAATACCCGAAAGCAAGTTGACCGAAAGTTGACTTGTTTTCGGGCTTTTGCTATCTTATCAACGTTAAATATCACACTCAAACAATGGATAACCAGCCCTGCCAATGCGCGCTGGAACTTCGAAAAGCTGGAAAGTGCCTGAAAGATTCCCTTTAGCAAGCCTGCATCAACAACAAGAGGAAGTTTTGTCTTCGACAAAACTGGAACAATAGTGTTATAATTTCCCTGAGGAGGGATTGAATTTGACTACTGACAAGAACAATTCACATATAGAGAAACTGGCCGCAGGCATTGCCAGGAAAGCCGTACAGGATGCCATCAAGTCCATCAATGGCAAGGCTAAAGAGGCGGAGGCTACAACGACAGCAGTTTCCACAGCAGAGGCTGCACCTGTTGCCGCTACAAAAGTTGACGTGACTGAAAAAGCCGCCCCGGCTACTTCTGCCCCAACTGCCACGACTGAGGAAGCTGCACCAGAGGCCACTGCCCAGGAAGCCATAGCCATAGAGACCGAGGCGGATCCGGCTGCCGAGGCCAAGTGCGCCTATATATTTTTCAACTGTGATGCCAGCAAGGCACCAGCTTCCATGAACATACGCTTCAACGATGAAGTTTACAGGGATTATCCTGCCGGCAGGGAAGACCTGCTGACGAAAGTCGAGGCGGAACTGGCGGCTGGCAATATCAAGATTGCCGATTTGGAAGCTGTCAGAAAAGCCATCCTGGAGGGACAGCCAACGGAAGCCAGCGCCCTGATGGAATTCGGCTGCATCGAGTGCCTTATCATGTCCTGAAGCTCTATATATGCACGAAACGCCCCAAAATGGGGCGTTTTTCTATGCCTTGCAAGCTATTATATTCCATCCCGCTCCGGCCAGCACTGGCGTAGGTACTCGCCCAGCCGCTTTTCTGCGCCGTTTTCCGTGGGCCGGTAGTAGCGTATGCCCGTCATTTCCTTGGGCAGGTACTGCTGCCTGGTAAAATGGCCGGGGTAGTCATGGGGATAGATATAGTCTATGCCGTGGCCCAGCTTGGCAGCTCCCTTGTAGTGGGCATCCCGCAGGTATACTGGCACCTCGCCGCAGTTTCTGCCCCGCACGTCAGCGAGAGCCGCGTCAACGCCCAGATAGGCCGCATTGCTCTTGGGGGCGGAAGCGATGTAGGTCACGGCTTCTGCCAGGGGAATCCTGGCCTCGGGCATGCCCAGGAACTGCACGGCCTGGGCAGCAGACATGGCCAGCACCAGCGCCATGGGGTCGGCGTTGCCCACATCCTCGGCGGCGCAGATGACCACGCGGCGGGCCACGAAGTTCACATCTTCCCCCGCCGCCAGCATGCGGGCCAGATAGTGCAGGGCCGCATCAGGGTCGCTGCCCCGCATGCTCTTGATGAAGGCTGACACGATATCATAGTGGTTGTCCCCCTTCTTGTCATAGCGCTGCACCCGCTCACCCACAATCTGCTCCAGCAGCTCTACGGTGAGCTCGCCCCCCGAGGGCAGCATGGCGGCGGCGCTTTCCAAGAGGTTCAGGCACATGCGGGCATCCCCGCCCCCCAGTTCCGCCAGAGCCAGCAGGACCTCATCAGAAGCCTTGAGATCCTGCTCTCCCAGCCCCCTCTCCCTGTCCGTGAGCGCACGACGCAGGATAGCCTTCAGATGGCCACCTTCCAGCGCATGCAAACGCACGATGCGCACCCTTGAGAGCAGGGCGTGGTTCACCTCGAAGAAAGGGTTCTCCGTGGTGGCGCCAATGAGCACCAGCCGCCCGTCCTCCACATATGGCAGGAGCACATCCTGCTGGCTCTTGTTGAAGCGGTGTATCTCGTCGATGAAGATGATGGTTCGCTTATTGTAATATTTCCGCTGCTCCTCCGCCTCCTTGACGATGGTGCGGATATCCTGTATGCCCGCCGCCACGGCATTGAGCCGGTGGAAATTGCTGCCCGTGAGGCTAGCTATCATCTGGGCCAGGGTAGTCTTGCCTGTGCCGGGAGGGCCGTAAAGTATCAGTGAGGGTATCTGGTCCCTTTCAATCGTCTGCCGCAGGAACTTGCCCCTGCCCACCACTTCCTCCTGCCCCAGCAGCTCGTCAAAATTCTTCGGCCTCATGCGCTGGGCCAAAGGCTCAAAACGTCTGGCAGCACCGCTGCTCTCTGCCGCCGCGGCAAACAGGTCCATGCTTTCCATATCTCTCCCCCCGTTTACAGAAAAAGGGGCTTGCGCCCCCTTTATTCATTTGGCTCAATGCCTGCCCAGCTTGGAACGTCCTCCAAGATTGGTCACAGTCTTGCCAGGCTTAGCCCTGCGGCTGCGGCCATTCCTGCCCTTGTGGGCGGCGCCCTTGCGGTTGGCATATTTGGAGAGAGGCTTTTTCTGCTTTTGCTGGGCCTCTCTCTGCTCCTTGATTTCCTTGAGGATTTTCTCCTGCTTTTCCTTATGGCCGCTGCGCCCGGAGCGCTGCTTCTGGATGCGCTCTTTGATGCCGGCCTCGATGCGGCGCAGAAGCTCGTACTGGCGGGCATTCACGAAGGTGATGGCCTTGCCCTGCTGGCCCGCCCGACCCGTGCGGCCGATGCGGTGGATATAGCTTTCCGTATCGTGGGGAATATCGTAGCTCACCACATGGGTGACACCCTCGATGTCAAGTCCTCTGGCTGCGATATCCGTGGCGCAGAGAACCTGCAGCTCCGCTTTGCGGAAACGCTTCAGCACCAGAGTGCGCTGCACCTGGGACAGGTCGCCGTGAAGCTCGTCCACCAGATAGCCTCTGGCCGCCAGCGCCATGGTAAGCTGATGGGCGCGGGCCTTGGTATGGCAGAACACCATCATGAGATAGGGCTGCTCCCCGTTGATGATCTCGCAGAGCTTGTCCACCTTGTTGTCCTCGGTGGTGTCGATGATGACCTGCTGGATAGTCTCCAGCGTCACCTGCTCACTCTTTATCTCGATGCGCTCGGGGGCTTTCATGTACTGGGCCGCCAAAGCCTTCACCCTGTCGGGCATGGTGGCTGAGAAAAGCATGAACTGGCGGTCTGAAGCCGCTGCCCTCAGCAGCACCTCCACATCCTCGATGAAGCCCAGCTTCATCATCTCATCCGCCTCGTCCAGCACTACCTTGTTCACCTTGGAAATGTCGATGGTGCCCCGGCGCAGATGGTCAAGCAGACGCCCAGGGGTGCCGATGATGATCTGAGGATGGCGCCTGAGTTTCTGCTTCTGCCGCTCGATGTCCTGCCCGCCGTAAATCACCAGGGAGGAAATGCCAGCCGCCTCCCCCAGCAACCCTGCCACTTTGGCAATCTGAATAGCTAGTTCGCGGGTGGGCGTGACGATCAAGGCCTGGGCCACCCCGGCCTGGGGCTTGATCTTCTCCATGATGGGCAGGAGGAAAGCCAGAGTCTTGCCCGTGCCTGTCTGCGCCTTCACGATGCAGTCCCTGCCTGCCCGCACCACGGGAATTGCCTGCTCCTGCACAGGGGTAGCCTCCTTGATGCCCTGATAGCGCAAGGTTTCGCAGATGCTCTGGGAAATGCCTAAATCCTTGAATTCCATTATGAGGAAAGCACCTCCGTACCTGTTTCCGTCACCAGAACGGTCTTCTCCCACTGGGCAGACAGCTTGTGATCCTTGGTGCGCACGGTCCAGCCGTCGCCCTGGTCCACCACCACATGGTAGGTGCCCTCATTGATCATGGGCTCCACCGTCAGCACCATGCCCGGCACCAGGAGCATGCCTGTGCCCACCTGGCCTACATGGGGCACGAAAGGTTCCAGATGGAAGTCCTTGCCCACGCCGTGACCGCCCAAATCCGTCACCACTGAATAGCCGTTCTTGTGGGCATGGGCACCGCAGGCAGCACCGAGATCCCCCAGGAAATGCCAGGGCTTCACGGCTTCGATGCCCAATTCCATGCACTCCTTGGTGACCCGCACCAGACGCTCCGCCTCAGGGCTCACCTCACCTACCATGACCATGCGGGAAGCATCCGCATAGTAGCCATTGAGGGTAGTGGTGATATCTATATTGGCAATATCCCCTTCCTTCAGGACAGTTTTCTTGGAGGGAATGCCGTGGCAGACCACGTCATTGATGGAAATGCAGATGCTCTTGGGGAAGCCCTCATAGTTCAGGCAGGAGGGATAGCCGCCTGCATCCATGATGTAGTCATGGACGGCCTTGTCAATCTCATAGGTGGAGACACCGGGCTTCGCCATGCTCACTGCCAGGTCAAGGGCGCCGTCATTTACCACGCCAGCGGCCCTGATGGCCTCGATATCTTCCTTATTATTGATGATCTTCTTGGGCGGGCGCACCTGACCCTTGAAGAAATCGAACTTTATCTCGTCAATGCGCTCATCAAACGCCTCATGGCACTTCTTGTACTTCTTGCCGCTGCCACACCAGCAAAGGTCATTTCTCGACATGAATCTTATTATCTCCTTTATCATTCAGACACGCCTCTTCCGCGTCCCATGCAATCCAGTATTTTTCATTATAACGCAATTGCTCAGATTTTGTCGATAGACAATTCTATCTAAAAAATTTACTGTCCTTCCTTGACACTCATAAACAGTTGTTATATATTTTTCTCTATGTGAATAACACAAAGGAAATTTATCAAAGGAGTGTCTTCATTGAAAGCACTGTTCAAACGGCTGCTCATCGCAGTTGCCGTGCTCCTGCTGCTGACTGCAGCGGTGGGGGCCTATCAGATGCACAAGCATGCAAACGGCGTGCCCGTGCTGAACTACCATCAGATCAACGACCGTGACGAGAATTCCCTGACCATACGTACCGATCAGTTCGAAGCTGAGATGAAGTACCTGGCGGATAACGGCTACCACACCATCACCCCGGCAGAGCTCCTGGCCGCCTGGGATGGTGAAGGAGCCCTGCCCGAAAAGCCAGTCATCATCACCTTTGACGATGGCTACGCCGACAACTACAAGAACGCCTACCCCATCCTGCAGAAGTACGGCCTCAAGGGCACCATCTTCGTCGTTTCCGACTTCCTGGGCACCTATCCCAATTATCTGACCTGGCCCATGGCAGAAGAGATGCATAAGAGCGGCCTGATTGACATCGAGAGCCACACCCTCTCCCATGCCCAGCTTGACCAGCTTGGCACCCGTGAGGAATTGGACAAGCAGCTGCGCGACTCGAAGCAGGCCATTGACTGGCACCTCAAGAAGGACGTGCGCTTCATCGCCTATCCTTGCGGTGCTTTCAATGAGGAAATCGAAGCCAGCACCCTGGCTGCCGGCTACAATGGCGCCTTCACCGTCCACTATGGCCTGGCGGAGCCCTCGGAGAACCGCCTGCAGCTTGATCGTGTCCCCGTCTTCGGCAGCAACTCCCACACCTTCCTGCGCTTCAAGCTGCGCCTGCTCTACGCCCCGATCTTCGGCCCCCTGGACGAGCTCCAGCGAAACCTCAGGGCAGACGGGCATGAGTTCCTGGCCAGGCTCCTGATGGTGCCCTGAACCTAAAATACGGATATTAAAAAGGGGCTGTTGCAAGAGTATGATTTCACTTATCCACAGCCCCCTTTTCCTTGTTAAAGCATAAGAAGTACCTATTCATTTTAAAATCCACTAAAAATGAGCACAAGATATCAAGCGGTCCAAAAATCGCCTTTTTTC
>JAGBLH010000084.1 GCA_017635515.1 Selenomonas sp.
ATACGGGGAACCGCCCTTTGGCGGAGCGGTTCGAGATGTTGGCTTATGCGGATATGTTCATCGGTGTTTCCAGCGGCCTGAGCTGGCTGGCTAATGCTGCCGGATGCCCGGTGGTGCTGATAAGCGGCCTCACCCTGGCCTATACGGAGTTCTATACGCCTTACAGGGTCAGCAATCCCCATGTGTGCCGGGGCTGCTATAATGACTCGCGCATACTCTGGGACGCAAGGCTTTGCCCCAATCATGGCGGCACTGAGCGTGAATTGGAATGCTCCAAGAGCATTACGGCGGCACAGGTCATTGGGGCGATTGAGCGCTTGCGGCGGGATAGAAAATTGGGATGAGAAAATATTATGGAATATTGGAGGGCAGGGCTGATGCAGAAGATTTCCGGCTACAAAGAAATATATAGGGCCTTTGACAAGCTGAAGCAACTGATGGAGGCTGTATGTCTGCCGGAAGCGGTGGAGCTCTCAGATGCTCTGCGGGCCAGCGGCACCCGTGATAAGAATATCTGGTGGGCTGTGCTGGCGGCGTATATTGACGGTGGCGAGGCGGAGAAGGCTTTGGAAGCGGCCCGGCAATATGGGCAGCTTTTCGGCAGGGATGGTGTAGGTCTGTTCCTGTTGGGCCGCGCTGAAATGATGAATGATGACTGGGGCGGGGCAGAGCAGTGTTTCCTTGAGGCCTTGCAGATGGATATGCCGGACTGGTATCGGGGGGCGACGCACAGCATCTATGCGACCCTTTGCCGCAAGCTGGGGAGGGCGGAGCAGGCGGCGGAGCATTATCGGGAGTCTTGCCGCTATAAGGATCTTTCGACAGGAGCCTTGGCTGAATATAGCAATTATTTATTCAATCTGCACTACCAAGCCAAGCCCCAGGACTTTATGTTGGCAGCTGCTCAAGGCTATGGTAGGCTGCTGGCAGGGGTGAAGCCTTATCTGCACAGGAAGCACTATGGGCATAAAAAGCTGCGCCTGGGCTATATCTCGCCGGATCTGCGCTTCCATGTGGTGGCTTTTTTTTGCTATGCTATGCTGAAAGATTACGACAGGCAAGCTTTTGAAGTCTATTGCTATACGAATTGTGAAGAGGATGCAGCCAGTGCAGAATTTCAAGTGTCGGCAACGGTCTGGCATAATGTGCGGGGCTGGCCGGATGAGAAAGTAGCGGCACTCATCAGGCAGGAGGAAATAGATATTCTGGTGGAACTGGCCGGGCATACGGCTAACAATTTCCTGCCGGTGCTGGCCTATAAACCTGCGCCCGTGCAGGTCTCAGGCATAGGCTACTTCGATACTACGGGCCTTGAGGCAGTGGACTATTTTCTGGCTGATCCGTATATCGACCCGGTGGAACCGGAGGGGGGCAATGACAGGTATTTCACGGAGCGCCTGCTGCGTCTGCCCCATAGCCATTTCTGCTATATGTGGCACGACAAGCCGGGGCCTGTGTCTGGGGCTCCTTGTCTAAGGAAAGGCTATGTTACTTTCGGCAGTCTGAACAATGCCGCTAAGCTCTCGGATAGAATCTTGAGCCTGTGGGCGGAAATTTTGCGCCGGGTGCCGGGGAGCCGGCTGCGTCTTCGGGCGGAAATTTTTGGCAATGCTTACGGACGGCAGGAAATGGAAAAGCGGCTGCAGGCGGCGGGAATTGAGCTGGCGCGTGTGGAGGCCTATCCCTTGTCTCCCCATTATCTGGAGGATTACAGGGAGATAGATATAGCGTTGGATACCTGGCCCTATCCCGGGGGCGGCACTACCTGCGATGCCCTCTATATGGGGGTGCCGGTGGTGACGCTGGTGGGTGAGCGGCATAATGCCCGCTTTGGCTATAGCCTGCTGATGAATGTGGGCTTTACGGAGGGCTGTGCGGCCACTGCGGAGGAATATGTGGAGAAAGCGGTGACGTTGGCAGGCGATGCGGAAAAGCTGGATTGGCTGCATCTGACCTTGCGTCGCCGTATGCGCGTATCACCGTTGATGGACTCAGCGTCCTATCTTGGGGAGCTGGAGCTGCTATGGCAGAAAATCTATCTGGCTTATGAGCGGGAGGTTCTGCCGGAGCAGGAACTGGCGGCGCGTCGCGGAGTCTGGCTGCAGAAGCTGGATGAGGCCTATCAGAAGGAGGATTGGGCGGAGACAGCGCGGCTGGCATCACGTCTGAAGGCGG
>JAGBLH010000085.1 GCA_017635515.1 Selenomonas sp.
CCAGATTTGCGGGGATTGGCTGTCCATTGCAAGGCGACAAACCGGAGGCATAGCGGTGCTATGTCGAGGATTTGTCAACGCAGCAGGGACAGTCAAGACCCGTGAAGATGGGCTGAGTGAATTAATCAACACGCCCTAATTTTCTGTTTGAACTGGCGGCCTTTTCTATGGTAAAATTTTCTTAAAGAATTGGGTCTATATCTTAGGGAAAGGGCGTGGACACGATGTCTGGCATGGGTATTGCTGCCGGGGGCGGCCTTGGCTCACCTTATGGGAATTATGGCGGCTACGGTGATTATGGTTACGGAAATGAGGCTGGCTATGGCCTGGGCGGCTATGGCAAGGGCTATGGCGAGGAGAACGCAAATGGCGGCGTGAAGGGCTACGGCGAGGAAGAAGCCGATGGCGGGTATAATGGCGCCGAAAGTACCGACGGCGAAGACGAAGCCGTAGACACCGGCGAGTGCGAGACTTGCAAGAATCGCAAATATCAGGACGGCTCCGATGAGATGGTGTCCTTCAAGGCGGCAGGGCATATTGACCCGGATAGTGCTGCCTCCGTGGTCATGAGCCATGAGCAGGAGCACGTTTCCAATGCCTATCAGAAGGCTGAACTCGAAGGTGGCGAAGTGGTGAGGGCCAGCGTGCGCTTAAAGACCGACATCTGCCCCGAGTGCGGCCGCACCTTCATCTCCGGCGGTGTCACCAGCACCCAGATCCGCTATGTCAATGAGACGAATCCTTACCAAAAGGAATTGAAGGCCTCTGACTTGAGCAAATATCTTGGGGCCAATGTGGATATTGCCGCAGGGTGAAAAGAATATGAGGGGAGGCTCAGCGAGCCTCCTGTTTTTTCAGAAAAATTCCCTTGGTGCAAACAAATTTTTCCTTAAAGAAGGGAAATGCCTATGTCATGGCGAAGAACTGTAAAATCCCCCTTAGGGGCTTATTTTGGCCTTGCAGGGAAAGCGTCAGCACTCGGTGGCTATTGTAATATAAGCGAGAATTATACAGGAATTCTTTTTACATTATCTATAGCTATTTTGAAATTTTCAGCGTATAATGGAAAATAATATGTCTTATGTTGCTATGGCAATGTCTCAGCAAACAGGGTCTCTTCTTTCTGATTTGAGCCATCGGTGTGGGGATCTGATGGGGAGCTTGCATGAGTTCCCGAAAGTTATAAGGAGGTAACAAAGTGGACAAAAGGGAGAGTTTGTGGGATCTTTATCTCAGAAAAGGCATGAGCCGCCGCAGCTTCCTGAAAGCCTGCGTGGCCCTCACTACCCTGATGGGCCTGACCACTGATCAGGTTTCGAAGGTGGTAGAGGCTGCCGAAACGAAGCCGCTTCCTGTGGTGGTGTGGATCCATGGTCATGAGTGTACGGGGTGCGATGAGTCCTTCATCCGCTCGGCAGCACCGCTGGCCAGCGATGTGGTGCTTTCCCATATCGATCTGGAGTACGACCACCTGCTTTCTGCTGCCTGCGGAGAGCCCTTTGAGCGTCATCTGGATGAGGTCATCCAAAAGTACAAGGGCCAGTACATCCTGGCAGTGGAGGGCGCTGCCTGCACCAAGGACAACGGCGTTTACTGCATGTCCGGCGGGCATACTTTCACCCATCTCTTGAAGAAGGCCAGCGCAAATGCTGCTGCCGTAATAGCCTATGGCACCTGCGCTGCCTATGGCGGCATCCAGGCTGCCAAGCCCAATCCCACCGGTTCTTCCGGCATTGGGCCTTTCTGCGGTTCCACCCCGGTGGTGAACGTGCCGGGCTGCCCGCCTATCCCGGAGGTCATGACCGGCGTCATCATGCACGTAGCTATGTTTGGCACCATCCCGCCCCTTGATGGCGAGGGCCGTCCCAAGCAGTTCTACGGCAACCGTATCCACGATACCTGCTATCGCCGTCCCTTCTTTGATGCAGCCATGTTCGCTGACTCCTATGATGATGCGGGAGCCAAAGCTGGCTGGTGCCTCTACAAGCTGGGCTGCCGCGGTCCTGAGACTTACAACTCCTGCGGCAATATCCGCTGGTTCGAGGGCCTTTCCTATCCCATCCAGTCCGGCGCTGCCTGCATCGGCTGCTCCAATGCTACTTTCTGGGATGACGGTCCCTTCAGCGAGAGGCTGCCCAAGTATGGCAAGCTGGGCAATGCGGACAAGATTGGCGCTGCCATGGGTGCAGCAGCCGTGGTGGGCGTTGCTGCCCATGCCGCAGCCTCTGTGGTGCAGAAGAGCCAGCGTGAAGCGGCTGAGGCCGAGAAGAAAGAGAGCAGGTGAGAGTGAATGAAACGTGTAGTAGTAGATCCAATTACTCGTATAGAAGGTCATCTCCGTGTGGAGGTTAACGTAGATGAAGGCAGCGGCAAGGTAACAGATGCCCTTTCCTCCGGTACCGCCTGGCGCGGCCTGGAACTTGTCATGAAAGACCGTGACCCCCGTGATGCCTGGGCCTATATCCAGCGCATCTGCGGCGTGTGCACCACGGCCCATGCCCTGGCTTCCGTGCGGGCTGTAGAGGATGCCCTGGGCATCCGCATCCCCCGCAATGCCAACTATATCCGCAATATCATGGCGGCAACGCTCACGGTGCAGGATCATATCGTGCACTTCTATCACCTCCACGCTTTGGACTGGGTAAGCCCCGTGGATGCCCTGGCGGCAGATCCTGTGGCTGCGGCCAACCTGCAGAATACCATCCTGCAGACCTACAAGCTGCCCTTCCGCGCTCCGAACACCTCTCAGACCGAGGCCTATGAGCACGACTATCCGGCAGCTACGCCCCAGTACTTCCAGCAGATCAAGGACAAGGTGCAGGCCATTGTAAACAGCGGCCAGCTGGGCATCTTTGCCGCCCAGTGGTGGGATCATCCCGACTACAAGCTGCTGCCGCCTGAGGTACACCTCCTGGCAGTGGCTCACTATCTGGAAATGCTGGACAAGCAGCGCGAGCTGGTGACCCCCCATGTCATCTTCGGCGGCAAGAACCCGCATCCCCACTATGTGGTAGGCGGCATGCCCTGCTCCATTTCCATGAACGACGGCAATGCTCCTGTGAACGCTGCCCGCCTGGCTGTGGTGGACCGTGCCATCAACATGGGACGCACGCTAGTGAACAACTACTATCTGCCTGACCTCCTGGCCATCGGCAGCATCTATGTGAAGGCCGGCAGGGTAGATGGCGGCGGCCTGGCCAAGACCCGCGTCATGAGCTTTGGCTGCTATCCCCAGGAGAGCTATACCGGCACCAGCAGTGGCGGCTACTTCGAAAGCCTCCTGGTGCGCTCCAACGGCGTGGTGGAGAACTTCGGCGCAGGCGCAGCAGGTGCCAAGTTCTACGAAATCAAGGCAGAGGATCTCACGGCTCCCGAGACTATCACTGAGGGCGTGGAGCATGCCTGGTACGAATATCCCGAGGCAGAGGGCAAGGACCTGCATCCCTGGGAAGGCGTCACCAAGGCCAAGTACACCGGCCCGAAGGAAGGCACCGGCACCGAGTGGAAGACGCTGGACGAAAACGGCAAGTATTCCTGGCTCAAGACGCCGAAATGGAAGGGCAAGGTCTGCGAGGTCGGTCCTTTGGCCAAGTATATCATCGTCTATACCAAGGCTAAGCAGGGCCTCCTGGGCGAGCTGACCTGGGCTGAGAAGATGATGGTTGACCAGATTGAGGCAGTTTCCCAGGTACTGGGGCTGGCACCCGAGGTCTGGATGCCCACCATGGTGGGCCGCACCGCCTGCCGTGCCCTGGATTGCCAGGTGGCAGCAGAGATCAACAAGTTCTTCCTTGACAAGCTCATTGCCAATATCAAGGCCGGTGATACCCAGGTGGCCAATATGGAGAAATGGGATCCCGAGAGCTGGCCGAAGGAATGCAAGGGCGTGGGCCTCTACGAGGCACCCCGTGGGGCACTCTCCCACTGGATCCACATCAAGGACGGCAAGACGGAGAACTATCAGTGCCTGGTGCCCACCACCTGGAACTCCTGCCCGCGTGACAGCAAGGCCGGTCAGGGCGCCTATGAGCTGGCTATGATGGACACCCATGTGGCCATCCCGGATAAGCCCTTGGAAATTGCCAAGGTCATCCGCTCCTTTGACCCCTGCATGGCCTGCGCTACCCATATGTACAACAGCAAGGGAGAGCGCATCGCCACCATGACCACAGACCCCTATTCCGGCACTAAAGTCGAGAACTGAGCTGCTTGACGAGATAAGACCGGAGAAAGGAGTTGTGACATGAAAGAAGTAAAGCGCAAAGAGTTCTATGTCTTCAGTCCCTTCTTGCGCATATTCCATTGGATTATGGTCGTGATGATTGTAGTCCTGTTCTGCACGGGCATCATCATCGCTACGCCCCTGCAGTCCATGAACCTGGAACCCACTTATTCTGTGACCTACATGGATTTGGTGAGGGACATCCATTTCGTGGCAGCCTTTATCTTCGCAGCTTCCTTTGTGCTGAGGATATATGGCTTCATCATCAACAAGGGTGACAGGCTCTTCCCCCATTTCTGGAAGGGTTATTTCTACCGCCAGACCGTGGAAGTGGCCATGCACTACATGTTCCTGAAGTTTGAGCATTCCTCTTTCCTGAGGAATCCGCTGGCGCGTGGCTCCTATGCCTTCCTCTATGTGCTGGTGGCCATCGAGTTCATCACCGGCTTTGCCATGTACTATCTGGTGAACCCCAACAGCACTTTGGGTGCTATCAGCAACTGGGTGCTGATCTGGTGCGGCGGCGAGATGATGATGCACCTCATCCATCACTATGTGGCTTGGGCCATCATCCTCTTTGCGGTAGGCCATATGTACATGGTTATCCGCGCAGAGTTCATGGAAGGGGAGTCTGAGGTCAGCTCCATGTTCTCAGGCTACAAGTTCCTGATCCACAACCCCAAGGATGCCACCGACTC
>JAGBLH010000086.1 GCA_017635515.1 Selenomonas sp.
ATTGCGCACAGTGACTCTTGCATCGCCTCCGGCAGTGATGTCTCCTATGTCAAGGCTGCCACCGCTCACATTGATGGCTGCATTGCCTCCGGCCTCTACATTGCCTATATCGGCATTGCCGTTATGCACAGTGACACTTACACCGGCTCCGGCTTCGATATCGTCTATGGTGACATCACCTTTGCCTGCACGGATGCTAATGCTGCCTGTCTCGGAACGAACCTCATTGCCTATGGTGATCTTTCCCTGATTGGTCGCAAGGCTCACATTGCCTCCTGTAGAAGTCACAGCGGCACCTACGTTGATATCGCCTTTTCCTGCCGTCATGGAGATATCATTAGCAGCTTTAACATCATGGCCTACATTGATATCACCTTCACTGGTTTTTACTCTTACCCCCCCCTTCACATTCACATCGGTGTCAAAATAAACACTGCCCTTTTTCTCCAGTTCTGCCACCAAATCCTTCTTGGCCTGGATGCGGTCAGAAACATGCAGGTCGCCATTGCCCACATCCAAATGAATGGTGCCACCGGCTTCCAGCTTGCCGTTCTGGTCGATGATAAAGGAGCTATGGTTCTCGCCAGGGGTATAGGCCTGCTTATGAGCCGATATGGAAATATCTCCCACTTCGGTGGAAGTTTTGCCATAGACAACCACTCTGCCATCCTTGGTTGCAAGGCTGAGATCCTGCTTGGCCGTGACAGTCTTCACATCAGGCCCATTGTCACCAATGAGGATATCGCCCTGCCCGGAGGCAATGTCAAGGCTGCCCTCCCTGGCTGTCACAGTCTTGGCAATACCTACATTTCCTTTTTCTGTCTTGATGGATACATTGCCCTTCTTAGCCAGCACATCACCATCATCACCCGTGGATGCAGCACCTACGGCAATATCACCCTCATGGCTGGAAATCGTGACAGCATCACCTGCGGTAATATCCTTGCCAATCAGGACAGCGCCTTTCCCGGTCTGCAGATTAACAGACCCCTCCTTTGAGTTGACGGTCCGTCCCACAGCTATGGTGCCGGTTTCCGTGGTGATATTTACATCCTTGTTCACATCCACATCCGTGCCAAAGATAACACTTCCCTGTTCACGGACTG
Organism: Selenomonas sp.; assembly: GCA_017635515.1. Lineage (GTDB taxonomy): Bacteria > Bacillota > Negativicutes > Selenomonadales > Selenomonadaceae > Selenomonas_B. The sequence continues at coordinate 1,107 of JAGBLH010000086.1, forward strand.
TGGCTGTAAGTCCCTTTTCGGCACTGAGTTTATCCGTGATATAGACATCGCCATTGCGCCCATAGAGATTAATGCCGCCACCAGACTTAATCAAGCCATCATCTTCGATGATGAAGTTGCCATACTTTGCTCCTTCTCTATACACATCCTTTCCTGCTTTCATGCTGATATCGCCAGTCTCTGTAATCGTACGGCCTTTTATGGTAATCGTGCCAGTTTCGGTTCCTATGCTGACATTCTTTTTCGCAATAAGCGATTCCTCATTCGACACATTGTCACGGCCTACAGTAATATTGCCCTTGCCCGTTTCCAGCTTAATGCTTTCATTAGAAGATTCTATCCCCTTGACAATGGCAATATTGCCCTGCCCTGTACCTATGGTGACATCACCTTGCGCTGTTATCGTTTTTTCGTTCTTTTCATCTGTCTGGCCAATAACAATATCCCCCTGTCCGGAAACAGTAGCCGTAACGGCTCCTGCGTTAGCAGCCAGTTTTCCGTCCAAGTCGATATTTCCGTTGCCCTTCACAATGAAGCTCATATCTTTGCCTGCTTCCAGCGAGGTTTCACCTTCCGCCGAATGGCCCGTGATAGCAGGTATAGAACCAATATGTATACCATTTCCCACACTTGCCGAAGCGGCTTTCCGGACTTCTACATCAATGCTATTCCCTGCTTTCACAGTGCCAATGTAGTAAACCGCATCCTTGGCCAGCATGAAGACATCATTTCCTGCCTCCATGCCTTTGCCAAGACCATAGACGGAACCTTCGCCCAGGCTTGCCAGTACAATGTCATTTTTCGCATATACATGGCCCAGCAGTTCCACATCTTTGCCAGCGGCCAGCCTCAGGCTGCCCGGAGCAGTCTGTGCATTATTCCCGCCGAGAACGCTCAGTCCCTTAGGATCAGTAGAATCAGTAGAATCAACCAAAAATCTTACACTTCCAGGATCTGCCAGATTGGTGAAATCTGCATCTCCCTTGATTCTATCCACCCTAGTACCTGCCACATAGGTTCCATCATAATTGGTTATAGCCTTGACACTGCCATTGATCTCATCGCCACCATCTTTTCCATCTGCCAGGAATATAGCAAACTTATTCTTGCTGCTTTCCAAGGATACGCCCTTGCCACTTTGGGTATCCACCACCGGTGCATCAATCTTGACACCTACTGCCTCCTGAATAACACCGCCAGCTTTAACGGTGAGAGAGTTGTATTTATCTGCAAGTATATTATCTACAGCAAAAGTTTTCTCCGGCGCAGGCATTTTCTTCCCAGTGGTAATATCCCTGTGGATGTTCACATCAGCACCTGCAGTCAGCGAAATATTGCCTTTGTCGGCAGTCGTAGCATCGCTATTATCTGCCTGCAGTGCAGAAAGGACTTCAATGCTGCCATTGGCATCCCTGTTTTCAACTGCAATATTGCCCGCTACAACCGGCTGAACGGAAAGGTTCAAACCGTCTGTGGCAGTCTTGACCAAAACATCGCCCGTAATCGGCACATCAGCCTGCGAAGCCTGTACCGCAATAGACTTGAACTTATTACCAGTTCCTTGCAAATCCACCGTCTTGGCGCTGGTAGTAGTTACCTTTGTAGCCTCGATGCCTGCATTCTCAGCCTGCTTGATACCTGCCGCTGCCGAGGTCAGTTTCACATCCTTGCCTGCCGTGAAGATGGTATTTTCTGCCTGGGACAGGGTTCCCTGCGCGCTCAGGGCAATATTGCCCGTAGCGGTAAGGTTACCCACATTGGCCAGACTGCCACCCTCAAGAAGATTGGTTACAGAGATATCCTCTGCCACCTTCCGGTTGATTGCGACGGTCAGAGCAGCGGCATTGTCCTTGATACGGACATCACCGGCAATAGCCGGCTTTTCTTCCGCCTCGGTCGGCGTGCCATCCACCGTGATGCTGTTGAATTTGTTCGCAGCATTTTCCAAAAGCAGGGACTTGCCGTTGAAGGTCTTAACCTCATCGGCAGTGATAGCGCCTTTGTCTGTCTGGGTGATGCTACCGTTGGTCGCCGTCAGCGTCAAATCCTTTTTCGCGCTTTGGGAATCCCCTGCGGTCACTGCACCGTCCAGTGTCAAATTTTCTGCAGCGGTAAGCGTCACATCGCCTCCGGCGTTAACGCTGCCTGCCACTGCGGCCTTGTCCTTTTCCTTTTCCCGTCCCACGGTCAGGGAGCCTTCGCTTGCCGCGACGAACTCTTCTTTCGTGTTGACAGTTCCGAGGACCAGGGTGCCGTTCCGGACATCTGTGTTATTCACGCCCTTGATATAGGCAGACTTCGCCGTGATGTTCACCGGAGCGCGGTCGTTCAAGATGCGGATTGCATGAGCCGCATCACCCACAATACCAGTATCGGCTTTGGTGTTGAACTCCAATGTCTTTCCGGCGTTGATGTAGGATTGGGCGATTTCCCCGTTGGCATTGCTCATCAGGAAGCCCTTGTCGCTATTCAGGGAAATGGTATCCCTGGCGAACATGGCTCCCAAACGGAGATAATCGTTATTGTTCGTGTTCTTGATGAACACATTTTTGTCGGCCCGGGCCTCTGTCATATCCCCGGACAGGTAGACTGTCAAGGGCTTTTCAGAAGCGCCGATGCTCTCCTTGCCACCGGTGAGAATCAGGTTCTTGCCCTTGATGTTCGTCCCGTCGGCAGCTGCGAGATCATTGTAGATTCCCAATTCGGAATGCAGGCGCACATCTCCCGCTGTGCTTCCTTGCGTAGCATCAACCATGCCCACCTTGAGGGCGGAGTGCTCCCCGTTTTCATCCTTGCGGCCCGCCACGGAGACATTGCCACCCGCCTGCACATTGAGAGTGCCGCTGGCCTTGACGCCCAAGGGCATATTGCCCTTGATCTCAAAGGCCGTCAGATTGCCTGCTGCATCCTTCTTGGCGGTGACATCAGAAGCACCCGCATTCATAAGCTGCTTCATGTAGTCAATTTTATTATCCCCGGTCAGCTGCTCCACGGTAATCTCAGTAGCCGTGTCGGAGAAAGTACCCACTGCGCCCTTGGTCGCACTCAGCGTGATGTTCTTGCCCAGGACATTGGCAGCCCGCTCCGTCTGGATGCTGCTGCCGCTGTCCTTGTTCACCAGCTTGTCGCTGACGGCGTAAAGCATCATGTCCTTCGTCCACTCGAAGGTTGGCTTATTTGCCTTATCGACCAAAGACTTATAGGTGGTGTCATTCGCCAGATAATCGCTTGCGTTGGCGTACTGCGCGTACTTGTATGCGGCTGTATCTTGCAGATACCCCTCCGCATTTTCGTACTTCGCGTAAGTGATATAGTCCTGATGACCATCCTTCACCAGTTTTGCCACCTTTGCCTCATCGGTAAGTCCTGCGTACATGCCCGTACCCGCTTTGTAGGCTTGATAATCGGCGGAGGCGTAAATCTTCTCTACCTTCGTCTTTTGCGTCTCATACTCCTCTTGCCACTGAGCCTGGGTCGTGCTTTTATAAGCCGCTTCTACGTTTGCCTTGTAGTTGTCGCGGTCTTTTTCCAGTCCTTCGATATACGCCCCCTTGTAAGTGTAATTTCCATTGGCATCCTTCTCGCCGTCAATGAGGCCCGCGTCTATCCAGCGATGCACCATCTCGTCCACGCTGTCCGTGGAGCCGGATTTGTCATTGCCGGGAAGCCCGTCAATGAAGCCGCCGTTATTTACCGTCAGCTTCACATCCCCTTCGCGGGATTCAATCTTGCCCACGCGCATATCGCCGCCAGCTTCCGCCTCGGTCAGATAGATGCTGTTCTTGGCACTGGCGTTTACCTGGGCACCATAGCGGTCTGTGGAATAAATCAAATCCGAGCCAGCCATGTTGATGGCCTGCGCTTCTGTGCCAATACCGCCCTCCTTGCTAGTGAGAGTGATACCGCGGCCCTCTACGGTAATACCGCTGCCCGACTGGGTGATATTCCCGGCGGCGTTCAAAGTCACGTCACCAAGAGCCGCACTCTTCGAGAAGGCGTTGCTTCCGTCCTTGCTCTTGAGTTCGACGATTTCCACATTCCCCGGCAGGGAACGATTCGCCAATATGCCACCTACAGCGGTAATGTCGATGTCTCCCTTATTAGTGGAAACGGCACTGAGCTTGATGTTGTCATTCACCGCTGTGACATTGCCATTGGCATCTTTGGTCGCCGTGCCGAGGGAGACGAGATGGATATTCTTGATGTCGTTTTGCGCCGCAAGATTCACAATCTCGCTCTTCAAGGTGGTGTTGTCAAACTGGGTAATGCCGCCTGCTGCGGAGCTTACCGTCAGGGTGGCCTGATTGTGAGAGTTGGCCACATTGCCCGTCAGGTTGATGCTGCCGCCGCTGGCATTAGTGCTCTTGATGTCGATTTTACCCACTTCTGCGCCAAGCAAGCCAATCGTGAGCGGCTGCGAGGCATTAAGGCTGTAATTATAGAGCTGGATGGTGGTAGTGCCAACTTTCCACCGGTCGTAAATATGCTTGAACCAGCCCAGGAACCCCGAAGTTTCAACCCAATGCTCCTGACCAAAAATTTTTTCGTTCAGAAGCGTGGTATGTCCGTCAAGATGCAGTTTGCCTCTTGCCGGAACATTGGTGCTCGTCGTAATCACGGCACCTTCGGGCAGGCCTATTTTCGCCCCTTCCTTTGTGTCGATAACGTTTTCGTCTTGTGACCAGCCTCTCAGTTCGGTTTCATCCGCCGTCTGAACCAGCCCCCACATACCACGGCGCTCATAGTGCTCATATGTTCTGGTAGTATCAACACTATAGCCATTGACCCATGTGTATAGCTGGTCACCCTTTACTCCATAGGATATTGTGTTACCCACCGAAAGATTATTAGCCGTTTGCTTGGCATCGGCGTAGATATCCGTGTCATCCGAGTGCTTCTTCAGGTAATCGGCGTAGCCAGTGATTGTGCGTGTCTGGCCCCGCTTGTATTCGGTCCAGGTATCATTGGCCGTATCGGCAATGGTAATGACACCTTCACGCTGATTGTTGAGCACGTTGCCCACATTCATATCCAGATTAGTCTGATTGATTACAGAGATTTCCGCTGCACCGTCCGCTGCCAGAATCCTGCCATCGCCAGTGCTG
>JAGBLH010000087.1 GCA_017635515.1 Selenomonas sp.
AGGCAGCGCTATCAGGAGGCCTACAACGAGCTCAGGTGGGCCTGGGAAGCCTCGCCCAAGGATGACAGGGAACTCTGGAATGAGCTGCAGCGGGCAGACGAGATGGCCCACAAGCGCCAGGAGCCGCCCCCGCCGCCCCCCCAGCAGCAGCCTCCCGCCCAGTCGGGCGACAGCATGGAGGATATGTGGAAGCAGGTCATCGGCAATATCCTCATCGATGCCATCAAGGGAGAGATTGGCAATGCCCAGGGCGGTGGGCATAAGGTCTACCGCGGCACCCCCAGGAAGAGAATCCCGGTCTGAAAGATCAAAGGCCCCATGCGCTAATTGCGACGCATGGGGCTGTTTATTTTCCCTATGTGTGATATGATAGTAGGGCAAGTTGGTTTGATATTTAAGGAGTTGTTGGTGGGCTATGAAAGCCACTGAAATTGATATGACCCACGGGTCGCTCTGGGACAAGATTGTGCGCTTTGCCCTGCCCCTGGCCCTGACGGTGTTTTTGCAGCAGCTCTACAACGCCGCTGATGTGGCGGTGGTGGGGCGCTTTGTGGGCACGGAGGCCATGGCGGCGGTGGGCACCAATGTGTCCCTGATTGGTCTGCTGGTGAACCTCTTCATGGGCATTTCCCTGGGCGCCAATGTCATGGTGGCCCGCTATATCGGGGCGCAGGCTTTTGAGAAGGCCAGCAGTGCCGTGCATACGGCTTTCCTGCTGGCGCTGGCGGTGGGACTGGGGCTGATGGCCTTTGGCGAAATCTTTGCCGGGCCAGTGCTCGCAGCCCTGGCGGTGCCTGAGAGCGTCATGCCCCTGGCGGAGATGTACCTGCGAGTATTCCTTTTGGGCATGCCCTTTATGGGGCTTTACAACTTTCAGGCCGCCATCTTCCGCAGCCGGGGGGACACCAGGACGCCCCTGCAGGTCCTGGCGGTGACCAGCGTCACCAATGCCCTGCTTGATTTGCTCTTTGCTGGCCCCTTGGGCTGGGGCATTGCAGGGGTGGCGGGAGCCACGGTGCTGGCGCAGATGATGGCGGCGGGCATGCTCCTGCATGTGCTGCGCCATACGGAGGGGGTTATCAGGCTGGATTTCCACAAGCTGCACTGGCAGGGACAGCGCATAAGGGAAATCGTGAAGATTGGCCTGCCTGCGGGCATTCAAGCTATGGTGTTTTCCTTGTCGAATATCGTCATCCAGGCGGCTATCAACAGCCTGGGGGCGGACACCATGGCTGCTTCCAGCGCTGCCTTCACCATCGAAATCAATGTCTACTGCATTGTCTATTCCTTCTCCCAGGCGGCTACTACCTTTGTGAGCCAGAACTACGGGGCGGGGAAGCTCTTCCGCTGCCGCCGGGCTACCTGGCTCTGCTTTGGCCTGGGTCTGACCTTTATGACCACCGTTTCCCTGCTGGTGCTTTGCTTCGGGGAAACCCTGCTGGCTCTCTTTGACAGCCACCCCGAGGTCATTGCCCTGGGCATGGTGCGCATCTGGTATGTGGTGGTGCCTGCCAGCATCAATGGCATTGTGGATATTTTCTCCGGGGCGCTCAGGGGCTACGGCTACTCGCTGCAGCCTGCCCTGCTGGCCCTGGTGGGCATCTGCGGGGTGCGGCTGGCCTGGGTCTATCTGGCCTTTCCTGCCAGCCCTGACTTTGCTACCCTGATGTTCTGCTATCCCCTCAGCTGGACTGTCACGGCGGTGTTTATCGGCGTGGCTTACTGGTTCTATACCAAGCATGTGAAAGTCCTGCGCTTGCGCGTGGCGAGAAGTTGATGCTCCCGGAAAGGAGTTTTGCTATGAATGAGGTAAAAAAGCCCGAGCGGCCCATTATCTTCTACTATGTTGTCACTCTGGCTCTTTTAGTGGCCTTCAATCATCTTTTCATGCCTTATTTCGAGTCCCAGAAGATAAAGGAAGTGGACTATGGCACCTTTATCCAGCAGACCGAGGCCAAGAATGTCGAAAAGGTGAATATCAAGGAAAATCAGATCATCTTCACGGAAAAGGGGGAGGGCACCGTCTGCAAGACGGGGCGGATAAACGATCCTGATCTCACCAAGCGGCTCTATGAGTCCGGGGCAGATTTTTCCGGGGAGATTGTGGAGGAAATGTCCCCCTTTATGAGCATCCTGCTGTCCTGGGTGCTGCCCCTCCTGATCTTCTTTGCCATCGGCCAGTACATGTCCCGCAAGATGATGGAGCGCATGGGGGGCGGCAGGGACTCCATGATGTTCGGCCTGGGCGGCTCCAAGGCCAAGGTCTACATCAAGAGCGCCCAAGGGGTGAAGTTCAGCGATGTGGCCGGGGAGGAGGAGGCCAAGGAAAATCTTTCCGAGATTGTCTCCTACCTCCATGACCCGGAAAAATTCAAGGCCATCGGCGCCTCCATGCCCAAGGGCCTCTTGCTGGTTGGGCCACCCGGCACAGGCAAGACCCTCCTGGCCAAGGCGGTGGCAGGTGAGGCTGATGTGCCTTTCTTCTCCATGTCCGGCTCGGAGTTCGTGGAGATGTTCGTGGGCCTGGGCGCTTCCAAGGTGCGCGACCTGTTCAAGCAGGCCAAGGAGAAGGCACCATGCATTGTCTTCATTGACGAGATTGACGCCATCGGCAAGAAGCGTGACGGCCAGATTGGCGGCAATGACGAAAGAGAGCAGACCCTCAACCAGCTCCTGACGGAAATGGACGGCTTCGAGGGCAACTCCGGGGTCATCATCCTCGCCGCCACCAACCGCCCCGACTCCCTTGACCCGGCCCTCACCCGCCCCGGCCGCTTTGACCGCCGGGTGCCGGTGGAACTGCCTGACCTCAAGGGCCGGGAGGAAATCCTCAAGGTGCATGCCAAGAAAATCAAGGTCGAGGCTGAGGTAGACTACAACAAAGTGGCCCGCATGGCTTCCGGCGCCTCCGGGGCAGAACTGGCCAATATCGTCAACGAGGCAGCCCTGCGGGCGGTGCGGGATGGCAGGACGGAGGCCAGCCAGTCGGACTTGGAGGAAAGCATCGAGGTGGTCATTGCCGGCTATCAGAAGAAGAATGCTATCCTCTCGGACAAGGAGAAGTGGACCGTGGCCTATCACGAGGTGGGCCACGCCCTGGTGGCGGCTCTCCAGACCCACTCTGCCCCTGTGCAGAAAATCACCATCATTCCCAGAACGTCGGGTGCCTTGGGCTACACCATGCAGGTGGAGGAGGAAGGGAACCACTACCTCATGAGCAAGGAGGAGCTGGAGAACAAGATTGCCACCTTCACCGGGGGGCGGGCGGCAGAGGCGCTGATTTTTGACACCATCACCACCGGGGCTTCCAACGACATCGAGCAGGCCACCAAGCTGGCCCGGGCCATGATCACCCGCTACGGCATGAGCGAAAAGTTCGGCATGGTGGCGCTGGAAACCGTCACTAACCGCTATCTGGGCGGCGACACCAGCCTCAGCTGCTCCATCGAGACTCAGACCGCCATCGACCATCAGGTGATGGCTTTGGTGAAGAAACAGTATGACAAGGCTTACAAGCTGCTGGCAGACAATCGGGAAGCCCTGGAGAAGATTGCCAGGAAGCTCTATGAGCAGGAAACCATCACCGGGGATGAGTTCATGGAACTGCTGGCCTTGGAGGAGGAAGAAGCGGCAGGGGAGACTGCCGGGGACGAACTGCCGGTCAGCATTCCTGAGCCGGAACCGACTGCCAGCGAAATCCTGGCGGAAACTTTCGCAGAAAAGTTAGCCCGCCAGCAGGAAAAAGACGCTTCCCAGGAGAATACCAGAAACCAAGAGTAAGATTGAAAGCAGATACAAGTGACTGTATTCTTGGAGGTCAGTAGATCATGTTAGGACTTAGCATACCGAAACTTTTATTGATACTGGGCGTAGCTCTGGTGCTCTTTGGCGGCAAGCGCCTGCCCCAGCTGGGCCGCAGCCTGGGCGAAAGCCTCAAGGGCTTCAAGGACGGGCTGGCCGCGGAGCCGGTGCTGGTGGACGACAAGAAGGAAAATCAAAGAAGCTAGGACTTCTCAGGCTGTGCCGCAGGGCACAGCCTTTTCACTTTACAGGTCCAAGCTTTCATAGTATAATGTTAATGCTTTATTGAACTAAAGAAAGTTGGGAATAACTGATGAACCTTCTGGATATGATTCTCCAGATGGCAGAGGGCAGCAAGGTCACGCTGGAAATCTTCTTTGTGACCCTGATCCTGGCCCTGCCTTTGGGGATGCTGGCCTCTCTGGCCAGGCTTTCTTCCTGCCGTCCCCTGTCCTTTTTGATGGAGTTCTACATCTGGCTCATGCGGGGCACCCCGCTGATGCTCCAGCTCTTGTTCGTTTACTTTGCCCTGCCCATGATAGGCATCATGCTGCCGGATCTGGCGGCGGCGCTCCTGGCCTTTACCCTGAACTACGCCGCCTACTTTGCGGAAATCTTCCGCTCGGGCATCCAGGCGGTGCCCAAGGGGCAGTATGAAGCGGCCAAGACCCTGGGCATGAGCTATCCCCAGACCATGCGGCGCATCATCCTGCCGCAGGTCATCCGCATCGTGCTGCCGCCCATCAGCAACGAGACCATCAACTTGGTGAAGGATACCTCCCTTATCTACATCCTGGCCATGAATGACCTGCTGCGGGTGGCCCGCACCATCGTGCAGCGTGATTTCGACATGATGCCCTTCCTGGTGGCGGCGGTGTTCTACCTGCTGATGACCTTTGTGCTGACCTGGGGCTTCAAGCGTCTGGAGGTGCGTTATGGCAGATATGCAAAATAAGGGCGAGACCATGCTGGTGGTCACAGGCGTGAAGAAGTCCTTCGCAGGGCTGGAAGTGCTCAAGGGCATCGACCTCACAGTAAGGCGGGGCGAGGTGCTGGCCATCATCGGCCCCTCCGGCTCCGGCAAATCGACCCTGCTTCGCTGTCTGAACAAGCTGGAGACCATTGACTCCGGCACTATCCTGGTGGAGGGCAAGCCCCTGGTGAAGACCGGGGCAGATGGCAAGGCTGAATATGTGGACAGTGCGGCAGAGAAGGAAGTCCTCTCCCACATGGGCATGGTGTTCCAGCAGTTCAACCTGTTTCCCCATATGACGGTCATAGAGAATCTGATTGAAGCGCCTGTGCAGGTGCAGGGCATGAAGAAAGCAGAAATCCTGCCATATGCCAGGGAACTCTTGCAGAAAGTCGGCCTCAGCGACCGCGAGGATTACTATCCCAGCCAGCTTTCCGGCGGCCAGCAGCAGCGGGTGGCCATCGCCCGGGCCCTCTGCATGAAGCCGGATATCATGCTCTTTGACGAGCCCACCTCCGCCCTGGACCCGGAACTGACCGGCGAGGTGCTGAAAACCATGCGGGAACTGGCTGCCGAGCATATGACCATGGTGGTGGTGACCCACGAGATGGCCTTCGCCAGGGAGGCTGCCAGCCATGTGATCTTCATGGCGGATGGGAATATTGTGGAGGGGAATAAGCCAGAGGAGTTCTTTGGGAATCCGCAGGAAGAGCGGACCAAGGCGTTTTTGAAGAATATGCTGTGAGGAAATTTTAGCCTTCCCCTTGAGGGGGAGGGCTTTTTGTTCTTGGCAAAAGTCATATTTTAGCGTTATAATAGAAATCGTAGTGTGTGTGGAAGCGTTGGTGTACATAGAACTAACAAGGTTTCCAAGCAGGAGGTTTCTATGAGACACTTAAGGCTATTAGTCTTGATAATGATGGCTCTGCTTATGTGCCAGGCCGGGGCGCTGGCCTCGGATTTCGGAGACAGGGTCAAGGATATGGCAGCGGTCACCGAGGTGCGCGTGAGCAAACAGGACTCCAAGGTGCGCATCGTGGTGGAGGCCGATAAAGAGATTGAGTTCAAGAAAATGGTTCTCTCCAACCCCGAGCGGGTGGTGGTGGACTTGCCCAATGCCTGGCTCAGTCCCAAGGCAGCCATGGATACAGATCTCAGAAGCCTGTTCGCAGGCAGGCTCCATGTGGCCCAGTTCAACAAGGACACGGTGCGCATCGTGGTGGAGAGCAAGGTGGGCAAGAACAACTACGATGTCTTCAAGCTGAAGGGCGGCTCCTCCGCCTGCCGCATCGTGCTGGACTTCGGTGACCTTTCCGGCAGTTCGGAGGGCAGGAAAATCAAGCTGCCGGACGACAGGACAGAGGTGAAGAAGCCCTCTGCCCCGGCTCCTGCTCCCGTGACAGATGAAGTCGAGCGGGAAATGGCCTCCTCCGGCAAAGACGAAAAGCAGGAGAAACAGGAAAAGCAGCAGGAAAGCAGCAAGAAGGAATCAGGCAAGCAGGAGTCAGGCAAGAAGGAAACGTCCAAGAAGTACGTCAAGGTGGAGGAAACTCCCAGCGGCGGTGTCTTCGAGGGCTCTGGCAAGGACAGCGGAGATGAGCTGGACGAGATCACGGGTCTCAAGGGCAAGAAGATTGCCATTGATCCCGGTCATGGTGGCAGCGACTCAGGGGCCATCGGCCCCACGGGGGTCATGGAAAAGAATATCACCCTCAAGGTGGCCATGGAGCTAAAGAATCTCCTGGTGGCAGAAGGGGCTACGGTCTACATGACCCGTACCAAGGATACGGAGGTGTCCCCCAAGAAAAGCAGGGCCACGGATGTGGAAGAACTCCAGGCCCGCTGTGATATTGCCAATGCGAAGGACGCGGATATCTTCATCTCCATCCATATGGATTCCTTCACCAATGATGCCGCCAAGGGCACCACTGGGTACTATTACGGCTCAGGCTCCAAGATGTCCCGCCTGCTGGCAGACAAGGTGCGGCAGGGAGTCATTGACCAGATTGGCACCTCCAGCCGCGGCACCCAGAGCTGCAACTTCTACGTGGTGAAGCATACTGATATGCCCGCCACCCTGGTGGAACTGGCTTTCATCTCCAATCGGGCGGAGGAAAAGCTGCTTCATAGCGAAGCCGGGGTCAAGAAAGCGGCGCAGGGCATTCTTGATGGCATAGAGGACTATTTCAACTGATGGTAATTTAGCCTTCCCTTTTCCTTTTGGGGAAGGCTTTTGAATTCGATATATAAGGAGTAAGTACATTGCAGGACAAGAATTTCGAGAACCCCGCGGAGATGCTGGAAGCGGAAATGAAGGCAGAGGCTGAGGCCAGAAGGGCGCAGCTCTATAGGAGGAAGCTGCCCCAGGAGCTGAGCCTGGCGTCAGCCCTGGAGGAAATGACCAAGGCAGAGCTTGACGATATCCGCTACAACCTCAACGTCAGCGGCACCAGCTCCTTGAAGAAGGCCGAGCTGATCGAGCGTCTGGTACCTGAGATCACCGCTTTTGCCCGCCGCTGGCTGCCCTCGGCTCTGGTGGAGCAGCGCCAGTGCTTTGAGCACCTGCTGGAGAGGGGCGGCCTTTCCACGGAACTCAGGGATGATGACCTGCGCCTTGACTATCTGCGCGGCATCGGCATCCTGGCCTGCGGCGTGGAGAAGGAATCTGAGAAGCTGGCCTGGTACCTGCCTGCAGAGCTGCAGGAGGAGATCAGGAAGATCAGCGGCGGTGCCTACAACTCCATGACGGAGCTCAATACGGAAATGGCCCGCCTGGCTGCCGGTCTCCTGTTCTACTACGGCTACCTGAACTTCGAGCAGCTTTACGAAATGGTGCTGGGGTACCTTGACCAGGCTGCTGCCGCCGAAGTGACTTTCCAGGATTTCGTGGGGGTCATGCTGAACGCCTCCTGCTGGCTGCCCCAGATTGATGCCCTGCCCCAGGGCATGCGCTACTATGCCCTGCTGGATGCGGAGAAGCTGGAGGACGAGCAGCAATCCCGTGAGGCCCTGGGCTTTGCACCTCTCGCCTATGACAAGGTCTACGAGGCGGGGGAGGAGAACTACATCGAGTCCACTGACGAGTACCGCGCCTTTGCCCAGTACCTGATGAAGGAATTCAAGCTGCAGGTCCTGCAGGCTGCAGATATTGTAGGGGAGATTTACATCCTCCTGCAGAACAGCGGGGATTTAAGCGAGGCCGCTGACTATCTCTCCGGCCTGGGGCTGATGAAAGGTACGGAAAAGGCGAAAGTCCTCCTGATGCTCACGGCGGCCTTCAGCAACAGCACCCGCATGTGGCGGCTCAAGGGCTACACCCCTGATGAGCTCAGTGCCAACGAGGACGGTGCAAAGAATATGGGCAAGGTGATTCCCTTTGGTCACCATGAGCAGAAGGCAGGCCGCAATGACCCTTGCCCCTGCGGCAGCGGCAAGAAGTACAAGAAGTGCTGCCTGAAAAAGGATGAGGCAAGCCTGAACTGAAAAAAACTTTCAAGAAATTGAAAAAAGCTGTTGACAAACTATTCAAGTGCGTGTATCATAATATAAGTCGCTAACGGGAACGGCAAGCGCAGGTCAGAATTTCCTTCAATAATACAAGCACCTTGATTGGTTGCCAGAAATTGAAAAAAAGAAATTCAAAGCTGCGCCCTCGCAAAAATCTAACTGTCTTTTGCCCTTCGGACAAAATCCACTAAGATTTTTTGTGAAAAGTGCTTGACAGCCTGAAAGAGATAAGATATAATAAACGAGTCGCTTCAAGAGAAGCAGAGAACAAGTGCTTCAGCACTTTGTGAATCGCTTCCACCTTTGGCGGAGCGGCGGTTGAAAAACCAAGTTGTTCCTTGAAAACTAAACAGTGCAAAATGAATCATGCAACATGATTCAAGCCAGATGTTAGTCAAACCTTATGGTTTGAAATAAAACATC
>JAGBLH010000088.1 GCA_017635515.1 Selenomonas sp.
GACATCACAGACATTCCTGACGATTACATACAGGAAAAGGTTATCATGTTGAACCTGCGTCCGAGGAAATGTCTAGATTATAAAACACCATATGAGGTTCATTTTTCAAAAGCGTTGCACTTGGCTTGACAATCCGTCGGAGAAATATGAATTATGAACAGGCGGGATTTTGTAAGACAGAGCATGACCTGTCTTCTGGGCTTGATGGCGGGAGTGTGGGAAATGCCAGAGATAGCTTATGCGGAACCTATGATATATAAACGTTTTTTTCAATTCACGGAGTACGAGGAGCGCCAGGCTACGGAGTTCATCGTAATTCATCATACGGGCTTCCCGGATATTGATAAGGATTCTACCGCTGCAGCCATACATAAATTTCATAAGGAAACCAATAAGTGGGCGGGGATAGGGTATCATTACCTGATTCGCAAGGATGGTACCATAGAGCAGGGCAGGCGACCGGAGATGATAGGTGCTCATGCTTATGGGCACAATAAAACCTCTGTCGGAGTTTGCCTGGCGGGAAATTTTGACATTGGCAAGCCTACGGAGAGACAGATGGCCGCTGTCAAGGAACTATGCTCATGGTTGTGCCAGAAATATAAGCTGGATCCGATGAAGAAGGGAGTAATTGTGGGGCATCGTGAGCTTAATGATACTTCATGCCCAGGCAAGAATCTGTTTAAGAAACTGGGAGAGATACGGCAATATTGCTCCGGCAACTCTCTATCTTGCTGACAGAGCTGTTTCTATTTCTGTCAAAAGTGCTCGAGCGCTCTTCTCTGATACCAGGGCTTCCTTGTCATGCTCCTTGACTTCCTGCAGCAGGCGCTCAAAGTCTGCTTGGCGGTTTGTGTTTCCCTCCAGCAGCTCAATGCCCAGCTGATTGGCCTGAGAGATGCGCAGGAGTTGCTCTAACTGAGGGCGGCAGGTGGAGAGAAGTTCTGGAGAGAGACCAGCTAGGAGTCTGTTTAGGGAACCTTCCAGAGAATCAAGCTCTGTGCAGAGTTTCTTGCTAGCCTCTTTCTTTTTCTTACTATTGTTGGCTGCCCAGTATGCATCTGCCAACTGGCGCAGTTTTGCTCCGTCTGCCGGGCCGATTTCAGCCCAGCTGACCAACATATGCTGGGAATGGCCTGCAAAGGCTTCCATGTCTTTGGCAAGCTTGCCATACTGTTCTTTCAGTGACCGTTGCCAGGCTTTTTCTGACTTGTAGCCGCGAGGAGAGCGGGCATAGGCGGCACCGGTGGCGAGACTCAGTTTTGAGAGCTGTGGGTATTTCATGGGGTTGAAGAACAAGGCTGGCAGCTTCTTCCTGCGAGGGAGCTTTTCTACAGGCCCTAGAGCCAGTTTGGTTTCCAGATAGTCACTGACGGGATAGTTCCACCAAAGGCCTAGTTTTCTGTGGTAGAGGCGGCAGGCGCTGTCGTATTCTTCGTCTGTCAGGCCGTCAGGCACTACCTTTTCGCCAGTATAGAGCACCATGGTATGGCTCCCGCCATTTGGCCCTGTGATATGGGTCATCTTTGGGAGCATAGATATAAGCATTGAATTTTTTTTCCTTGGAGAAGTGCAGCATTTCCAGCCGGTCAGCATGTGACCAGGGCGTGCCGTAGAATCCCTCTACAATTCCCCGCATAGGAATCGCAGCTTCGGCAGGAGTGCCAGGGGACAGAGGCAGGAGCAGGGTGGTAGCTATGGTGCCAATTTGTACCAGATGGCGGATTTTCCTCAGTTTCATTTTAGTCATGTCATTCCCTCCAACTTTACTGTACGATAGTGTATATCTTCGCCATGAAAACGTGTTTTTCCTACCTGACTGACTTTGGGAAGGTATCAGCTTTGGGTATCTGAGGCAGGAAATCAGGTGATGGTGTAGAATACATAGCACATACGTATTTTAGGGAAATGAACCCTGGCAGGCTCTTTGATCTTTCTGGCCCAGGCTTTCAAAAGTCACCTGCTGATGGAGCTGCCACTGTGAAGGAGTTACGAGTATGGGACATTGTTTGAATAAATTGTTGCAGTGGTTTATGGGGGATAAGCGGGGGAATATCCTGGATAAGCTGGTACGCATAGTACTGGGGAGCAACTTGGTAGCAGTGCTCATTCTGGGGGGGATTGCTCTTTATGGCATGAATGTCTCCCTTGAAGAGGCTCAGAGCATGGGGGAAAGTCTGGGTGAAAATTCATATGAGAATAGTTCGAAGCTTCTGATAAGACAGCGGCAGGAAGAGCTGCTGCATATAGCCCAGGACAACGCTTCCATCATCAATAGCAGTCTGGAGGATATTGCCCGTGACGTACAGGTAGTGGCCCGGCAAGCCGAGAAGATAGAGAGACAACCTCAGAGGTTCCTGCCAAGGGAAGTGCGTATACCTGCCCCTGACACCTACCATGCCCTGGATCTTTACCTTCAGTATGGGCCGGAAGTTTCTCCGGAGGCTTTGTCTGAGCATATTTCCCTCATGGCCAATATTGGTGACTGGCTGACAGGTATGGTGGAAAACGATGACATGGCACAGTCGGTGTTCATCGCTTCCCGGGAGAATTTTGTCCTGTCCGTAGATGCCAAAAGAGTGCTGGCAGAGGACAAGTCAGATATTCCGCAGCCTCAATATGATGCTTTGGCCAGTGATTGGTACAAGCGCGCTGCCAGTCAAGGAGGATTTGTTTTCACTCCCGTCAGGCAGTTTGTGTTCAATAAGAGATTGGGGATGTTCTGCTCCGTACCATATTATGACGGGAATAACAACCTGTCCGGCGTGGCCAGCATGCAGATAACCCTTGATAATCTGCAGCATATCCTGAAAGAAACAAACCTGCATGACGGAGGATTTTGTTTTGTGACGGACAAGCGTGGGTATGTCATCCTGTCCTCTCAAGGGGACTTCGGTGAGGCAGGCAACGGGAGGGAACTTGAAGTAAATATAAAAAATGACCTTAGGGAGTCTGATAATCCCACCCTGGCCTTGACTATCAGAGAAATGGTGGCGGGGGACTGCGGTGTGCGGCAAGCCAAGGTGGACGGCAAAGACTACTACATTGCCTTTGCTCCCATTGAAAGCAGTGGTTGGAGCTTTGCGGCGGCCTTCGCTGCTGATGATGTCATTGCTCCTGCCTTGCAGAATAAGGATGATATCAGCATGATCACGGAGGAAAAGATTTCCTATCTGAAAGGGCAGATGTTGTCGACCATGCTCCTGATGGTGGTTTCCATCATAGTTTTGCTGGTGGCAGTAGTCTATAGCGGCAGGAAACTTTCCAGGCGGTTTGTGGCCCCCATCAGTGAATTGGCTGATGGTGTGCGGGAAATCAGTAGCGGCAACCTCAGCAAGAAAGTTGAAGTCCACACTGGGGATGAGCTGGAACATCTGGCAATCTGCTTCAATGCCATGACAGACGAGCTTCAGACCTATATGAAAAACCTTACGGAAATCACGGCAGAAAAAGAGCGCATTGCTACGGAGCTTTCCGTTGCCAGGAATATTCAGCTGGGGGCATTACCCCGGGATTTCCTAGAGGACAAGAAAAGCCTTAAGCTGTTTGCCTCTATGTCTGCTGCCAAGGCAGTAGGCGGGGATTTCTACGATTTTTACATGCTGGATGAGAGGCATCTGGTGGTGACCATAGCCGATGTATCAGGCAAGGGGGTGCCTGCGGCGCTCTTTATGATGAGGGCTAAAACCACATTGAAGAATCTTATGCTTATGGCGAAAGCCCCTGACGATTTCGGTGCTGTTATGACACTGGCTAATCGGGAGCTTTGCCAGGATAATGAGGAAATGATGTTCGTCACGGTATTCCTGGCCCAACTTGACCTGGACACGGGAGAAGTTATTTACGTTAATGGAGGGCATAATGCGCCTCTGGCCAGACAGTCGGGCAAATTCAGCTATGTGAGGAATAAAAAGAAACAACATATGCTAGGGGTGATGGAAAATGCGAGCTATGAGGCTCATCGTTTGCAGCTTTCTCCCGGAGACATGCTTTTCCTCTATACGGATGGCGTTACAGAGGCCATGAATAAAGAACAAGACTTCTATACGGAAGAACGTCTGCAAAAGGTTTTGGACAGCATGCGTGGCGAAGCTTCGGTGAAGGAAATCCTGACGGAAGTCAGAAGAGACATAACTGCGTTTGCAAACGGTGCTGAACAGTCCGACGACATCACTATGCTGGGGGTGATGTTCTGCGGAACAAGAAGCGTCTAATGGTGACACTTATACTAAGATATGTTGGATTCGGCTGCCTGTCAGTCGAATCCTTTTATCATGTGTATGATGTTTCTTCTCAGTCTGATTTGCGTCTTGTCCTTTAATGCATTATAATATTTATAACAATCGAACCAGAAAAGCTATGTGAAAAGAGGTAACATATATGGTAGAGAGCCGTCTGGCAGCTTTGCGCACGATGCTTGAGGAGCAGGGACTTGATGGGGTGGTGGTGACGAAGTATGTGAACCTGCATTACTTCAGCGGGTTCCGAGGGGACGATACCACTTTGGTCATCACCCATGACAAGGCGGCTCTCATCACGGACAACCGCTATACGGAGCAGGCGGGTATTCAGGCACCTCTCTATGAGGTTGTGGAGCAGCAGGACGGTTTGCTGGCCAAGACTGCTGAGGTGGTGAAGTCCTTCGGCTGCAGGGAGCTGGCTTTTGAAGGCAATGCCCTTATCTATGATGACTACAAGAAGCTCACGAAACTTTTGGAAGGTGTGGAGTTCAGCACTTCTTTGCATCTGGACAAGCTCAGGGAAATCAAGGATGCAGAGGAGATTTCCCATATCCGCAGAGCCTGTGCCATTGCCGACACGGCTTTTGCCGATGTACTGAATTTTATCCGCCCTGGGGTTACGGAGATTGCCGTGGCTGCCCGTTTGGAAAATGCCATGCGGGAGAATGGTTCGGAGAAGCCCTCCTTCACCACAATCGTGGCTTCCGGCTTGCGTGGCAGCCTGCCCCACGGCACTGCCACGGACAAGGTGATTGAGGCAGGGGAGTTTGTCACTATGGACTTTGGCGCCATGTACCAGGGCTATTGCTCCGACATCACCCGCACTATTTGCGTGGGCGAAGCCACAAATAGGCAGCGCTTCATTTACAATAAGGTCCTGGAGGCACAGAAGATGGCTTTGACCATTATCAAGCCTGGTGCTGCAGGCAAAGCTGTGGATCAGGCGGTGCGGGAGGCACTGGATAAGGACGACTTGGGCCAATACTTCGGCCACGGCCTGGGGCACAGCCTTGGACTGGAAATCCATGAGTCTCCCCGCCTTTCCAAGAAGAGCACATGCGAAGACTTGCGTCCCGGCATGCTGGTCACTGACGAGCCCGGTGTCTATATTCCCGGCTGGGGCGGCCTGCGCATAGAGGATACGGTGCTGGTGACTGAGAGTGGCAGTGAGGCTTTGACCCGTGCCAACAAGGAATTTATAGAAATACCGTTGAATTAACAGGAAAAATATTTTATAATAGGTAACATCACTATAGCATATCGCTGAAATTTGGAGGGCGTAAATTAATGATTAACAGTACTGATTTCCGCACGGGCCTCACCATTGAGATTGACGGTGGCGTCTGGCAGATTGTAGATTTCCAGCATGTAAAGCCGGGCAAGGGCGCAGCTTTCGTGCGCACCAAGATCAAGAACGTTGAGACTGGTGCCGTGGTTGAGCGTACTTTCAACCCCAATGAGAAGATGCCTGCTGCTCATCTGGAGAACCGCAATATGCAGTTCCTCTATGAGTCCGATGGTATGTACACCTTCATGGATATGGAGACTTATGAGCAGTCAGAGCTCAACAAGGAACAACTGGGCGATGCGCTCAACTATCTCATGGAGAACATGGAGGTTTCCCTCCAGTCCTTCAAGGGTCGCATCATCGGCGTCACCCTGCCCAACTCCGTCAACCTGAAGGTGGTGGAGTGCGAGCCTAGCGTCAAGGGCAACACCGCCACTGGTGCTACCAAGATGGCCAAGGTTGAGACCGGCTATGAGGTTCGTGTGCCATTGTTCGTCAACGAGGGCGACACCCTCCGCATTGATACCCGCACGGGCAACTATATCGAGCGCGCTTAAAGAAATTAGCTGCCGTATCATCAGGGCATGGTACGGCAGTTTTTCTGTAAGTTTTGGAGTTTCCTGCAAGTAGTTTCATGCCATAGAAGGAAATATTGACAGCTTTATAGAATAAGTAATAAAGTAAGTAAATTTATGCACCAATAAAGCCAATCTTAAAGGCTCAAGGAGGTTTTCAGCATGGCAAACGAAAAGGAAATTGTACGGAAAGATAATTCTCTGGGCTCCATCCGCATAGCTGACGAAGTGGTCAGTATCATTGCGGGGCTGGCTGCCACTGAGGTGGATGGCATTGCCGGCATGAGTGGCGGCATTGCCGGCGGCATTGCCGAGATGCTGGGCCGCAGGAACTTTGCCAAAGGCGTGAAGGTTGAAGTGGGCGAGAAGGAAGCGGCCGTTGACCTTTACATCATCGTGAAGTATGGCGTGCGCATTCCCGATGTGGCCTTGGCTGCTCAGGAGAACGTGAAGCAGGCCATTGAAACCATGACGGGGCTTTCCGTGGTGGAAGTGAATATCCATGTCCAGGGCGTAGGCTTCCCGGAGGATGAGAACAAGCCTGAGGAAGTGCGGGTCAGATAAGCTGTTCAAGGCTATAGCAAACTGAGGAGAGGCCTGATAGATGGGGATAATAAATCGCTTTTTCTTATTTGTTTTCGCGCTTTTTCTGGTTTTGCTCTCTTTGGGAGTGCTGGCTGTCTGCCTGCAGATTGTGCCTGAGCACTATTGGCTCAATGAGCTGCGCTTTGCCTTGGGCCGTCCCGAAACCATCGTGGCTTCGGCAGTTGCTTTTTTCCTGAGCCTGCATCTGGTGCTGCTTTCTTTCAGCCACCAGGCTCCCAGGGCAGTTTCCCAGGGGGAACTGGTGATGGTGGAAAGCTCTGCTGGCCAGGTGGGGGTGGCTCTTGATGCCGTGCGCGGCTTGGTGGAAAAGCTGGTGCGCGATGTGCGGGGAGTCCGTGATGCCAAGGTGAAGGTGAGATCTTGGCCCAAGGGGGAGGGCGAACCTCTGTCTGTGTCCTTGGCTCTGATCATCGGCCAGGAGACCAATGTGGCAGAGGTGTCTGCCGCTGCGTCCCGGATGGTCAGTGGCCAGTTGGAGAAAATCCTGGGGTTCAGCCAGGTGCCGGTGGAAGTGCTGATTACTGACATCACCAATGCTGCCCCTGACAGGAAGCATAGAGTGGTTTGAGGCTGGTGAAGCAGATGAAGGCAAAGATAATAGAGGAGCTTCTGAGCCTATGGAAAAACCATCGGGGAGCTTGCTTGGGCCTTTCGGCTGGTGCTTTGATAGCCATAGCTATGCTGGTTTTTGGCTTCTGGCAGACCATGTTCGTGGTTTTCATGGCCCTGGCTGGCTTGTGGCTGGGCAATGAGTACGATAGCAAGGCCGATGCCTGGCTGGACCTCAAGGAGACCATGGCTCGCTTCCTGCCCGTGAGATACCAGCGGTTCAGGGGCACGAATTATACGGATTACGGTTTTAGGAAAGAAAGGTAACGAATTAAGATATGAGTCGTAGACAAGCAAGGGAAGTTGCTCTGCAAGCGCTCTTCCAGTTGGATTTCAACAGTCATGATGAGGAGGAGCAGAGGGAAACTTACGAAACCCTGGCCATTGATGCAGCTTTAGGCGAAGTGGAAGGGGAACCTCTTACGAAGAAGGAGCGCCATTACATCGAAATGGTAGTGTCCGGCACCAGAAGCCAGCTGGGAGCCATCGACGAAATGCTCAGCGCCCATGCCAAGGGCTGGAAGCTGGATCGCATGGCAGCGGTGGATCGCAATCTGGCGCGCCTGGCTGTGTTCGAGATGTGCTTCGCAGAGGAAAAGCTTGCTCCCGGCATTGCCATCAACGAGGCAGTTGAACTGGCGAAAAAGTACGGTACAGATGAATCGGGACGCTACATCAATGGTATCCTGAATGCTCTCGTGAAAAAGCAGGCGGATTGAGTGTAGACTCCTGGAGGCCAGACCGCGTCATGCAGCCTGGCCTCTCTTTATTATGGAAAACCAAGAAATCAAATTCGCATTACGCAGATTGATTGGTTGTTTTAGTTTAGGGACGTAGTGCGAAACCTTGTTTCGCACGGAGTTTTTCGCTGCAGGGGGATAGTGATGGCAGTGCACAGTGTCAGCGAGATAAACAGGTATCTCAAGAATCTTATTGCCGGGGAGAGTCCCCTGCAAAATATGCTGGTACGAGGAGAGATTTCCAATTTTAAGCAATATCCCTCCGGCCATTGCTACTTTACCTTGAAGGACAAAGCTTCAGCCCTGAAATGTGTCATGTTCCGTAGCTTTGCCCAGCATTTGCGCTTCCTGCCGTCTAACGGACAGCAAGTCATCGCCGGAGGCAGCCTTGCTGTCTACGAGCGGGACGGAGTTTACCAGCTTTACGCCGAGTCCCTGGTGCCAGAAGGCACGGGGGATTTGGCTCTGGCTTTTGAGCAGCTGAAGGAAAAGCTTTCAGCTGAAGGGCTTTTTGATGAGGTACATAAAAAGCCTTTGCCCAGGTTCCCCAGGAGAATCGGTGTTGTTACCTCGTTAGCCGGGGCGGTGCTCAGGGATATCTACCATGTTTCTTCCCGTCGCTGGCCTATGGTGCAACTGGTGCTTTATCCCGTGCAGGTGCAGGGGGAAGGGGCAGCGAAGCAGATAGCGGAGGCCATAGCTTTCTTCAATCGCAGCTGCCCTGTGGACACTTTGATTGTGGGTCGGGGCGGTGGCTCCATGGAGGATTTGCAGGCCTTCAACGAGGAAAGTGTGGTGAGGGCTGTCTTTGCCTCCAAGATTCCCGTCATTTCAGCCGTGGGTCATGAGACGGACTTCACCCTCATAGATTTTGTCAGCGACAAGCGGGCCGCCACACCATCACAGGCAGCAGAGCTGGCGGTGCCGGACAGGGCAGAATTGCAGCGCTATGTGCATCTGCTTTCAAGCAGGCTGAGGAAGGTGACGGAAAATTACCTTAAGGAGCGCCGTGAGAAGCTATGGCACCTCATGCAGCGCCCTGCTCTGAAAGAGCCGCAGAGGCTTCTAGCCGCCAGACGGCAGAGACTGGATATGGCTGTGCTGAAACTGCAGCAGAATGCCAAATCTGCCCTGACTGAAAGGCAGCACAGCCTGGAAGTGGCTATGGAGAAGCTGGAGATTCTGAGTCCAGTGCAGGTGCTCAGGCGCGGCTATGGCCTGGTGGAGCAGGAAGGACATGTCCTCACCAGCGTCAAAGAAGCCAAAGTGGGCAGCAGCATCAAGATCACTTTGAAAGACGGTTCACTCAGTGCCAGGGTTGAAAACCTCACTGGGCAGAAAGGATGATAAATATGCCAAGGAAAAAAGAACTGCCCTTTGAGGAATCTCTTTTCCGCTTAGAAGAAATCGTAGCTTCCATGGAGCAGGGGGATATGAGCCTGAAGGATCTGATGGCCGCTTACTCCGAGGGGGTCACTCTCTCCCAGTCCTGCCTGAAAGCTTTGGACAGGGCAGAGAAAGCCATGGACTTGATGGTGCAGGAAAGTGACGGGAAAACGTCAGAAGAAGAATTGGTCATAGAGGAGAAATGAAATGCTCAAGGAAATCTGGCAGGAACGTCTGCAATTAGTTGAAGCACAGCTGGAGAAGGAACTGAAGGCCAATCCCTCTCTTGATTCAAAGCTGGGTGAAGCCATGGAGTACAGCCTGATGGCAGGGGGCAAGAGAATGCGCCCCATGCTGTTGATGGCAGCTGCAGATGCTGTGGGGCGCAAGGGCACGGATTTTCTCACTGCGGCTTGCGCCATGGAAATGATACATACTTATTCCCTCATTCACGATGACCTGCCCGCCATGGACAATGATGACTACCGCCGGGGCAAGCTCACCAACCATAAGGTCTATGGGGACGGCATGGCTATCCTGGCAGGTGATGCCCTGCTGACCCTGGCTTTTGAAGTGGTGCTGCGCCAGGAGGCAGACCCTGCCGTGAAGCTGGCAGTGGTGAGGGAGTTTGCCATCGCTGCCGGACAGAGCGGCATGGTGGGTGGTCAGGCCATGGATTTGGAGGCAGAGGGCCAGAAAATCGACATGGGAACCCTTCAGCAACTCCACATGGGCAAGACGGGGGCTCTCTTCCATGCGGCTATACGCAGCGGCGCCATGCTGGCGGGAGCTTCCGAAGAAGAACTGGCAGCCCTTACTACTTATGCAGACAAGTTTGGCCTGGCTTTCCAGATAACGGATGATATTTTGGATGTGAACGGGGACGAAGCGCTCATCGGCAAGCCTGTAGGCAGCGATGAGCGCAACGACAAGTCCACCTATGTGACCTTGACCTCTCTGGAGGAGGCCAGAAAACTGGCAGAAGAAACGGCGGCAGAGGCTGTGGCGGCCCTGGCACCTTTGGGGGAGAAGGCAGGTTTCCTGCGGGAACTGGTAGAATATCTGCTGAAAAGAAACAAATGACAGGAAGTGCTTTTATGTATCCACTGCTAGGTAAGCTCGGCCAGCCGGAGGACATCAGGAAATATTCCCTCTTTGAGCTGGAAAGCCTTGCCAAAGAGATACGCCAGCTCATCATTGCAACTGTGTCGCAGAACGGTGGGCATCTGGCTCCCAGCCTGGGCACGGTGGAACTGACCCTGGCACTCTACAGTGTCTTCAAGTTCCCCCAGGACAAGCTCATCTGGGATGTAGGGCATCAGGCTTATACCCACAAGATTCTCACTGGCAGGAAGGATAAATTTTCCACCCTGCGGCAGAAAGGTGGCATCACCGGCTTTCCCAACAGGTTTGAGTCACCTTATGATGCCTTCGGTGTTGGCCATGCCAGCACCTCCATTTCCGCTGCTTTGGGCATGGCGGTTTCCAGGGATTTGAGTGGCCGCAGCAATAAGGTCATTGCGGTGATAGGCGATGGTGCCCTCACGGGCGGTGAAGCCTTCGAGGCTCTGAACCATGCGGGAGAACTGGGAAAGGATCTCATTGTCATTCTGAATGACAATGAGATGTCCATCGACAAAAATGTGGGAGCCATGAGCGAATATCTCTCCCGCATACGGCTGATGCCGCAGTACAAGCAAGCCAAGCATGATGTGGAAGAGATTCTCTCCAGCATTCCCCGCATTGGCACCAGGGTGCTGAAGACTGCCAACCAGATCAAGGACAGCATACGCTCGGTGCTGGTGCCTGGAGCCCTCTTTGAGGAAATGGGCTTCAGCTATCTGGGGCCTATGGACGGCCATAACATCAGCCTCCTGCAGGAGGTTTTGAGCAATGTGCGGGAAATGAGCGGGCCTGTTCTCCTTCATGTGCATACCATGAAGGGCAAGGGCTATAGTCCTGCCGAAGACAATCCTGGCAAATTCCACGGGGTGGGCAAGTTTGACCAGGCCACTGGCGAAGTGGTCAAGAAAGCAGGGGGAGCTCCTTCCTATACTGCTGTTTTCAGCAAGGCGCTCATTGACCTGGCGGAAAAGCGCCCTGAACTGGTGGCTATCACTGCTGCCATGCCTTCCGGCACGGGCCTGGATGTTTTCAAGGAAAAATATCCCCGCAGATTCCTGGATGTAGGCATAGCTGAGGAACACGCCGTGACCATGGCGGCGGGGCTGGCTGCAGATGGCAAGCACCCGGTGGTGGCTATTTACTCCACCTTTGCCCAGCGGGCCTATGACCAGCTAATCCATGATGTGTGCTTGCAGAAGCTGCCCGTGACCCTCTGCCTGGACAGAGCTGGTCTGGTGGGGGAGGATGGGCCCACCCATCACGGTGTCTTTGACCTTTCTTACCTGCGCCAGATGCCCAATATGACTGTCTTTGTACCCAAGGACGAAAATGAGCTTAGGCAGATGCTGGGCAAGGTTGTCACCATGGACACACCTACGGCGGTGCGCTATCCTCGCGGGGCAGGCTTGGGGGTCGAGATTCGGGAGGAATTTGCCGACTTGACCGTAGGCAAGGCGGAAGTCATTTCCGAAGGCGGGGAGGTTGCCTTCCTGGCTGTGGGCACTATGAACGAAACAGCAATCAAGGCTGCTGAAATCCTGGCGGAGCAGGGCATAGAAGCCACTTTGGCCAATATGCGTTTCGTCAAGCCCCTTGACGAGGAACTTCTGCTGCAGTTGGGCACAGACAAGAAACTGCTGGTGACTTTGGAAGAGAACGTGCTGGCAGGGGGCTTTGGCTCAGCAGTGGCAGAGTTCCTGCTGGATAAGGGCTTGCCTGCCAGGCTTTTGCGCTTCGGCTTGCCGGATGCTTTTGTGGAGCAGGGCAGCCGCAAGGAACTCCTGGAACTGGTGGGCTTGACCCCGGAAGCTGTAGCCGCCAAGATCTTGGCCAGATTACAGACTATTTCAAGGTGAATAAGGAAAAGGAAATGCCAAAGGAAAGATTAGATATACTGTTGGTGGAAAAGGGACTGGCAGGCAGCCGCGAACGGGCGAAGCGCATGATTATGGCTGGTGAGGTGCTGGTGGACGGTCAGAAGGTTGATAAGGCTGGCACTACCGTGAAAAGGGAAGCCGAGATAAGGCTGCTGGGGAATGACATTCCCTATGTGAGCCGGGGCGGACTCAAACTGGCCAAGGCCATGGAGACTTTTGGCCTTTCTCTGGTGGGCAAGATCGCTGCCGATATCGGCGCTTCCACTGGCGGCTTTACGGACTGCATGCTGCAGAATGGGGCTGTGAAGGTCTACGCCATTGATGTGGGCTACGGCCAGCTGGCTTGGAAGCTCAGGACAGATGAGCGTGTGGTGAACATGGAGCGCACCAATATCCGCAATGTGACGGTGGAAATGCTGGAGGGCCCCATAGACTTTGCCTCCATTGATGTGGCCTTTATCTCTCTCGCCAAGGTGCTGCCTGTGGCCTATGAGCTGCTGAAGGATGAGGGAGAGATTGCCGCCCTCATCAAGCCACAGTTTGAAGCAGGCAAGGAGAAGGTGGGCAAGAAAGGCGTGGTGCGCGATCCTGCAGTACATCTGGAGGTTGTGGAAAATATCGTGGCCTTCAGCCGGGAACTGGGCTTTGCTGTACGAGGCCTGACTTTCTCCCCCGTGAAGGGGCCAGAGGGCAATATTGAGTATCTGGTCTGGCTCTGCAAGGGCAGGGTCGAGGGAAATGAGATAGAAGCGAGCTTGGCAGGGGAAGTCGTACGGGAGGCCCACGCCGCTCTGGACAAATGACAAGAGACTCTAAGGGAGGGATAGGAGCCATTGATGAGGATAGCCGTCTTTCCAAATGTAGATAAACCCGCCTCCGGTGAGGTACTGAAGAGAATCATCGGCTTTTACAGCGACAAGGAAGCAAAGCTCATGCTGCCTCTGGACGAATCGAGATTTTTCGATCTGGAGGAATATGGGGTGGCGGAGATTGAGAAGCAGAAGGCAGATATCGCCCTGAGCCTGGGGGGAGACGGCACTCTGCTGGGAGTATGCAGGAGATACGGCAGCAACCCGGTGCCAGTCTGTGGCATCAATCTGGGCACGCTGGGCTTTATGGCAGATATTGAGCTGGGAGAACTGGAGTCCATGCTCCAGCGAATCCTTGAACGGAATTACCGCATTGAGCACAGGCTGCTCCTGTCAGGCTACGTCAACAGCGAAGGGGAAAGCCGCTTCCTGGGACACGCCATCAATGATGTGGTGATCACCAAGGGGGGCGTGGCCCGCATGCTGCATTTGGGGCTGGCCATCAACAATGTGCATCTGATGGACTACAAGGCTGATGGCATCATCGTTTCCTCTCCCACAGGCTCGACAGCCTACTCCCTGTCGGCGGGAGGGCCCATCATGAGTCCTCGCATACCTGCCCTGCTGCTTACTCCCATCTGTGCCCACACCTTCAATATGCGTCCTTTGGTCATCGGGGAGGATGACGTGGTGCATATCAAGATAGCGGCGGTACACCAGGATATTCTGGTGACCTTTGACGGGCAGGAGAGCTTCCGCTTGCTGCCTGGGGATGAGGTCATGGTACGCAAGTCAAAGATACAGGCCAGCATAGTGAAGTTCCAGGATAAGGACTATTACCAGATTCTCAGAACCAAGCTGTGGAAAGAAAGCTGAACCTGCAAGAGGTGAGACAAGATGAAGAGCAAGCGACATGCAATAATCAGGGATATTATCGAGACGCAGGTGGTGGAGACGCAGGAAGAACTGGCTGAAGCACTGCGCAGCAGGGATATACAGGTTACCCAGGCCACGGTTTCCAGGGACATCAAGGAAATGATGCTCTTCAAGGTGCCAACGGAAAGCGGTCGTTATCGCTATGCGGCTCCGCAACAGGAAAATTTGACCTTCACCAAGAACCGCCTGGCCAGGCTTCTCAAGGATAATGTGACAGGGTTGGATTCCAGCGAGAATCTCATTGTAGTGAAGACTCTGCCAGGCAGTGCCAGCCTTGTAGCGGCGGGGCTTGACCAATCCCAATGGCCTGAGGTCATTGGCACCATTGCAGGGGATGACAACATACTGGTGGTCATCAAGCCCAAGGCTGCCGTACTTCGGGTGGTGAAAAGGCTGAGCCAATATTTCTAAGAAAATTTGATTTGAGCAAGAGACGCAAAAGGAGATATGCAGGGCATGCTGAAGACTTTGACAGTTTGGAACTTCGCTTTGCTGGAGCATGTGCAGGTGAACTTTGGTGCCGGACTCAATATCCTGACAGGTGAGACGGGAGCGGGCAAGTCCATTCTCATAGATGCCTTGGGAGGAATCCTAGGTCAGCGCCTGTCCGGGGATATGATACGCACGGGATGCGACTGGCTGCGGATTGAGGCGGTTTTTTCC
>JAGBLH010000089.1 GCA_017635515.1 Selenomonas sp.
AAGGCATCATGGTCAAGGTCATCCACCTTAATTTCCAGCATAGGTCTTGCCGCCTGCAGGGCAGACAGCACATACTTCATATCCCGCCTCTTCTGCACAAAGGCAAGGTAGCCCATAGCCGACTGGTAACGGGCATATGCCTTCATCTGTGCCTCTGTGATTTCTTTCTCCAGCGTTCTGCCACCCTTGGCCAGTTTTTCCTGTGCCACGCCCAAGTCTGTAAGTTCCTTGACTGCCGCCTTAACTTCATCCTGAGCATCAGCCAGTTGCAAATCCAGGAATTCCTCCATGGCACCAATGGCCTGTGCCCTTGATTCATTCCAGGTAACGCCGTCATAGCGAAGATAATCTGTGGCGGGCGTGTACTTGAGTTCATCTCGGTATTCCCTGGCCAGTACCTTAGCCTGTCCAATATCGCTGTAATCTGCAGGTTTTAAAGATACATGCGTACCACCATACTGCTCCGGCGGTACATACCCTGACTGCCCCTGCACTCTCTTGGCAAAGCCTTCAGCACTATGCCAAATCTTGCCCAATTCCTCATCTGAGAGCGGTGGCTCACACTTGGCGGCCTTCTCAAGAAAAATCTCGTGTGCCCGTTCCGTTGCCCCATAACGCTTCACAAGTTTCCCGGCAAAATGGGAAAGAGTGCTGTTACGCTGTCCCTGGGGTATGCTGTCCTCCGTCTGGCAGGCCAGCACCATCTGCTCAATGGACATCTCCCCTTCATGCCAAACTGCCTGCGAACACGGATGACCATAGATGAACCTGGCAGCATCCAGTGCATTACCATCAAAGAAGGGAAATCTTGCCTGAATGGCACGTTTCAGCCCGGCATATTCCCCCGCATCCTCTATAGGTTCATGAGGAAAATACACATGAAACCTGGGGCGTGGTGACTTGCCGTCCTTTACTTCCCCATCATGCCGGCTGGGAGCCAATACATAACTCACATCCGGCAACATATCTGCCAGCTTTTCCGGCGTTACCCATTCAGCAGAAACATCTGAATGGTCATTATCGCAATCCATCACCAGCACATCCGCACTCTGGAAATTTCCCACGCTGCGCCTGCCGCCTTTGAAAGAGGCACACACATGGTCAAATCCCACTGCTGACTGGAATTCTGCCATACTGCTAATCCGGCATTCATGCGGATAGCACACATTCTTCTCATTGCCACGGCAGTCAGCCCTATGTAACGTAAACCTCATACTCTTGTTACCTCCTTCAAATCACGGGTGAAATACCGCACCCGCTTGCCCTCATCTGCTGCCATCTCGATTTCTATGGCCATGCCATCAGTAATCTCGCCAAAGGCCCAGACTTCATCACATCTGCGCAGGAGCAAACAGTCCATCTTCATGGCCAGTCCCCGCTCTGTTGCTTCAGTGACAAACTGCGGAAAGAGCAAGTGTGGGGCTATCGGCACACGCTTCTTACTCACCACGAACCGACAGTAATTTCTGGCTCTCAGTACATTCACCCGCTCATTGCCGCGATAAGCAGAGCAGACATACACCACCGGCCATGCATTTTTCCGTTCTTCTGCCTCGACCTTTGCCAAGGCAGACTGGGCGGTGCGGTCTACATAACCCTCTGAATTAAAGCGTTCAATACACATATATCAACCCTCCCGTTCGATAAGCGGCAGAATGCCACGAGCCTTCAAGAAATCGTAAAGGAATAGCCTGCCCTTCTGAGTCCAATAAGTATGCGGCTTGGCATGCTGAGTGCCATCTTCGCCAGCATAGTTGTGGGTCTTAGTGCTGGTGTACCCCTGCTCGGCGTAATGCTGATACAAAAGCCAGATGCCCCCCTGCTTGAACTGAATCCCCTGCTCATGCAGATAAGCATTGAGCCGCTTTGCCGAATAGCCATAGTCCTTTGCGATGGTGGTGATAGACATCAAATCTGGGCATTGCAGGATAAGGTCGTAATAACTGACCTTGGGCTGCATTTCGGCAATCTGCTGATTCTGCACTGCCACCGTGCCTTCCAGCGACTTGCGTTTTTCACGCTCTGCCTTGAGTTCCTGCAAAGCCCTAATGGCAATATCCGGATTTGCCAGAATCTCATCCACTGCATAAAGACCATGCTTGCGGATGGACGGCAGCACCTCCGATGTCACCCAGCGTTTGAACGCCTTTGCCTTCGGCAGTTTGCTGGTAAGGATGAGACTATACAGTCCGGACTCGTTGATAAGCCAGCCACCACGCTGTCCCAAACTCAACGCCGTTTTGTCGTTGAGTTTGTCTTCCTCATCCACATGCATGGCGATTGCCTTGTTGGTGTCAGCATATCCGAGAATTTCTGCCACATCCTTGCCCACGAAATACGGCTGACCGTTGACCTCCGTGGTACGCACCTTGCCAAACTCCTCGTTCTCAAAAACCTGAATCATAGTGTTGTCCTCCTGCCCTATGGGCGATAGAATTGTTAGTTCCTACATATGGAGGCGAAAAAATCAACCCCCTCATAGGTAAGAGGACAAAACCGGCCACCTTGGTCACCCAAAAATAAAAAAAGGAGCAGATTTTTTCTGCCCCCTGAACAACTCAGTCTTTCTTGTAGTACTGGCACTCATAGCCATCTGCTCGGAGAATCAGCCCTGGTGCCCACGGTGGAGTGCGTCCCATCTTATCGCAAACTTCCTCCAAGGAAATCTCTGGCTCTGCCTCAATTATCAGCTCATCGTGTACATGCATGACAATCCGCTCATCCCCAAGAGTATGCATGGCGTAGCAGAGCACGTCCCTTGCCACCGCCTGGGTGATATTCTCCACCAGTTTGCCTGCGAAAGTCTCGATACGTTCCCACTTTTTGGTGGCACCGATGCCCATGTAGGTGACGGACTCACCGCCGAAACGATTCTCGCCTATAGCTGGCTGGGCGTAAGATAAATGCCTGCCGCTGGGAAGCTCAATAAACAACATACCACTACGACAGACAAATTGAAGTCCGTGAGTTTCTGTAGTGGTTTTCTCCTTCACTACCTCTTTGGCAGCCCTGTCCACATCCCACCAAAACTTCACGATATTAGGATTGGCCTCCCGCCATGCGTCAACCAATGGCTGAAGTTCATCTTCCTTCATACCAGCCTCCAATGCTCCCATAGCCTTTAAGGCACCGACGGAGCCGCCATAGCCACAGGACAAAGTTGCCTGCTTTCCCTTTTGTCGAAGTTCACCGTTCTGGCCATGCTTTACCACTGGCACATGAAACATCTTTTCGGCACAAACGCAGTAAATATCACCATCATTGGCAAAAACATCCAGTACCCATTGCTCCCCTGCCAGCCACGCCAGTACCCGGCACTCAATGGCAGAGAAATCGGCCACAATGAATTTATAACCTGGTTTCGGCACAAAGGCTGTGCGGATAAGCTGGGAGAGCACATCCGGCACGGAATCATACAGAAGATGCAGGGCATCATAGTTTCCCTTCCTTACCAGCTGACGGGCTTCATCCAAATCGGACATACTGTTTCGAGCAAGATTTTGTAATTGCACCAGCCGCCCTGCGAACCTGCCACTGCGATTGGCTCCGTAAAATTGGAAAAGGCCACGTGCCCTGTCATCTGCTCCAGCCACATTGACCATGGCGGTGTATTTCTTGACGCTGGATTTAGAGAGTTGCTGTCGCAGGGCAAGCAATTCATGTACCTGCCCTGTTGTTTCTTTCAAAAGCCGCTCCACTTCTGCCTTGGCCAGCGAATCTACGGATATGCCGTTAGCCGCCAGCCATTCCTTAAGCTGGATGGGAGAGTTGGGATTTTCCAGTCCCGTGATGACCTGTGCCCTTTGCAGATTCTCTTCCGTACATTTCTGGCTGATAGCGATGGCATTTCGCACCAAAGGCATATCTACCAGAATGCCACGGTCATTTATTTCCTGATCTTGATGATATTCCCGCCAAACTGAGTCCGGAACAGGAAACTTGGCCAGCCGTTCCTTGATGGCAAGTTCCACTTCCACATCACGTTGATTATATTTTTTGAACAGCTCCCACTTATCCGGGGCATCGGCGGGCAAGTTACGTTTGCGGCCACCATTGGTCTTGGTCGGCTTGCAGGGACAGCAGAAATAGCGGATAAGTTCCTGTCCTTCAGCCATCTTCTGTTGCTCTAAGCCCAGCACCGCACCTACGGACTTCAGCGACAGTGGCAGTCCCATATAGGCTGACCAAATCATCGAGCAATACCAAGAATCTGGTGGCAGGAACTCACTGGCACTAAGCACGCCCTTATCCCGCAGATACCGAGCTATGCAGGTACGCTCAAAGGAGCAGTTAAACGCCCATTTTGCCACGCTGTCATCTGTCAATGCTGCCAGCACCTCATCTGGCAGTTCCTCTCCCTGCGTAAAGTCCACGACCTGTACCGGCTCGCCATCCTTCGAATAGCCAAAAAGCAGGATTTCAAAATCTGGGCTTGCAGCGTATTTATACGCACCAGCCTTGCTTATATCGACACTGGAAAAAGTCTCAATATCGCAGCTTAGATTCTTTATTATTGATACCATCTGTAGGTCCTCCCCCGTTTTATTGCTGAAATGGTCGCATCTGATGCTGCATATTCCTTGGCTATCTCATGACCTGGTATTCCACAAAATAGCTCAAAGCGAATCCTGTCAACATCATTAAGAGAAAATTTTCTCCACCTTTTCCCCACCTTATATACGTCTAGAATATTTTCGGTTCGAGTACCATAATGGAGATTTTCTAAGCGATTATCACAAGGATTCCCATTTTTATGTAGAACTTCCATTCCTTTAGGGCAAGGTCCAATGAATGTTCTGCAAATTAACTGGTGTACCATACTTCCTGGCTTACCATTCCCTAAAACTACCGAAACATGACCTGACCTACATTTTCCCGGTCGTAATATCCTCCCCCGCACAGCCCTTGTAAATCTCCCAGTAGAATCATATACAGGAACTCTCCTATCAAGACTTCTTATTCGCCCCAAAGTACTAGCTTGATATCGTCCTTCATAACCTGGTATATCACGCCAAATTTCCACAACTGTCACCCCCGAATATGAAAAGAGTGGCGACTCTAAAGCCGCCGCCCCGTAAAGCCTAATTAATGTTAGGACAGGAAATCCTCATCTGCACCGTCCAAAGCGGTGAAATCATCTGTAGCACTGGTGCGTCCTCCCAAAGGCTCGCCGTCCTTGACCTTCTGGATGTTATTGAGTCCGCAGGCCACGCCCTTATTGCCGTTACTGTTGAAAGCATACAGGGAAATCGAGGCGCGAACATAGCAGCCGCTGTAAACCTCGTTCCTGTCCAAAATAGGACGCACAGCACGGTCAACAATCTGCGGAGCCGTCTTGCTGTTGGCGTTGATGAAGAAAGCATCCTTGTATGCCTCATCTTCACGTTCCGTGTCGCCATCCCGGAGGGGGAGCTTGAGCGCCGCCTTGTTGGGCTTCTTCCCACCGAACTTACCGATACCTTCGGTGATGGCGGCATCGACAGCATCCTCAATAGCCTTTACGGTCTTCGTGTCGGTCTTGGGGATAATAAGCGAAGCGGAATACTTCGGCTCTCCGCCATTGATGCTGGCAGGCTCCCATACGTGTTCATAGCTGAGACGAACTACACCGGTGATTACTTTTGTCAAATTCTTGTTGTTAGCCATTTTCTTTTTCCTCCAAATTTGTAAACTCTGAACCTGCATCTATCGCCGGACGCTTGTCGCTCTCTGGCACAAGTGTCGGCTTGCCTTGTGGTTTTATAATCAAGCTGCCTAAAACCTCGTTGAATGTTGCCTTACCCATCAGCCGTTCCATCTGGGTTAGCGTGATGAGCTTATGCTCGAAGATGTCCTTGAAGCCAGCAGATTTTGCGGCTTCAGCCACTTTTTCCTCATCAACATATTTCCTGACTGAACGGCCTGCCACAAGTTTGTAACCCTGCCATTTCTTCCCATGGTTGACTGCTGCCTCAAGGGCATAGGCCGAAACTGCATTAGCCCACTTGACCATCTCCGACAAACGCGGCAGAAGTTCTGCAATCTCCTCATCTGTCAGCACAGGCGGCAAACGGAATTCCTCCTGGGCTACGGATAGCTGAGCCTCGGCTCTTGCCCTGCAACGGGGAGAT
>JAGBLH010000090.1 GCA_017635515.1 Selenomonas sp.
ACAAGAAAAAGGCGATTTTTGGACCGCTTGATCTCTTGTGCTCATTTTTAGTGGATTTTAAAATGAATAGGCACTTCTTATGCTTTAACAAGGAAAAGGGGGCTGTGGATAAGTGAAATCATACTCTTGCAACAGCCCCTTTGGCGTGTCTATGCTTTCAGATAATCAGTGTTCCTGTCCCATGCTGTCCAGCAGCCGCCTGATGGGCAGGAGCTTGACGATGATGAGGCAGATGAGGCATTCGGCACCGATGAGGGAACCGTTTACTGTGAGGGAGTAGATGATGGGGGACATGCCCTCCGGGGCGTAGGAGGAGAAGAAGACTATGCCGGAAATGAAGTGGCAGAGGAAGCGTCCGGCAAAGCCCAGGAGGACGCCCAGATAAAGGCTGTTTTTCATGAGTCCGGCTAATCCGATAGCCATGAAGGGCAGGGGATAGTCGAAAATAACCTGCACAGGATGCAGGATGAAGGGATCCAGCAGGAGGTTCATGAAGCCGTAGAGGAAGCCTGTCATGGCACCAATCGAGGGGCCGAAGCGGTAGGAGATGAGCATGATGGGCAGCATGGAGCCCAGGGTCAGGCTGCCGCCCTGGGGAAAGTGGAACAGGCGCAGCTGGTCCAGGATGATGGTCAGGGACAGCATGAGGGCGATGTAAACCAGCATCTGGGTGGTGAGCTTTGTCTTTTTCATGTAGATGCAGCCCCCGGTCATGGCAAAGAGGCCTGTCATGGCAAAGAGGCTGGAGGGACTGGAGAGGAGTTCTGTCAAAGTCAAACACTTCCTTATCTTTATAAAGACTATGATTGCGACATGAGTATTTTAACATCAGGGAGAGGAGAAAACAATATTTCTGAAAAAAACATATAAAGCAGTATATGGAAGATTGAGGGGGAGACAGAATGAAAGTTTCCTGCAAATCCTTGCAAAAGGTCAAAAAATCAAATATAATGTAGGGAAAGATAAGTCAATTGGTCAATACAGTATTGAAGGTGATTTCCTATGAGCAATATTGCGGACATGATAGAGTCCTATATCCTGCGCCAGCTGGCTATGGCAGGAGAGGGCAAGGTGGAGCTGCGCCGCACGGATATTGCGGATGCCATTTCCTGCGCGCCTTCCCAGATCAGCTACGTGCTGTCCACCCGCTTCACCCAGGACAAGGGCTTCGTGGTGGAGTCCCGCCGGGGGCTGGGGGGATATATCCGCATTGTCCAGGTGCCTATGAAGGGCTTGGTCTTCCAGCGGATGCTGGACGATATCGATGAGGATACGGACGAGAAGACGGTGCAGGGCATGATCAAATACCTCCATGAGCACGACATGGTGTCTACCCGTGAGGGGGCGTTACTCATGCAGGTGGTGAGCGAGGCCTTCAATTCTGTCACTCTCAGTGACAAGGAGAGGGTGCGGCTCTTGAAGGTCATGGTGCTGACTTTGGAGAATTTCAGCTGAACTTTTGCTATGAAGGAAGCGGTGAAATTATGTTATGTGATGATTGCGGCCGCCGTGAAGCGGTGGTGCATATAGTGCAGATTGGCCCTGAGGGGCGCAAGGAGAAGAACCTCTGCGAGAAGTGCGCGGCAGGCTATGGGGAGTTCATGCCCGAGGCCCAGCCCAAGCGGAACATGTCCGTGGATGATTTCCTGAAAGGTATGTTCAGACAGCCTGGGGAACAGGAGGAAAAGCACAGGCAGGAGGGGGAGCCACTGGTGCTGACCTGCCCCAACTGCGGCATGAGCTATGCAGATTTCCAGCAGACGGGCAAGATTGGCTGCAGTGTATGCTACGGCACTTTTCGCCGTCAGCTGGAGCCACTGCTCCGTCGCATTCATGGCACCAGCACCCACAGCGGCAAGATTCCCCGCCGCAGCGGCGGCACCCTGGAGCTGAAGCAGGAAATCAAACGGCTGCGGGCGGAACTCAAGGAAAAGGTGGCCCAGGAGGAATATGAGGAGGCCGCACGGCTGCGCGATGAGGTGCGGGCTTTGGAACAGAAGCTCTCTGCCAAGGAAGGAGGGGAAGCTCATGTCTAAGGACGAAGTCATGAAAGAGCGTCACCTCAGCTGGCTGTCCGGCGAAGGCCAGGACGGTGATGTGGTGCTGATGAGCAGGGTGCGGCTGGCCCGCAACCTCAAGCAGCTGCCTTTCCCCAGCCGGGCGGATTTTTCCCAGTTGCTGGCGGTGCGCACCCAGGTGGAGCAGATAGTGCCCAGCCTTTCCAAAGGCCTGGGGGTGGAGTTTGCGGGCCTCAATATGGAGGAGCTCACGCCGCTGGAACGCAGCGTGCTGATTGAAAAGCAGCTGGCTACCCCTGCCCTGATGAAGAACCCCCAGCATAGAGAGGTGTTCCTGGCAGAGGACGGGCAGGTGAGCCTCATGGTCAATGAGGATGATCATCTGCGCATCCAATGCCTCTCGCCTGCCTTTGATCTGGACACGCCCCTCAAGCAGGCCTTTGCCATTGACGATATCATCGAGTCCCAGCTCGACATTGCCTTTGACGAGAAGATGGGTTATCTCACGGCGGTGCCCACCAATCTGGGCACAGGCCTCAGGGCTTCGGTGGTGCTGCACCTGCCGGGGCTGGTCTTCACCAAGAACATCGGTAGCGTGGAGACCATCGCGCCCCAGCTGGGCCTCTCCATCCACAGCCTTTACGGCGAGGGCCAGGAAGCGGGGGGCTGTCTCTATGAGATCACCAACCAGCTCACCATGGGCTTTTCGGAGCAGGCACTGGTGGAAAATCTCAAGAGCGCCGTCCGGGAAGTGGTGGCGCATGAGCGCAAGGCCCGCAAGGCTCTGGCCCTCTACATGAAAGACAGGCTGGAGGACGAGGTCTGGCGCGCCTATGGCACTCTGCGCTATGCCCGCCTGCTGACGGAGAAGGAGACCCTGGAGCTTCTCTCCTGGGTGCGCCTGGGCATGAATCTCAGGCTCATGGAGGTGGGCAGTCCCGACTGCTTCGGGGATATCCTGCTGGTGAGCCGCACCCACTTCCTGCAGAATCTGGCAGAAAACGAGAATATGTCCAAGAATGAGATAGACAGGCTCCGGGCAGAGCAGGTGCGCAAGGCCCTGCTGGGCAAGGAGTGAATCATATTCCCTGATAGAAAGGAGGCCCTGCATGGGCGATAGAGACCGAAGAGAATTCACGGAAATGGCCGTCCGGGCGGTGCGGTTTGGCCAGCGCCTGGCCCATGAGCTGCGCCGGGACTACATAGGCACTGAGCATATCCTGCTGGGGCTCCTGCACGAACGGGGGAGCCTGGCAGCCCAGGCCCTGCGGAATCTGGGCATGGAGTACGAAAACGCCCTCGCAGAACTGCGCCGCCTCACGGCTAGTGAACAGGAATATCCCTCGGACAATCCCTACTATACCCCCAGGGCCAAGCGGGTCATGGAGGGAGCCGTGGGGGAGGCCGACAGGCTGGGGGCCTCCGTGGTGGACACGGAGCATATCCTCATCAGCCTGCTGGAAGATGCCGGAGGGGCGGCGGTGGAACTCATCGAGCACTTCGGCATAGAGCTAAATGATGCCCTCAATGAAGTCTTTGCCCTGCTGGAGGACAAGGGGGACTACAGCGAGGAGCCCCACGGTGGCAGCGAAAAGGGCACGCCCCTGCTGAAGAAGTACGGGCGCAACCTCAACAAGCTGGCGGCGGCGAAGAAGCTGGACCCCGTGATTGGCCGCCAGCGGGAAATCACCAGGGTGGTGCAGATCCTCTCCCGCCGCACCAAGAACAATCCCGTGCTCTTAGGTGAGCCGGGGGTGGGCAAGACCGCCATTGCCGAGGGGCTGGCTCAGCGCATTGTCTCCGGGCAGGTGCCCCATACGCTGCAGGACAAGGAGGTCATTTCCCTCTCCATCGCCTCTCTGGTGGCAGGGGCCAAGTATCGGGGGGAATTCGAGGAACGGCTCAAGGAGGTCATGGAGGAAATCCATCGCTCCGGCAAGGTCATCCTCTTCATCGACGAATTGCACACGCTGGTGGGGGCCGGGGCCGCCGAGGGGGCACTTGATGCTGCCAATATTCTGAAGCCCGCCCTTTCCAGGGGGGAGATACAGGTCATCGGTGCTACCACCCTGGGCGAGTACAAGAAATATCTGGAAAAGGACGGTGCCCTGTCCCGCCGCTTCCAGTCGGTGCTGGTGGAGGAGCCCTCCCCGGAGGAGGCCGAGGCCATCCTCAAGGGGCTGCGTGACCGCTATGAGCAGTTCCACCGGGCTGTGATCCAAGACGATGCCCTGGAGGCGGCAGTGCGCCTTAGTTCCCGCTACATCACGGACAGGTTCCTGCCTGACAAGGCCATAGATGTCATGGACGAGGCGGCGGCCAAGGTGCGCATGGGGACGGTGGCTGCCCCCAAGCCCCTGCAGGAGCTCGAGAGCCGTCTGGAGGAACTGGAGCGGGAGAAGGACGAGGCTATCAAGGCTCAGGCCTTTGAGCAGGCGGCCAGCCTCCGTGACGAGATGCAGAAGAAGAAGGAGGAGTTGGAACAGGCTCGCCGCGACTGGGCCCAGCAGAGCGGCACCTATGTCACCGTCACGGAAAATGACGTGGCAGAGGTGGTGTCTGCCTGGACGGGCATCCCCGTGCAGCGCATGGCGGCCAGGGAAGCCCAGCAGCTCCTGCAGATGGAAAAGAAGCTCTCTGCCAGAGTGGTGGGACAGCAGGAGGCGGTGCGCGCCGTCTCCCGGGCTGTGCGCCGGGCGCGGGCGGTCCTCAAGGACCTCCGCCGTCCCATTGGCTCCTTCCTTTTCCTTGGCCCCACGGGGGTGGGCAAGACGGAGCTGGCCAAGGCACTGGCGGAAAACCTCTTTGGCAGCGAGGATGCCATAATCCGCTTTGATATGTCCGAGTACATGGAAAAGCATACGGTGTCCCGCATGGTGGGGGCGCCTCCGGGCTATGTGGGCTATCAGGAGGGAGGCCGCATGACTGATGCCGTGCGCAGGAAGCCCTACTCCATCATCCTGCTGGACGAGATTGAGAAGGCTCACCCTGATGTGTTCAATATCCTTCTGCAGGTGCTGGACGATGGCCGTCTCACTGACGGCCAGGGTCGCACGGTGGACTTCCGCCATACGGTGAGCATCATGACCTCCAATGCCGGGGCAGGCTCCATCAAAAAGGCCGCTCCTGCCATGGGGTTCGCCGTGGGGGCGGAAAGGAGCCTCAGCCAGGACGAGCTGGAGCAGAAGCGGGTGCTGGGCGAGGTGCAAAAGCTGTTCAAGCCTGAGTTTTTGAATCGGGTAGATGAAATGCTGGTGTTCCACCCCCTGGGCCGCCCGGAGCTTTCCCGCATTGTGGACATTCTCCTGGGTGACGTGCGCAAGCGTCTGCAGGAGAAGGAAATCCGCCTGGAGGTCACTCCCAGCGCCAAGCTGCGGCTCATCGAGCAGGGCACGGACGAAAAGTACGGGGCGCGCCCCCTGCGCCGGGCCATCGAGAAGCTGCTGGAAAATGATTTGGCAGAGCTTTTGCTCTCCGGCACTTTCAAGGCCGGGGACACCATCAGCGTCCGCAAGGGCAAGGCGGAGGACAAGCTGGACTTCGTGAAGAAGGAGAGAACTGCACCTAGCAGGCGGGAGGCGGCAGTCCATGGA
Source organism: Selenomonas sp. (assembly GCA_017635515.1). Lineage (GTDB taxonomy): Bacteria > Bacillota > Negativicutes > Selenomonadales > Selenomonadaceae > Selenomonas_B. Next base: position 5,612 of record JAGBLH010000090.1, read on the forward strand.
AAATAAGCTGGCGCCCAAGACTGCCGGAGGAAAGCTGGGAAACTTCTTCATGAATCTTTTTTGGTCTATTGTTTGGCTGGGACGCTGGACTATCCGGCTGATTAAGCGTATACTAAAGCGATGAAGAAATCAGGCCGCTTCCAAGGCTTCGATGGAGGCGGCTCTTTCATGTGGAGAGGAATTATGCCCAAGAAGAAAAAGACCGTATATGTTTGCCAGCAGTGCGGCTATGACTCCCCCAAGTGGCAGGGCAAGTGTCCCGGCTGCGGTGCCTGGAATACCATGGTGGAGGAAATCGCTCCGCCTGAGATGGAGGAAACCTCCCGCACAGGCCTGTCTGATGCCGTGCCCCCCAAGCCCATCGGGGAGGTGGAGCTGGAGGATATGCCCCGCTTTTCCACCGGCTCCGGGGAGCTTGACAGGGTGCTGGGGGGCGGGGTTATCCCCGGCTCCATGGTGCTGCTGGTGGGCGACCCCGGCGTGGGCAAGTCCAGCCTGACCCTCAGGGTCTGCGCCGAGATTGCCCGCGCCGGCCGCAGGGTGCTCTACGTCACCGGCGAGGAAAGCACCCGGCAGGTACGCATGCGGGCAGACAGGCTGGGGGCCATCGCGGACAAGCTACTGGTGGTGAGCGAGACGAACCTTGCCACCATCGAGACCCATGCCCTGAACACGAAGCCGGATTTGCTGGTGATTGACTCCATCCAGACAGTGTTCAAGCCTGAGATCCAGAGCGCTCCGGGCAGCGTGTCCCAGGTGCGGGAGTGTGCCGTGGATCTCTTGCGGATTTCCAAGAGCCGGGGCCTAGCCTCCTTCATTATTGGCCATGTCACCAAAGAAGGCAATCTGGCAGGCCCTCGGGTGCTGGAGCATATCGTGGACACGGTGCTCTTCTTCGAGGGGGAGCGCAACGCTGAGTACCGGGTGCTCAGGGCGGTGAAGAACCGCTTCGGCAGCACC